>NZ_CP165728.1:0-300000 GCF_041200175.1 Streptomyces sp. R33 | reverse complement strand
AGCGGACCTCGGAGATGCAGGTCTCCTCGTCGTCGTACGCGAAGTGCGCGACGCCGCTGGTCTCGGCGTGCACGTCGGCGCCACCGAGCCCGTTCTGCGAGATCTCCTCGCCCGTCACCGCCTTGACCACGTCCGGGCCCGTGATGAACATCTGCGAGGTCTCACGCACCATGAACACGAAGTCCGTGAGCGCGGGGCTGTACGCCGCACCACCCGCACACGGGCCGAGCATCACCGAGATCTGCGGGATCACACCCGAAGCCTTCGTGTTCCGCTGGAAGATCCCGCCGTACCCGGCGAGCGCGGAAACGCCCTCCTGGATACGAGCACCCGCACCGTCGTTCAGCGACACCAGCGGAGCACCCGCCGCAATCGCCATGTCCATGATCTTGTGGATCTTCGTCGCGTGCGCCTCGCCCAGCGCGCCGCCGAAGATCCGGAAGTCGTGCGCGTAGACGAAGACCGTACGGCCCTCGACCGTGCCCCAGCCGGTGATCACACCGTCCGTGTAGGGCTTCTTGTCCTCCAGACCGAACCCGGTCGCCCGGTGCCGGCGCAACTGCTCGACCTCCTGGAACGAACCCTCGTCCAGCAGCAGCGCGATGCGCTCCCGCGCCGTCAGCTTGCCCTTGGCATGCTGCGCCTCGGTCGCCCTCTCACTCGGCCCGCGCCTGGCCTGCTCGCGGATCGCCTGCAGTTCCGCCGTCCGCGCCCTCGACTCCGTCGGCGTCCCGGTCCCGCTCATCGGTGGCTCCCTTCGCCGCGCTCCGGCTGCTGCACCACGAGACAGGACCAGGTGAAGCCGCCGTCTCCGGTGAGCACCAGCGCGAACTCACCCGGATCGAGGAGCCGCTGGTCCGTGATGTCCGCCAGGCAGGCGAGCGTGTCCCCGCACCCGAGATGACCGGTGCGCGCGGGCACCGGCCGCGGAGTGCCCGTCAGGGTCTCGCGCACCACCAGCAGGTAGACGGACTCCAGCGTCGGGGCTCCGAGCCGGGGCAGGGCGACCTGGCGAATCCGCGGGTCGCCGGCGGCGAGCCCGGCTTCGGCCAGCGCCTGGGTGAGCACCTTGCGTACCGCGTCCGGTCCGGCGTCGGCGGACGCGTCCCCGTCCGCCGTTGCGTGGACCACCTGGGCGACGAGCCGGAGACCGCTCCCGGAGCTGCTCAGAACCGCTGCGGCGGCACCGTCGTGATGTGCGGCGTGTCCGCTCGTCCCCCCACCGGAATCCGCGGGGGCATGTGCGTCGGCGGTCGTGACCAGGACGGTTTCGACCGCGGGGTCCGTGACGAGCTGGATCGCGGCGCTGTAAAGGGCCATCGTTCCGGAGTGACAGCCCTGCTGAATTCCGAGAGGAACGGCGGCGATCGCGCCTATTCGGCATGCCACGTCGTGAGCGGGGCAGCGAGAATCATCACCGTGCCGGGATAGCGAATTGTGCATCAGCAGGTCGATCTCGACGCCTTCGACGCCCGCCAGCGTCAATGCGTCGCGGGCCGCCGAAACGGCCATGTCGAGCGCGGACGGCGGTTGCGGGACCAGTAATTCCGCCGCCCTCGCGGCGGGGCTCCCGCTCGGCTCGGGCAGCCATGTCACGGCCGCGTTGATCGTCACGGCCTCGCTGAAGCGCATCAACAGGCTCCCGTCCCGGACTCGGTCTCTCGACCCGAGTGGCCCCGTGCGGGCCACTGCGTGGGGAACAGAGCTCACCGGACCGCTCCGGGATACACCTGGGCCGGGTGCGCGCGGCGCGGTGTGCGCGGCGCGGGTCCACCCGGCCTGTGGGGGGGACGGCCCCTGGGCGGCGGGAGACGGGTCCGCACACGAGGGCCGCCGTGTGGCAGGGGCCGTTCGCAGCCGTCAGGGCGACCAGTTCTCGACGGGCAGCACCGCCACGCAGGCCTCGGCCCAGGGCTCGTTCAGGTTCCACAGGTCCATGGCGGCCATGTCGTTGAGCATCATTCCCAGGGACAGGAACTGCTTGACCGTGACGTCGTCCGCCCCGGACCTGCTCTGGACCGCATGCCACATGCGGCCGAACCCGGTCTGGACGGCGGCCCGGATCTCGGGGTCGTCGCACGCCGCGAAACCGTGCAGCTGAATCAGCAGGAACGTGCGGTCCTCGCGGACGAGCGTGCGGTACATCTCGCCCATCGCAATCAGGGCGTCCGTACCTCCGAGTTCGGCGGCGGCCCGGTTGAAGTTCTCGACGATCTCGTCGAACATCGCCTCGACAACTGCGATGAAGAGACCACGCTTCGTTCCGAAGAGCCGGAATACGTAAGGGTTGCTGATGTCGGCTGCCCGGGCAATTACTTCGACCGATGTTCCGTAGAAGCCGGTTCGGGCAAATTCTTCAGAGGCGATTCCCAAGATCTGCTTCCGCCGATCGGCGCCCGTCATTCTCTGCATGCCCATATGTAACCACGCACCTGCTTCTTGCCTTGCCCGGCGGGGGGGACGGGCGGCGTTGACTGAGTAGTGACTAAGTACTATCTTCCCGGTTGTGGCGCCGCTCTGCAAGCGGTCGGTCACCTCTTGTCGCCTGGGGTTCGGGACCCCCGCCGTCCCCAGGCGGCACCCCCCCCAGCCACCCCGACTTCCGTTACGAGCCTTGCGAGGTACCCACATGTCCGGATCCGCTCCCGCCACCACGTCCCCCGAGGCCGCCCGCGCCCTGTGGGCGAAGTGGAACGCCCTCTGGAACGGCGAGCTCGACTTCTCCCGCGCCGACGAGGTGCTCGCCGACAAGTTCACCGTCCACGGCACCAGCCTCGCGGGCCGCATGAAGACGGCGAACGTCGACCAGATCGTGGACCGCGCGGGTCTGGTCGCCTGGATCCAGGGCACCCGCGGGGCGCTTGAGGAACTGCACTTCACCGACGAGCCCGGTCCGATCGTCGACGGCGATATGGTCGCCGGCCGCTACCGGGCGACCGCCGTGCACCGGGGCGGCACCCCGGGCGCCACCGCTCCGATCGGCACGCCGACCGAGCACGTGGGCATCAACATCCTCCGCATCGAAGACGGCCGCTTCACCGAGTACTGGACCGTCGCCGACACCCTCGGGCTCCTCACGCAGCTCGGCCTCATCAAGGACTGACCGGCCTTGGCACCCCTGAACCCCAGCACCCTGAACGGACTTTTATGAGCACCCACCCCGTGACCGAACGGCCGGCCCCCGCAGCGCCCGGCCGGACCCCGCGCCGCGACTGGCGCCGCATCCTGGCCGCCGGCACGATCTCGGCGGGCATCATCGTCTCCACCCTCGACCTGACCATCGTCAACGTCGCCTTCCCCGCCATCGGCGCCGACTTCACGGGCGCGTCCGTAGCCGACCTGTCCTGGATCCTCAACGGCTACGCGATCGTCTTCGCGGCATTGCTGATCCCCGCGGGCCGGTTCGCCGACCGCTTCGGCATGAAGAACGTCTTCCTGACCGGCCTCCTCCTGTTCACCCTCGCCTCCGGACTGTGCGCCGTGTCCGGATCGGTGGAGATGCTCAACGCCGCCCGCGTGCTCCAGGCCGTCGGCGCCGCCGCGCTCGGCCCCACCTCCATGGGGCTGCTGATGGTCACCTACGGACCCGAGCAACGCGCCAAGGCCATGCGGGTCTGGGCCACCGCCGCCGGCGTCGCCGCGGCATCGGGGCCCCTCGTCGGCGGCGTCCTCGTCAACGTCTCCTGGCCGTGGATCTTCCTGGTGAACCTCCCGATCGGCGTGGTCGCCCTCGTCGTCGGCGGCAAGGTGCTCGCCTCCGGACGGGGCCCCGCCGGACAGCGCCGGCCGATGCCCGACCTCCTCGGCTCCGTACTGCTCGCCGGCGGCATCGGACTGCTGTCCCTCGGCATCATCAAGGCACCCGACTGGGGCTGGACCTCGGCCCGGGTCCTCGGCTGCCTGGCCGCCGCCGTGGTCCTCGTCGCCGCACTGCTCTTCCGCTCCGGCCGGCATGCCAGCCCGGTCATCGACCTCGCCCTGCTGCGGATCCGCGACTTCTCCATCGCCAACCTCGCCGCCGCGCTGTACTACATGAGCTTCGCCGCCACCGTCCTGTCCGTGTCGCTGTGGTGCCAGAACGTCTGGGGATGGTCGGCGCTCTCCACCGGCCTGGCCATGGCGCCGGGCAACCTGCTGCTGCCGTTCCTGTCGGTGCTGTCCGGCAAGCTCGTGGCGCGGATCGGGCAGGTGCTCTCGATCGTCCTCGGGTCAACGGTCATCGCGATCGGCGCCGCCTGGTGGGCCCTCGTCATATCCGTGGAGTCCAACTACCTGCTGGGCATGCTCCCCGGCGTCCTGCTCACCCGGATCGGCATGGGCCTGTCCCTCGCCCCGCTGATGGGCGCCAGCACCCGCGACCTCCCTCCGACCGCCGTGGCCACCGGCTCCGGCCTGAACAACATGTTCCGTCAGGTCGGCTTCGTGCTCGGGGTGTCGATCCTGGTGGTGCTCATCGGCAACCCGGTCGGCTCCGACGCCGCACTGACCGCGTTCCGCTACGGCTGGTGGTTCACCGCCGCGGCATCGGCTGCCACCGCCCTCGTCGCCCTGGTGCTCCGGTCCGATCGCCCCAAGGCCGGCTGACGTCCGGCCTGCCCCACCAGACCCTTCGCCCGGAGGCCTGCCCCTCGGGCCCCCGAACGCCGGATCCGTCACACGGAAGCCGGGTGGACACGGCTCACCACGCCGTGCCCGCCCGGCTTCCGTGCGTACGCGCCCCTTCCGGCGCACGGGTGTATCCAGCGGCGTTCCGAGCGCTCTGTAGGGACGGACGATCCGCCCGCACCCCCAGGAGCACCATGCCCAGCACTGCGACCACTCCGCGGCAGCACGACCGGCACACCGAGCTGTGGGACAAGTGGATGGAACTCTGGAACGGCCGACGGGAACGGGCCGACGAGATCCTCGCCCCCGGCTTCGTCCTGCACCTCCCGCAGTACGGAATGCCCGACCCGGCCACCCTCCGCACGTCCGAGCAGTTCGTCGCCTGGATCGACGCCTTCCGCTCGTCCTACGAGAACGCCCGTATCCGGACGGACCTGGGGCCGTTCGCCGACGGCGACCACGTCATCGGCCGGTGGATCTTCCAGGGCAGCTGGCAGCACGGCCGGCCCGCCGGAGTCACCGCCGCCCCGGGGACCCCGGTCACCCTGCGCGGCGCCGACATCCTCCGCCTCGACGACACCGGACGCATCGCCGAGTACTGGCTCTCCGACGATCTGCTCGACGTGTACGTGGGCCTCGGCGCCCCGCTGCCCAGCCCCTGACAGGGCCCCCGTCCCCCCTGCTTCCACCGCCGCACCCCGACCTGATCCCGATCTGTGAAGGAACCCCCGCCATGCCGCAGCGCTCTGGCCGTCTCGTCATCGTCACCGGAGGATCACGCGGTATCGGCCGTGCGATCGCCGTCCAACTCGCCGCCGAGGGATACGACATCGCCTTCTGCGGCCGCAGCGCGTCCGCCGCCTCGGAGGAGACCGCCGAACTCGTCAGGGCCCAAGGGGCGAACTGCTTCCACGAGCCCTGCGACGTCGCCGACCACCAGTCCGTCGAAACCTTCGTCAAGCGCGCGGAGGCCGCCCTCGGCCCGGCCTACGGGCTGGTCAACTCCGCCGGGATCGTCAAGGACAACCACCTGGTGATGATGCCGGTCGACGACTGGCAGAGCGTGATCGACACCAACCTCACCGGAACCTTCAACTTCTGCCGCACCGTCGGCTTCGGGATGCTCAAGCGGCGCGCCGGCGCGATCGTCAACATCTCCTCGGTCGCCGGCGTCTACGGACACGCCACCCAGGCCAACTACGCCGCGTCCAAGGGCGGTGTGAACAGCCTGAGCCGCACCCTCGCCAAGGAACTCGCCCGTCACGGCATCCGTGTCAACGTGGTCGCCCCCGGCTTCATCGAGACCGACATGACGGACCAGCTCAGCGAGAAGGCGACCAAGGAAGCCCTCGCATCGGTACCGCTGCGACGCTTCGGCACCGCCCGGGAAGTCGCCGACCTCACCGCCTTCCTGCTCTCCGACAAGGCCTCCTACATCACCGGCCAGGTGCTGCAAGTGGACGGCGGCGTGGCGTTGTGACCTCCGCGCACCCGGCGCCCGGCACGGGCGAACTGCACACGTGGTGGCTCTCCGTGCCGCCGCCGGGCGCGACCCCACGGCCCGGTCTGCACCCGAGCGACGAAGACGGCAACGGCGACGGCGACGGACAGCGGCAGTGGCAGCGGGCCACCCGGCCGGGCCGGTCCCTGCACCGCCACCGCCGGGCCTTCGCACACGCCGGTCTGCGCCTGCTGCTCGCCGGCTACCTCCCCGCCTCACGCGGGGAGCCGACACCGGCCCGCGCGGCGTGCCCCGTCTGCGCAGGACCCCACGGCCGCCCGTACGTCAGCAACGACCAGGGCCTCGAATTCTCCATGTCCCACTCCGGCGACGGCGTGCTCTACGCCTTCACGACGGGCGGCGCCGTCGGCGTGGACGTGGAATCCGGTCCCGTCCTGGACCGCACGCGGCACACCGTGTCCCGGTGGCTCGCCCCCCACGAGCTCCGCGCCATCGAAGCCGCGCCCGAGGGCGAGCGGCCCGCGGCGTTCCTGCGTACCTGGGTGCGCCGGGAGGCATGGCTCAAGGCCGCCGGAACGGGGCTGGCGCACGGAATGGGGCCCGCGCCCGTCCAGGTGCCGGGCGGGCCGCAGATCATCGATCTCGAAGTCCCCGACGGGTACACGGCCAGTGCCGCCGCCCCCGCCGGCACGCGTCACATCCGCCACAGACGGATACCGCCGGGACGGATACTCGACACGGCGGTATGAGACAGAGCGAGGAGCACCGGTATGCCGGATGACAGCACCCCGACGCCGACACGGCCGTCGGAGACGGACGCGGACGCCGAGGCCCTGCTCGCCCGGCTGCGGGCGGCGGTGGGCACTCCCTCCGCAGCACTGGTACGTCAGATCAGTGCCTGGCCCGCGCCCTCGGGCGGCTCGGTCCACCCGGCATGCGTCCCCCGGGCCGAAGCGGATTCCGCCTGACGCTCCCGCTCCCGGTCCAGTTGCCCGGCCAGCCGGCGCAGCGCCCGACCGCGCAGCGGCCCCACCGAACCGCGGGCTATGCCGAGGCGCAGGCTCACCTCGTCGTAGCTGGGCGCCGGATCGGCGCTGACCAGCGCGAGCAGCGCCTGGTCCCGCTCGGACAATCGGGCCAGCGCGGCACGGATCTCGGCGCGGCTCTCCCGCTCGAGCAGCGCCTCCTCAGGACCGGACTCCGTGCGCCGGTCCCGGTCCAGGGTGGTCATGTCCTCGACGGGCACGTAGCGGACCGTGCGTTCGTACTGGCGCAGGCTCTCGCGCCGCGCGCACGTCGTCAGCCAGGCGGGGAACCGCTCCGGGGTGTGCATGCGGGCCAGGTTCTGGTGCACGCGCAGCCAGGTCAGCTGGAAGACCTCCTCGCAGTCGGAGTCGCTCAGCCGGTGGGACCGGGCAACCGTCCAGACCAGCCGTGCGTACCTCTCCACGAGCGCCGTCCACGCCTCCTGGGAGCCGGCCAGACAGCGTGCGACCAGCTGCCCCGGATCCTGCTCCGGTACGTCCGTGAGCTCACGGAGGACAGGCGCGGGTCGCGACTGCGTCAACATCATGGGTACCTCTCCGCCCTTCCGGCCTGCAAGCCGTCAACCGATGCGGCGGGAGCCGCTTTCGCGGCCCCCGCCGTTCACGTTCCGCCGGCGTCAGTCGCCGAGCCCACCGGCGCCGAGCCCACCGGCGCCGAGCTCACCGGTACCGAGCTCATTGGTGTCGAGGACCACGCACCCGACCTGGCCCTCCTGGGACACCGCCGTCACCACCGCGGTCTCGCCCGCGGCGGCCGCACCCTGGTCCTGCCATGCACCGAGCAGCGCCGCGATCTGGAGCGCGCCGCCCGAGCTGAAGCACTCACCGACGGTGTCCTTGACCCGGATGACCCGCTGCGGAAGCCGCCCGCCCAGCGCCGCGCGTACGGCGCGCTGCTCGACGAGCTCCAGACCCCTCTGGCCCGTGGAGCCGAGGGACACGGCCTGCACCTCGGCCGGGTCCTTCCCGCTGCGGACCAGCGCGGCGCCGATCACGGCGGCCAGCGCGTCGCCCAGCCCGCGCCCGCCGGCGAAAGCGGTCTCACAGGCCAGGATCCGGGCGAGACCCCGGCGGCCCGCCGCGTGCACCGCCGCGGCCGGCTCGATCATCAGGAACGCCGCTCCCTCGCCCACCGGGGCGTCGATGCCGAGCGCGCCCGAGCGGTGCCAGCCCCACGCGCTCTGCGCGCAGTACTCCTCGACACCGCCGACCAGGAGACGGTCTGCATGCCCCTGCCGCAGGGCGTTGCGGGCGTAGCGCAAGGCCTGCACCCCGGCGAGATGGCCGCCCGCGAGCGTGGCGTTCACACCCTTCAGGCCGTGCCGGATCGCGATCTGGCCCGCCGCGCAGTTCATGACCGTGTTGGGGAACAGACTCGGGTTCACCAGGTACGGGCGATCCTGACGGAGCGTCTCCATCGAGTACTCGCTGGAGCTGCGGATGCTGCCCGTGCTGGTGCCGAGCACCACCCCGGTACGGGGACCCACCGGCCCGGTGTGCCCCTCCAGGGCGAACTGGCAGGCGAGCAGCCCGAGCCGGGTGGTCCGGTCCAGGTGCCGGTTGCCCTTGCGGCCGATGTGCTCTGCGAACGCGTTCTGCAGCTCCGGAACCACGCGGGCCCCCCGCGGCGGCAGCGCCTCGTCACCGAGGCCCTCCGTGTCCGCGGAGCCCTGACGCCCGGCGAGCACGGCGCGGGCGAGCTCCACCGGGTCGAGGCCGGCCGGCGTCGCGACGCCGACCGCGGTGACGGCGAGCGCCGCCGTCCGGCCGGGGGCGTGCCCCGACGCGACCTCCTCCGCGGCGACCATGGCCGTGGCGCTGCTCATGAGACTCTCCCGAGGATGGTGATGGCGTTGTTGCCGCCGAACGCGAACCCGTGGTTCTCCACGACCTGCGGCCTGGCCGGCCGCGCACTGCCCGGTACGGGGTCCACGCCCGCACCGAGCGCCGGGTCCACCTGTTCGACGTTCGCGGTGGGCGGCAGGAAGCCCTCGTACAGGGCCTGGCAGCAGATCAGCGCGCCGAAGCCGCTGGCCGCGCCCATGGTGTGACCGATGATCGACTTGATGGAGCTGATCGGCGGTATGCGGTCGCCGAACACCTCGCGGGCCGCGGCCACCTCGGTGGCGTCGTTGGTGCGGGTGCCGGTGCCGTGCGCGCAGATGTAGTCGATCTGCTCCGGGGTGACGCCCGCGTTGCGGTGCGCGTCCCGGATGCAGGCGGCGATGCTGGTCGGGTCGGGGTGCACCATGTGCTCGGCGTCGCAGTTCACGCTGTAGCCGAGCACTTCCGCGTACATCCGGGCGCCCCGGGCGACGGCCCGTTCGTACGGCTCCAGCAGCAGGGCGACCCCGCCCTCGGCCGTCAGGATGCCGCTGCGGTCCACGTCGAAGGGGCGGCACACCTCCTCCGCGAGCGCGCCCAGCCGGAAGAATCCGGCATGAGCCCAGCGGTTCAGCGAATCCGCGCCGCCGGCCAGCATGTAGTCGGCGTCGCCGCCCGCGACCATGTCGTAGGCGTAACCGAGCGCGTAGTTGCTGGCCGAGCATGCGGTGGCCAGCGTCAGCGCCTCCCCGGTCAGGCCGAGCTCGTGGTTGACCGCGACGGCGATGCGCCCGGCGGGGGCCGCGGCCACCCGCCCCGGAGTCATCGACTTGAGGCTGTCGGCCGCCCATTCGGCGACGAGTTCCTCGATCACGGCGGACTCACCGCTCGTCGTCCCCATGACCGAACCCGCCCGGGCCGCCGCGAGGTCCTCCTCCGCCAGCCCGGCGTCGGCGACTGCCAGTCGCGCCGCGGACGCCGCGAACTGGCTGCTGCGGCCCCACTGGCCGGGGTCGATGCGGCGCAGCCACTCGCGGGGCTCGAAGTCCTTCACCTCACCCGCGTGGACGTGCGGGAACCCGGTGGTGTCGAAGCTGCTGATCTCCGAGGTCGTGGGCGCTCCCGCCCGGATCGCCGCCGTGAACTCGGCGGCTCCGATGCCGGCGCTGCTGACCGCGCCGAGCCCGGTGACCACGACCCTGCGGGTGCCCGGCTCAGACATTGCTGCCACCCGCGAGACTGCGGGTCACCACGGCACGGACGCCGTTGAGGTTGCCCATCTCGACCAGGTCGTCCTGCGGAATGACCACGCCGAGGTCCTTCTCGATGCGGGCGAGGATCTCGATGGCCAGCAGCGAGTCGGCGTCGTGGTCCTCGATGAAGCCGCTGGTGTCGGTGAGCTCGCCCGCCTCCAGCTCCAGAACCTCGATGATGATCTCGCGCAGCATGGTGTCCTGCTCGGCGGAGAGGGCGTAGGTCGTGTCGGTGCTCATGGTGAAATGCCTTTCTCAGTGACGGGAGGTGCGTCGCGACGTGGGTGTGAGCGGCGGGAACCGGCTCACGAAGCGCGGTGCGACAGGTGCGCGGGAGCCCCGCGGTAACGCAGGTTGACCGCGGATGCCTTCGCCAGCGCGATCGGATTGAGGAAGCGCAGCGGCCCGATGAGCCGCGACGCGAACATGTGCATGTGGCGGGCCATCGCGTCATCGCGGGCCGCCGCCGAGAACATCAGCCGCTCGAAGGGGTTGAACGGCCGGGCGGTGGCGTAGTCGGCGGCCAGGTGCTGATGGCCGCCGAGCTTGCGCCGGTGACGCTTGGCGTAGGCGAGGAGCGCACCGTCGAGATCGCCCCGGCCGGTCGCGGCCGGCCCCACGGCATCGGCCAGCCACTGGGCGGACTCCAGCGCCCAGCCGCAGCCGACACCCCACAGGGGATCGCCGGTGACGGCCGCGTCCCCGATGAGGGCGACGCCCTGGCCGACCGGCTTGCGCGACTGCAGCGGATAGTTGACCGTTCCGGTGATCTTGGTGATTCGTTCGGCGGCGTCGATGTCGGGCGCTGCGGGCAGGTCGCGCACGAACTGCATGAAGCTGCCCTCCAGGTCCTCACGGAAGGCAGGCAGCCGCTTCTTGTCGGGGATGACGGCGACGATCGTGACGCCGTCGTCGTTCGGCATCGCGTACGCCACGTCCGGCTCCAGGAACCAGGAGTGGGTGATGCCGTCCTTCAGGGGCAGATTGCGGAAGTGGGCGAAGTAGCTGAAGCGCTGGTTCTCATGGGTACGCGTGGGCAGCTCCGCGAGCTTGGCGACGGCCGAGTCCTTGCCGTCGGCGCCGATGACCAGGCGCGCCCGGATCTCCCGCTCGCCGTCCGGCCCGTTGACCTTCACGCCCGCCACCCGCCCGCCTTCGCGGAGCAGACCGGTGACGTTGTGGCCGAGCAGCAGGTCGACACCCGGGGTGTCCGCCGCGTGGGCGCGGATCAGCGGGTCGAGCGTGCTGCGGCGGACGTTGTAGGCGTACGGCAGCCTGGGCTCGCCGGGCGCCGCCTTCGGCTCGATCCACCCCCACCGGGTGTACCAGCGCGCCTCGTTGTGGACGGCTCCGGCCTTCTCCAGCGCCGGGACCAGCCCGAGCCGGTCGAGGACCGGGTAGGCACAGGGCTGGAGGTAGTGCGTGCACAGCACCTTGTACGCGGCCGGGTCGGACCGGCGTTCCAGCAGGGCGACCCGCACGCCACGCCGGGCGAGCAGTACGGCGGCGGCGCAGCCCGCGATGCTCGCCCCGCTGATGACGACGTCATACGGGCGGTCTTCGGGTGCGGTCATGCGTGGTTCGCTTCCTCTTCGATGGGGCGCAGACCCAGCCGGGTGAGCTGGGCGGTGATCGCCTCTGCCACCGGGCCCGGCTGCTGCAACTGACAGAAGTGACTGAAGCCGGGGTCCTGATGGAGGGAGAAGTGCGGGATGCGCGAGCGGAGCGCGTCGACGGCCTGCGGGGGAGCGGACGGATCGCGAGTTCCGCTGATCATCAGTACGGGTACGTCGACGTCCTCAAGCCGCAGGTCAGGGCAGCGCGCGAGGGTCGCGTAGAACTGGAGGAAGCCGTGCGGCTCCACCCGTTCGCGGACCTTGTCCGCCATGGAGGCGAGGATGTCCACGGGAACGGTCTGCGCACGCGGCCCCATCTGGGCGCGGAGCCCGTCGGCGAGCACCCCGCGGAAGCGCTGGACCGCCTCGTCGAAGTAGCCGGGGTCCATCGGGCGGTCGTCCGGCCGGAAGACCGGCGCGACCAGCACGGACGGGACCCGGGCGGCTTCGACCCGCCGGGTCAGCAGGTCGAGCAGGGTGGTCGCCCCGTAGGAGTGCGCCACGATCAGGTCCGGCCGTCCGGGCAGGAGCGACAGGGCGCGTTCCAGCCAGGCCGGGGAGGTCCCGCCGCTCGCCCACCGGTGCTGCGATCCGTTGCGCCAGGGAAGGTCCAGGGCGTACAGGCGCAGATCCGGGGACAGGTGTGCGGTGAGCGGCTCCCAGCTCTGCCGGCTCTCCTCGAACCCGTGCACCAGAGCGATGCGCGGTGCGTGCGGGTCGTCGGTGGGGCGCTCCCAGATGCGCAGCGTCTCACCGTCGAACTCACGGTCCGCGTACTGCTTCCAGGAGGCCCCGGACGGTGAGCCTCGTTGTGCCGGCACGGGCCTCACTCCTCGTCATCGCCGATGTGGTCGGTGCAGTTGACGAGACCGTAGAGACAGGAAGGCGCCGATGAGGAGCTGGATGAAGGGGGAGTTCCGGAGCAGTGGAGACCAGCTGGAGGGACACTCGCGGCGTGGTGGAGGCGGGCTTGCGTGAGGCTTTAGTTCCGCTTCGCAGCACCGGCCCGGCGGTACGCGAAAGAGCCTTCCACCTGCGCCGATGCCGCCCACGTCACATGAATGTGCATTGACAACTCAGTTCAGAAGTTTCTAGGCTATGTGACTAGTGGCTAACCACTAACTTCGGGGGGGTTGATGGATATCTCGGTGCTGGGTTCGTTACTTGTGCATATCAAGGGAGTCGATGTCACCCCGACGGCAACGAAACAGGCCAAACTGCTCGCCCTGCTGGCCCTCCACCGCGGCCGCCTGGTGTCCCTCACGGAATGTACCGAGGAACTCTGGGCCGGGCAGGCTCCGCGCAGCGCGAGCGCAGCCATCCACACCTACATAGGCAAACTTCGCGCACTCGCCACGACAGGCGCGCCCGCCACCGACCCAAGAGTCGTGATCGTCACACGGCCCGGCGGCTACCAGCTCAACCCGGAACTCACCCAGGTCGACTCCGACGAGTTCGAGCGCCTGGCCGAGCGCGGCCACCGCGCGGTCGCAGCCGGCGACGACGCCGCGGCCGCAACCCGGTTCCGCCAGGCCCTCGCCCTGTGGCGCGGCCCGGCCCTCGCCGACCTGGCGACCGGACCGCTGCTGACCATCCGCGCGAGGGAACTGGAAGAGCGCCGCCGGGCCGTACTCGACCGCTGCATCAACGCCGAACTCCGACTGGGACGGCACTACGAACTCCTGGGCGAACTGTTCACCCACGCGGCTGGAGACCCCACCCACGAGCAGATGCACGCCCACCTCATGCTGGCCCTCTACCGCGCCGGGCGCCGCGTGGAAGCCCTGGAGATCTACCGCGACCTGCGCAACGAGCTCTCGGGCCGCTTCGGCCTCGAACCCTCTCCCCACATCCACGCCCTCTACCGGGCGGTCCTCAACTCCGACCAGTCCCTCCGCAGACCCACCCCGACCACCACCCCCGACAAGCCCCTCGCCGCCCAGACCGCCTCCTGAGGCGCCCGGCGCAGTCGACGGGGCGGTGTGCCTCGTCTGCGATACCGGGGACGCGCGGGACGTCGGCGGCCACCCCGGAGGTGAGGATCGCGCTCGCCTTCCACCAAGCGCGCAACTGCGCGAGCGGCAGGGTCTTCTGCTTGGGCGGGCGGGTCTTGCGGGCGGCCATGGCGTTCAGCTTGGCGCGGGCCCGCTCGGAGACCACGGGCAGGAACTTCAGCTCGCCGTCGTCGTCGACGGCGGTGACGTACTCGTGCTCCAGCTCTTCCAGGCAGGCGGCGATCTGGTCGCTGCGCCGGGAGGTCCAGCGGATCAGCTCGTGCGGCACCCCGGCAATCTCCATCACAGGCCGGCGCCCCGGGGTGACGATGCGCGGCTCGGTCGCCAGCCCGAGCGCCTCGCAGACCTCTGCAGCAACGAGCTCGTTGTAGAGCGCGGAGGCGCACACGGTGGCCTCGTGCAGGGCCGTGGTGTGGATCGAGCCCCACTTCCCGTCCAGGCGCTGTCCCTTCACCGACAGCAGCAGATGGTCATGGAGCAGCGGCATCCCGGAGCGTGCCTCGTAGTGGCGGAAGCGCGCGGCGACCAGACCGCCGGGCGGCCTCACCCGGTAGATGCCGTCCTTGCCGTACCGGATCACCGCGACCTCGTCCTCGATCCACTCCAGCACCCGTACGATCGCCCGCTCGTGCGCGGCCTCGATCACCCTGCGGGTCTCCTCATCCCCCAGCGCCCACAGGAGGTAGATCGTCGGCTGCGGCCGGAACACGAAGTCGACGCCGGTGACCATCACGCGGCGTCCGAGGGCGCCGGCCTTGAACGCCTTCTTCGGGGAGACGCCCTTGGCGAGCAGGCCGGCCGGCGTACGCCTTCAGCCCTCCAGCCGTGGCGAACCGGGTCCGGTCGTCGCCGATCTCGCCCAGGATGCGGGCACCGACCTGGGGACCGATCCCTGGGAAGCT
This sequence comes from Streptomyces sp. R33, assembly GCF_041200175.1. Classification (NCBI taxonomy): domain Bacteria; kingdom Bacillati; phylum Actinomycetota; class Actinomycetes; order Kitasatosporales; family Streptomycetaceae; genus Streptomyces; species Streptomyces sp. R33. Next base: position 285,277 of record NZ_CP165728.1, on the reverse strand, counting down.
CAGCATGATCGTCGCGTCCGGGTGTGAACGAAAGGCTTCCTCGGTGGCCCGCGCCAGGTCATCGACCGCCTGACAGGCGGCGTCCAGCTGCAGCAGCAGGGCCAGTGCCTGCTTGCCCATAGCGTCCTCGACGAGGGGCAGCTGCCGCGGGGCCTCCTCGCGGAAGAGCTGCTGGATTCGTTCGGCGTCCGTTTCGATGCCCCGCCGGCGGCCGGCCCGCCGGAGCATGGCGGTCAGCCTCCACATCTGGAGCTTGGCGGCCAGAGCAGGTGTGGGCGCAACGGCCAGGATGCGGCGGGCATCGGGGCGGGTCAGGGTTCCCGGCTTGTCCCTGAACGCCTCGATCATCGCCGGGAAGTACTCCCTCAGCAGGGACCGCAGCGGATTGGCGGCCTCCTGCCGGTTCCAGACCGCGTCCTGCTGTGCGCGGGCCAGGACGGCGACGGCCTGGGCCAGGTCGGTGTCGGCGGGCAGCGGGCGGTGCACCGGCGCGTCGGTGCGGATGATGTTCGTGAGCACCAGGGCGTCGCCCGGGTCCGACTTCTTGCGGCTGACTCCGTGCCGGTCGCGGTAGCGGGAGGCAGCCATCGGGTTGACCGCGTATATCTGCCGGGGCCCTGCCGCAGCGTGGCGACCAGCAGGCCGCGGCTGGTCTCGATGGCCACCGGGATCGGCGTCTCCGCAGTGTCGCCGTGCTCAGCCAGAAGAACCAGCAGCACCCGGTAGCCATCCAGGTCATCGTTGATCCGGCACTTGGCCAGCAGCCAGCCCGTGTCATCGACGAGCGCGACGTCGTGGTGTCCCTCCGCCCAGTCGATCCCGCAGAACACGTCCATGGATCCCGCCCCTTCTCCGGTGCCGTTCTCGAAGACGAGCACGCGGGGCCGCACGGCGCACTAATTCCAGGGCTCCAAGGCCCGCCACCTCGTCAGCCGTGCGCGGCACCGCAAGGCCGCACGGGCGCACGCCGTGTCCAGAGCTCGAAGCTCGTGAGGAAAAACGCGTCACCGTGCGGTAGCTCATCCAACGAGGATCCCGAACCCGACGAGCCCGCGGGGGCAGACCGTGCGAGCGCCCAGCCCCCGGTCCACCCCTGCGTCGGCAGGGCCGCCAGGCGTGGAATCGGGAGCACACGTTCAGTTCTCAAGGAGCCGTGCAGGACCGTGCTCCGCTAAGGCCGGCGCGAGAGTGACGACGACACAAGGGCATTCCCCAGCAGCAGAGGGCCGGGGCGTCAAAGTGCGATGTGGGTGTCGCGCCACGTCAACCTCGGCGGCTCCATGTGCACTGGGTGTCCGGTTCGCAGATGCGGATTACCCGTCAGAGTGGCCCCGTAGTATGACTGTTCGGTTGTTTGATCAGATTTGACCACGGGGGTGGGGTATGTCGGTTACGGTGCCCGACTGGGCGGACACACTGCTTGACTTGATCGGTGTGGCCTGGCCCAACGTCGATGAGGACGCCTACCGTGAGATGGCCGACGCGCTCCGTGAGTTCGCAGACGACCTCCTGGACGACGGCCAGCTCGCCAACAACCACGTCGAACGCCTGCTGTCCGCCAGCAAGGGCGAGTCGATCGAGGCTCTGAACCGGCACTGGAACAAGGTCAAGGGCAAGCACTTCAAGGACATTGCCGGCGCGGCCCGCACCATCGCCGGGGCGATGGAACTGGCGGCCGACGCCGTTGTCGCCATGAAGGGCGCGGCCCTGGTCCAACTGGGATATCTGGCTTCCGAGGCTGGCATCGCCCTCTCCCTCATACCGGTCACCGGTGGTCTGTCGATGCTGATCGGCGCAGGCGCCATGCGCGCTACGCAGGAAGTCGTCAAGCGCCTCATCAAAGAATGCGCCGAGGAAGCCGTTGGTTACATCGTCTCCGCCATGACCGAACCGGCTGTCGCCGCCCTGGAGGGTATGGCTGCGGACCTCGTCGTCCAGCTTGGCTCCATGGCCCTGGGCATCCAGGACGGCGTCGACCTCGATCAGACGAAGAAGGCAGGCAAGGACGGCTTCAGCGACGGCGTCCAGTCGGGCAAGGAGTCGCTCCACCTGGCATCCGCCGATGGCGCAACCACGGGCAGCACCGGCACCGGTCTGATCGACCTGCACATCGAACACGACGAACACCACCGCGCGGGCAACAACCTCACCCACGTCAGCACCGGCATCCACGGCAAGACCACCTCGAAGCTGACCAAAGCCAAGCACCACCATGGCCGCACTCGCGGCCGCGACTCCATCGCGCAGGCCATCGATCCCGTCGCCGACAAGGCCATGGCAGCCCTCAGCAAAGCCACCAAGGCGATGGGCGACCACGTCGGAAAGACCCTCCCGAAGGCCGTCAAGCAGATATCCACCGATCACAAGAAGAACGACCAAGCCCTCCACGACGACTTCAACCGCATCAAGAAGAAAGGTTCCGGCGGAGGTGGCGAGGGCAAGAGCGGCGCAGGTGGAGGTGTAAACCACCGCAAGAACGGTGCGGACGTCCGTACGAAGCCGGACTCGCTGCATGGCGCAAAGGACGATCCCCGGCGCAACAGCATCCCGCTGAATGGCAAGACCTGCAAGAACGACCCGGTCGACGTAGCCACGGGCGAGATGACGCTGCCCCAGACCGACCTCGCCCTCCCCGGCACCCTGCCGCTCACCCTTGGCCGGACCCACCTCTCCGGGTACCGCTACGGGCAGTGGTTCGGCCGCAGCTGGGCATCCACGCTGGACGAACGCCTGGAAGCCGACCCGCTCGGTGGCGGTGTGATCTGGGCGCGCGAGGACGGCTCACTCCTCGTCTACCCCCGTTTCCCGGAGGAAGGCGGCGATCCCGTCCTGCCGCTCGAAGGGCCCAGGCTGCCTCTCTCGTACAGCGAGGAGGCCGACGCGCAGACGACCTATCGAATATCGGACCCGCACAGCGGTACAACGCGCTCTTTCACGGGCAGCCCGTACAACACTTCGCCGGCGTACTGGCTCACCGGGATCGAGGACCGCCACGGCAACGGCATCACGTTCACCCGCCGAAGCGATGGAGCGCCCACGACGGTCAGTCACCACGGCGGCTACCGGGTTCAGATCGTGGTCAGCCACGGACGTATCGACTCGCTTCTGCTGCGTACCCAGGCGGGCCCGGTCACCGTCATGACGTACGGCTACGACGAACGCGGCAGTCTCAACGCGGTGACCAATTCGTCCGGCCTGCCGCTCCGCTTCTCCTACGACGACAGCGATCACATCACCTCATGGACCGACCGCAACGGTTCGACCTTCCGGTATGTGTACGACAGCGCCGGCCGCGTCGTACAGACCGTAGGGCCCGACGGCTACCTGTCGTCCTCCTTCGCTTACGACACCGAGAACCGCGTTACTCGCTACACCGATTCCACCGGCGCCACCAGCATCTTCCTGCTCAACCACCTCCTCCAGGTCGTCGCCGAGACCGACCCCCTGGGCAACACGGTCAGCCAGGTCTGGGACCGCTACGACCGGCTCCTGAGCCGCACTGACAGCCAGGGCCGTACCGTCAGCTACACCTGGGACGAGCACGGCAACCTCACTTCCGTACGCGAACCGGATGGCTCCTTCGCCACCACGCAGTACGACGATCGGGGTCTGCCCACCGTTGTGACCGCTGCCGACGGAAGCGTGTGGCGCCGCACCTATGACGACCGCGGCAACAACACCACCCTCACTACCCCGGACGGGGCCACCACCCGGTACGCGTACGACGCGAACGGCGCCCTGGCCGCCGTCACCGACCCGCTGGGCATCTGCCAGACCTACCGTTCGGACGACGCCGGTATGGTCCTGTCCCACACCGACGCCCAAGGCAGAACGACCACCCTGGCCCGCGACGCCTTCGGCCGGCCCGTCTCGGTCACGGACGCCGACGGCGACGTCACCACATGCACGTGGAGCGTTGAGGGACACCTCACCTCACACACCCGTCCCGACGGCGCCACCCAGCGATGGACCTACGACGGGGAGGGCAACTGCCTCACCGAGACCGATGCCAACGGCGGTGTCACCCGCTATGAGTACACCCACTTCGACCAGCCGTCCTCCCGCACCACGCCTGACGGAGCGCGCTACGAGTTCCGCTACGACACCGAACTGCGCCTCACTGAGGTGCACAACGCTGCCGGGCTCACCTGGAGCTACGCGTACGACGCCGTCGGGCGCCTGGTCTCCGAAACCGACTTCGACGGCCGCACCCTGCGCTACGCCTACGACCCCTCAGGCCGTGCGCGCTCCCGCACCAACCCGCTGGGTCAGAAGGTCACCACCTACCTGGACGACGCCGGCCGGGTCACCGCCCGTGACGTCGACGGCGCCGTCACCACGTACGTCTACGACCGGTCCGGGCGCCTCACCGAGGCACACTCCGCCGGCTCCAGGCTCGCCCTGGAGTGGGACGCCATGGGCCGCACCGTCGCCGAGACCGTCGACGGGCGCACCAGCCGGTACAGCTATGACGCCCTCTCCCGCCGGACCCGCCGCGTCACCCCCAGCGGGGCCACCACCCACCTCACCCACGACGAAGCGGGCAACCGCACGCACCTCGCCCTCCACGGATACGGCATCACGTTCGCCCACGACGCCGCAGGCCGCGAAGTGGCCCGGTCCTTCGGCAGCCCCGAGCGGCCCGTGGTCCTGGGCACCTCCTACGACACCGCGGGCCGGGTCCGGGAGCACCGTCTCACCGCTCAGGGCCGGACCCTCAGCTCCCGCCTCTACGCGTACCGTGCCGACGACCGGCTCGAAACCGTCACCGACGGGCTGACAGGCAGCAGCAGGCACTACGAACTCGACCCGGCGGGACGCCCACTGCGCATCTCGGCCCACCACTGGACGGAGACCTACGCCTACGACAGCGAGGGCAACCAGACGTCCGCGCACTGGCCCGACCAGGCCCCGCACCCCGAGTCCCGCGGGCCGCGCGCGTACAGCGGAAACCGGCTGACATCCGCCGGAGGACTCCACTACACCTACGATGCGGCCGGCCGCATCGTCGAGCGGCGCAAGAAGCGAATATCCCGCAAGCCGGACGTCTGGCGCTACGAGTGGGACGCCGCAGACCGGCTGACCGCGTGCACCACACCCGACGGCACCCGGTGGACGTACCGTTACGACCCGCTCGGCCGCCGCACCGCCAAGCGGCAGCACGCCCCCGACGGGACCGTCGTCGCCGAGACCCTGTTCAGCTGGGACGGCAGTCGCCTGGCGGAACAGACCGACTCGGCCACCGGCACCACCCTGACCTGGGAGTACGACGATCACCGCCCGATCGCCCAGGCCGAGCACCGTACAACGCACAACGCCGCCGAAGGCCAGGAGTCCGTCGACTCCCGCTTCTTCGCAATCGTCACCGACCTCGTCGGCACACCGACCGAACTCGTCGACCACACAGGCGCCACCGCCTGGCACAGCCGGGCCACGCAGTGGGGCGCCACCGCCTGGAACCGGGACGCCACCGCCCACACCCCTCTGCGTTTCCCGGGCCAGTACGCCGACCCCGAAACCGGTCTGCACTACAACTTCTTCCGCCACTACGACCCGGAGACCGGCCGCTACGTCAGCCCCGACCCCCTCGGCCTGGACCCCGCCCCCAACCCCGCCGGCTACGTCACCAACCCCGCCACAGAGGCCGACCCCCTCGGCCTGGCGCCCTGTATGCAGGGCCTGGAAGACATGGCCCACAAGATCTCCCAGGTCCTGCCCAACAAGCGGCAACGGGAGGGGCAGACCGTCGCGATCATCGCCACACGCCACAAGGGCAAGGACGTCCTCATCGTCGCCGGAACCAGCAAGAGTAAACTGACTCCCGCCCAGCGGAAGCTGGCCCAGGAGATGGGCCTGTACCCACTCCCGAACGACCAGTACCTCCCCCCGACACCGCCCAAAGTCCCAGGCGGGCATGCGGAGCAGAACATCCTCCACTACCTCAGCCGCCTGCACAGCAAGGGCTCGGATGACTGGCTGCCCACCCACGGCGCGGCCATGCGCAGCGTCTGTCCCGATTTCTGTGCTCCCATCATCCGCATCGAGGGCATGCTCGCGGGGCCGACGTATGGTGACGACAAACCCACCCACCGGCGGCAGTTCTACTGGCCGAGCCGCTATACCCCGGACCCGAACTAGGACGAGCACATGAACCATCCCCGCGTACCCGTACGGCTGCTCGCCCATGAATCCCTGCCCGGTATCGCCGAGGCGCTCGGGAACATGGACGGCTGGCTCCTGCGCGACGGCGCGCACCGGCTCGTGACCCGGCACGAGGGCACGATCACCGTCGGCAGGGTCGGCACCGACCCGTCCCGGGTGCTCGCCGACCGCGCCGTGTGGGCCGACCCGGCTCCCGACGACCCCAGCCCGTACTGCTCGCCGCTGCCCGACGGAGGCCTGGCCATCAGCACCCGCCAGGCCGTCACCGTCCACGAGCCCGACGGCACCGTCCGCTGGGAGCACCGTCACCGGGACTGGCAGCAATCGCCCGAGGCCGCTGGCGCGTGCACCCCCGACCCCGCCGGCCGAGTCCTCCTGGCGACCATGGCCGGTCCCGTCGGACCCGATGGGCTCTCCGCGGGCGACATCTGCCGCGCCCTCGACCTGGCCACCGGCGAAGTGCTCAGCGAGCACGTCCTGCCGACCTTCTCGGCGACCTACGCCTTCCAGCAGTTCCCGGACGCACGCTCCGAGGTCCTGCTGACCGCCTCCATGGGCCAGGACGGCGCCCGTTGCCTCCTGGTCACCTACGCGGCCGGCGGGCTCGGCGTCCGGGCGGCGGGCACTGCTGAAGAACCCTACGTCGGACTCGGTGCGGACGGGGTGCTGGTCAGCCAGGACGTCGGCGGGGGATACCTCTGCCGCACGCAGGACGGCGCTGACGACGTCATCGTCGAAGCCCGCAACGTACTGCCCGATGAGTGGGTCTTCGTCGGCTACACCCCGGGCTTCGTCGACGACAACCGGATCCTGGTCGTGGCGGCCGAGGAGCAGTGGGCGGAGGAGGGCATCCACCTCCTCCTCGACGCACGCACACTCGAGCCCGTCGCCGAACTGGACTACCCCCAGGCTCCGGGAGTTGCAGCCGTGCCCCTCGGCGACGGCACCTGGCTCACCCACGACCAAGAGACGGTGCAACGCTGGACGACCACCTGACGGGCCCACCCGAAGCTACGGCGGCTCCCCGAACAGGCCGCGAGCGGCTCCGCCCTCGCCGGATCGGAGCGGGGACGGCACCACTGAGTCGCCGTGTCGAGAGTCTGCCGACTCCCGCAACGCTGACACGGACCACGCCCCTGCCCGAGATGGCACGGCAGCCCGGTCGGCGGCTGCGGTCGGTGCCCCGACGGAGGACACGGTCTTCGTGTCGGAGCAGTGCCCGGCCACCGAAGTGGCGGTGGCCGGTGACCTCGCCGAGCGGCGCCAGCCTGTCGGCGACAGGCTCGGCGAGACTGCGGGATCCGCTTACGCGGGGAGGAAGAACCCGGTGATGTCAGCGAGCCGGCCGTCGCGGTGGAGTGCGGTGCTCACGCCCGCCATGGCGGGTTCGTCCTGCTCGCCGAGCTGGGTCCACCGTGCGAGCGACCGGTCGTGGTGCTCGACTACCTCGTCGATACGGAATCGGTGACCGGGGAAGGCTCCGGCGAATCCGGCCATGTAGGCGGCCAGCTCGGTCAGCCCGCCGACCTCCGTGCCCGGGTCCCGATAGGCGACGTCTTCGACCGCGACCGCGCCGAGTGCGGCAAGCCGCTCGCCGGGGTCGGCCGACCAGCACGCGGCGTAGTTCGTCCAGAGCTGCTGCGAGTCGCTCATCGCTGTCCTTCTTTGTCGGAGCCGATCGACGCCATTGCGCCCTCGGTGATGGTGTGCAGTTTCGTGACGGGGGCGCCGGCCCGGACCAGCACCAGCAGGCCCTGATAGAGCGCCAGCAGCCGGGCTGCCGACACCTCGACGTCCAGATCCGCCGACAGCAGGCCCAGAGCGCGGGCGCGCGTCAGCGCGTCGGCGAAGCCGGACTCGATCGTCTCCAGCCCTCGGTGCACTCCCGCGGCGGCCTGCGGAACGGTGAAGGACTCCACCGCGGTGTTGGTGAGCAGACATCCCGGATCGGGATCGAGGCCGGTCTCGAACGTCGAGGTGAAGAACGACCGGATGCCCGCCACAGGGTCCGACGGTTCCAGGAGATGGGCGTGGACGCGGCCCTGCACCACCTGGTCGTTGTAGGCGTCCAGTGCGGCGCAGAACAGGCCCTCCTTGCTCTGAAAGACCCGGTAGAGGCTGCCCGGATGCAGTCCGGTCGCCTCCTCGATGTCCCGCAGCGAGGCCCCGAGGTAGCCGCGGCGGCGGAACAGTCGCATGGCGCGGGACAGTACGTCCGCCTGATCCCAGAGCTGCTTGCGGCCCACCGGTACCCCCATAGTTGAACGATCGCTCACAAAAATAGCACGCCGGCACGGCTGGTCCGTCCCGCCGCTCCCCCAGATCGGTCAGGGTTCGAGGAGACTCTCGTGACCGCCGTGCCGGCCGGTCGGCGCAAGCACCCAGAGCGGTGAAGCGTCCGGCAGCCGTCATCGAAGTCGGGGACCGGATCCGGTTCGAAGCCCGTCGAGCGGGCCGCCGACGAGCTCGGCGTACGTGCGCCCGGGCCGTGGGCCCGGGTTCGGGTCGTCGTGGACCGCCGGTTCCGTCGCGCAGCCGGGCTCAGCGTCGCTTGAGCCACCTGTTGGCGAGAACAATCAGGCCGATCACCACCGCGACAGAGATAACCGCCGTGATCTTCATTCCGGTGTCCATCATTCCAATCATCTACTTCTCCTCTATTTTCTGCGAGTGGGATGGTTAGCTGCGCCGCCCTTTGCCGAACGAGCGATATTGTGCGGCTCGACGGTGGTTATCCAGCCTGGACATCACTGCGCACCGGGCCGTAGCTGAGCAGGTCGCCCGGCTGGCAGCCGAGCACTCGGCAGATGCTCGTGAGGGTTGTGAAGCGGATCGCTTTTGCGCGATTGTTCTTGAGGATGGACAGATTGACATTGGTCACGCCTACGCGAGCGGCGAGTTCCGCCAGCGTCATGTCCCGTTCGGCGAGGAGACGGTCGAGATGCACGTGGATTTCGTGGGTCTCGGTTTCCTCGTCGGACATCAGACAGTCCCTTCGAGGTCCTCGCGCATGCCGGCCCCCACACGCATGATCCGTGCGAACGTGAGCACCCCTAGGGCGGTCAGGACTGTGAGGTAGGGGAATGCCGATGTGTGAAGTACCGCTTCGGCCGAGAATGTGACGTTGTCGGTCAGCGTCGCAAGCAGGGCTGCGCGGGCGCCGGCTTCGACGACTTCCGCAAACACGCTGCCGAGCAGCAGCCACCAGCCCAGCAGGTGCAGCCTGGAGACGGTTTGTGTGGTGTAGACGCCGTCTCGGGCGGCCGACTGCAGCAGGCGGTTGAGCAGGATGAGGCCGCCGATCAACAGAGCGAGCGCCGGTACGCCACCGAGCACTCTCAGCAGATGCTGGTAGTTACTGGGGTGTTCGGCGCAGTACTGCGGGACTGCTGAGACGTGCGCCCCGTTTCGAGCGCTGAACATGGCGTCGGCAGCGCTCGAGCTGCCTGAGATCCAGTCAGCGGTGACACAGTTGCCCGGTCCGCTCCAGAATGCGGTGTCGCTGTTGAAGAGGCTCAGGACAACACTGATCGCGAGGACGCCGACCAGCAGGCGAAGTACGCCCGAGACCACTGTGGACAGGGGCTCAAGGAGCTTCCGGTCCTCACTCACCGCCGTCACCTCCGTTATCGTTTATCGATGTTATCGATAAACGATACCTGCGGGGTGGGGGAAGGGAAACCCCGTCCTCAACCCGGGTCGCCGCAGCGGAGCAGTGCAGCCCGGGGGGAAGCAGGCGAAAGCACGGCAGGCACGGCCAGGGCCCGCCCCCGTGGGCGTCATCACTCCACGGGGGCAAACATCTGGTTCCGCGCCTGCCGAACTGCGAGCTTGGTCAGCTCAGGGCCTACCAGCCGGCGGCTTGGTCAGGACCACCGATCCAAGTGCATCAGACCCTCTTGAGGTAACCGTCCTTGAAGCCGTCCTGGTCAGCCCACATGCGGTGACGGCAGGACCAGGTGCCGTACATGGCGAACTTGCCCGTCCACACGGTCTCCGAGTGGGCATTGTTCCCCGGATCGGCAGAGATCCAGTTCTTGATCGGCTCGTGGTCGAACGCCAGGGCCGGCACCCAGTTGGTGTGGCTGGCCCAGCCGCTGAGGACGGCCGTGACCCTGCTGCCCGAGACCCGGTAGTTGACGCCGAGCTTCACCGTCGTGACCTTGACGCCGACGATCGTGTCGGAAACGCTGTGCCAGGCGCTCATGTCACCGGCCACCGCGCTCGGAGAGTTCGACGAGTTCGACTCCTCCTTGTTGATGACGATGTCGCCGCCGGCCAGCACGCGCTGCTTGGCGGTGGGGCTCTGCGCGACGTCCATGAACGCCTTGAAGTGGTCCGGCTTGTTCAGGTAGCCGAGGAACTTCTCCTGCTTCTCCTGGGGCAGGGCCTTGAACTGAGCGATCGTCTCAGCCGCGGCCGGGTCCTGCTTGGCCTCCAGCCATGCGACGTACGCCTGCGGAGTGGAGGGCAGCGGCGCTTCTACAGCACTGGCCTGCGCGGGCAGAGCCGCCGCCAGCGTTAATGCTCCGACGGTCGCGGCCATCGCGCCGACGAATCCTCGGCGAGTGGTGTTACCCATTTCAACTTCCCCCAAAAATTGATCCTGCGTGACGGAATGCAGGAGGCACCGAAGTGAAGACGGGAAGACGCAGGAAATGATTTCCCCCCAGGTGCCAACCCCCTGCGCGTGAAGCGCTGTTGGTCATCAAGCGCTTCACGCAAGACACTCACACACGCCTTGCCGCTCCTGCAACCCACATTTTGATCTCCTGAGCTTCACTTGAGGGTTCCCGCCCGCGCTGCATTTTGAAGGGAAATCGTTCAGGACATATCCCGGGTTTTTTCGGCCATAGTCGAAGAGCGAAATGCCGCACTCCGCTACAGGGGTGACTGGAGCGCTCAGACACTCCTGCGCTGGAGCTGATTGAGTCGAACCGTCACCGGCGACACGGGACCGTCGGCATCAGTGAGACGGCTTCCGGCGGCGCCGGAAAAAGGCGTAGCCAGCCACTCCCACCGCGGCCAGAGCGGCGGCGCCAAGCAGCCAGGGAGCGTTCTGCCTGTTCGCGCCGGCCTGGTGCGTGACTGCCGGGTCCTGGCAGCCTGGGGCGGCTGCGGTCACCCGGTAGCGGGCCCAGATCTTTGCCGGCTTGCCCTCCTCATTCCAGTGCACGGTGTAGAGGCCGGGCTGCGCATCACACCGGATCCGGACCGTGGCGGTCACCTTCTTGTCTCCGTGCATCACCACCGGCTGCGTAAAGCCTGGGGACGACAGTTTGACCATCCCGTCGCTTCCCACTTCCAGCCCATCCTCGGCCTTCAGCTGCCCCCCGGCTGGAACGGTTCGCACGTCCCAAGGCGATGCCGGCCACGCCGTTCCCAGGGGATATCGCTCTTCCTGGGATTCCGGTTGCCGCTGAGCCACCTGCCGCTCGCACTCCGCCCGCTCCGCTGCAGCGGCCGGCTCCACTCGGACGCTGCCCCACAGCCGGTCGATCTTGGAAGCATTCTCATTGCCGAATGGCGAGCCGAACCGCACCTCGTAGGAACCCGGTTCCGCCTTGCAGGAGACCGTTGCCACCGCCACGAGGGCGTTGTCGTCCATCCGCAAAGTGCCGTCGGCAGCGAAGGCCGGAGAGGTCACCCGCACGCCGCTGAACGCGTCCCCCGAAACCAGAGCCTCGGTCGTGACGCTGACCCGTTCGCCGGGGCGGACAGCCGACTCCGCGCCGCTGGGCAGAGGCCGGGGCGGATCCGTGTCAGGAGCCGCTAACGCGCTGCCCGTCCCTCCCGACAGGAGCAACATCAGCGCTGCGGCAGTACGTATCCTCATCGATTTTGTAGCCATTTGAACCCATTTCTTTTCCATTGACGATCTCTAGGTCGCTGCATAGCCTGCCTGCTCGTCGAACTGACGCACCATTACGGCTCTTGACGTTGCGTCATCATCCCGCTTAGGAAGCAGTCCTTTGACCAGATGGTTAGTCCCCCTCGCACTCGGCGCCAGCGCCGTCTTACTCGCCAGCCCCACCGCCATGGCCGCAGGCACTCCAAGCCCAGCCGCTTCTGTGCCCGCCTCCGTATCCCCCCCTCCCACCCCTTCCGCACCCGGACCAGCAACCACGCTCCCACCGCGCACGACGCCCTTGCCTTCGGCGCCTGCGGCGACACCGCCGCTGCCCGTCCCCTCGCGGCCAGCCCCATCCGCTACCGCCTCGTCTTCCGTAGCACTCTCTGCGGAGACTGAGTACTGGACCGCCGAGCGGATGGCGGAGGCAATACCTATCGACGCCGAACGCGGCGCGGGGCTCCCTCCTGCCGCTTCCGCTGCCGGAGCGCAAGCCATGGCCGCCGCCCCTCCGGGCATCCCCACAGGGGTCCACTTCGACGGACTTCCGATGGTCGGTACGTTCTTCTTCGACGGCAAACCGGTCGGAGGCAATTCGACGTACTGCACCGGCAGTGTGGTGCGCAGCCAGGGCAAGAATCTGGTCCTCACCGCTGGCCACTGTGCGAACGGTCTGCTCGACGCGAGTCACCGAATCTTCGTACCGCAGTACCACCAGGGCCGGTCTGCTGCCAACCAACCGGCTGGGATCTTCCCCGTCGCAGCCATCTACAGAGACCCCCGGTACCCTCGCAACGAGACCACGAAGAGCTACCTGTCTGACCTGGACTTTTCCTTCGTCACCCTTACCCCGAATGACAGGGGATCTGCCGAGAATCTCACGGGAGCCCTCACCTTCACCCCCACGCCGACGTACGAGAACAACGTGAGGGTGGTCGGCTACCCGTCCAGCAACTCGGTCAACCCCAAGCACCAGGCCATCACGTGTGACGTGCCCACGAGCCGTCTATACCCGTTCCGTCAGATGAAGATGGAGTGTGGCGGATACTACGGCGGCGTTTCCGGCAGTCCTTGGATCAAGGATTACGACGCAAAAACTCGCACCGGTCAGGTGATCGGGAACGTCGGCGGCTACAACGGCGGCGGCAACGACGCCGAAGCCCACTGGGTCTCGTACTCGCCGATCTACGGCAAGGACGCCCAAGACCTCTACAACGACGCCAACAACGGCGTCGACCCGTCTGCGGTCAAGCGACCGAACCCTTACCAGGCCCCGACGGACGGCCCCGTCCTGCCGGGCAGCGGCGAAACCTGGAAACATGCCAAGCAGATTTCCGCCGGAAACTTCTCCGGTACAGGTCACAGCGATCTGCTCGTCATCTGGACCGACGGAGAAGTCACGCTCTACCCCGGTGACGGCAACGGCGGCTTCCGCCCCGAACGGCAGCTGCTGGCGCCCAACGCAGGCTGGAAGCCGGTCGCCACCATCACCGCCGGCGACTTCACCGGCTCCAACCAGTTCGACCTCATGGTCCGCTGGGACGACGGCAGAATGACCCTGCACGGCGACGTCGGCTCCAACGGCCTTGGCGCCGGCGTCGAAATGGCTCCCCCAGGGTCCATCTGGAGCCACGCCACCCAGATAGCCGCCGGACGCTTCAACGCCGCCACCTACGTCACCGATCTGATGGTGCGCTGGTCCGACGGCGAGCTCAGCCTGTTCACCAACGTGGGCGCCGGCACCCTGGGCCAGGAATACAAGCTCAAGGACCCCAACAGCACGTGGAAGGAAGCCACACTGCTGACCTCCGGGCAGTTCTCCGGCAATCAGAAGTGGGACCTCATGGTCCGCTGGGACAGCGGCGCGCTCAACAACTACGTCGGCACCACAACCGGCGGCCTGGGCAGCGAGCAGCCCATCCACGGCCCCAACAAGACCTGGACCCACAGCGTCATCATGACCACCGGACAGTTCACCAGTGACGGTCTCACCAACGATCTCATGATCCGCTGGACTGACGGCGAAACCACCCTGTACCAGGACACCCGGATGAACAGCCTCGGCACCGAGCGGATGATCTCCCCGCCAGCCTGAACCTGCAGAGGCCGGCGCGTGCACACGGGCCCGCGTCAGATCACTCGCGCACAACTGCCTTCACCCATCTCGCGGAGTCCCATCCCACCCACCCGCGTCGCATTCCACCTCGCCAGAACATGGGCGCCGGACCCAGACATCAAGTGACCGGCGACGCCCTGGCTTCGCTGCGCTTCTTAGACATCGTTTCATTTGGTGAGGCGGCGGTGGCAGATCAGGGCAGCGGCTATGCCAACAAAGGCGAGGAAGTGTTCGGCCTTGCGCTCGTATCGGCGGTGGAGCCGACGGCAGCCGGCGAGCCAGGACACGGTTCTCTCAACGACCCAGCGGTGTCGGCCGAGCCGCTTTGAGGACTCGATCCCCTTGCGCGCGATGCGATGGCGGATGCCGCGTTTGCGTAGCCATCGACGCAGATGGGGATAGTCGTACCCCTTGTCGGCGTGCAACTTCGCCGGCCTTCGTCGCCGTGGGCCGCGGCGGGACCGGATGGGCGGGATCCCGCGCACGAGCGGTTCAAGGCCGAGACTGTCGTGCATGTTGGCGCTCGAGATCCCCAGCGAGATCGGCAGTCCATTCCGGTCGGTGATCAGGTGGATTTTCGATCCCGGCTTGCCGCGGTCGGTCGGATTCGGTCCTGTCAGTGGCCCCCTTTTGCGGCCCTGAGACTGACGGAGTCGATCGCGCACCGAGACCAGTCCAGATCGCCTCGAGCTCCGAGTTCGTCGAGGATCACTCGGTGGAGCCGAGCCCAGACACGGGCCCTGCTCCACTGGGCGAAGCGTCGGTAGACCGTCTGCCAGCTCGGGCCGAACACCGGCGGGAGCTGCCGCCACGTGCAGCCCGACGTCGCCACGAAGATGATTGCCGCCAGCGCCTCGCGGTCACCCGCCCGCCGTCGGCCCCCGCCCTGCGGGCGTATCACCTCAGTCGGCGGCACCACCCGCCGAAACAGGACCCACAACTCATCCGGCACCAGCCGCTCAACCAAGTCCGTCATGCACGGTTCAACGAACGATCACGCCATAAGAAACGACGTCTTACTCGATGCCACTTGGGCGCGAGGTCAACCGGACGCTGGAGCGAGACCTCGCGCTGATGTCCCAGGTCATCACTGCGAAGCGGTTCGGACGGGCTGCGCTCGACGGTGACTTGGCTGTCCGCCAGGCACCTGTCTGATCTCTACCGCCGCTTACCGTGCTTCGGCCGATGTCGGGACCACAGTCTCCCCCGGGGTCCCCCAAAGAGGTATCAGGGCCTGCCACGACAGCTTCGCTCCGGTTGCCCTGGCAGGACGTTGCCCCCACAGTTGCGCGGTTCGATGAACTGCGATCCGGTTCGAGGAGTGACGGAGCCTCGCGGGTGGCCACCCGCCGCTGAAGGTGCGGAGGCATTCCGGCCAGGCCAGCGCTACTAGCCGGCAAGACACTTCAGGGTCTGACGACCATGCAGCTGTACAGACGACGCGCTGGTTGGCCAGCCGCCGTCTCGTATCGGGCCCCTGCGGGCCCTTCAATTGGAGAGGAATCCATTCATGAACCGCATCGCCAAAGTGGCTGTTCTCGTGACAGCCGCCGTCGCTTTAAGCGCCCCCGTCGCAAACGCCGACAGGTCCTACATCTACAACAGCTACAGCGATGACGTCACGGACTGGCATACCGGTGTCAGCTGGGGTGGTGCCCTAGCGTGCGACATGGACCAGGACGGGAACTCTGTGAAGGCCCACTTCACGCGGGACGACAACTCCGCACACGAGGCATGGGCGCAGGCGGGAAACGGCACCTGCAACGGCGGATTCGACCTCAGCAGCACCAACCGGGTCAAGAAGCACCGCTCACAGCAGATTCGTGACTGGGCAACCGACCCCTACGGCCCCTGGAAGTACCGGCCCTGATCCAACACATGTTCATCGCGCGGAGCCGGAATGTTCAGTACACCCGGCTCCGCGCTGCCCGGCTGACAACGAGGAAGCATGAGAACCGACCTGCACGATCAAAAGACGGCCGCAGTAGAAGTGAAAGATCTGCACTACAGCATCGGTGATCGCCGTCTTCTGAACGGGCTGTCCCTCAGTGTTGCTGCCGGGTCATCCGTGGCGGTGACCGGCCCCAGCGGCTCGGGGAAGACGACTCTCCTCTGCAGCCTCAGCGGTCTGATCCCCGCCTCGTCCGGTGTCATCCGCATCGCCGGCGTCGACATCTCCCAGGCATCTGCAGGCGAGCGAGCCGCAATGCGACTGCGCACCGTGGGCACCGTCTATCAGTTCGGTGAGCTGATACCCGAACTGTCGCCCCTGGAGAATGCCGCACTACCGGTCCTGCTCGCCGGCGGCAACGCGAAGAAGGCATACGCGGACGCACAGAGCCTGCTGGACGAACTCGGCGTACTGGAATCCTCATCCAAGAACACCGCATCACTGTCGGGCGGAGAGCGTCAGCGTGTCGCCGTCGCCCGCGCACTCATCGGCAGGCCTTCTGTGGTTTTGGCGGACGAACCCACTGGCTCCCTCGACCAGCGGACGGGCGACGTCGTCGCTGATCTGCTGTTCGACCTGCCCACCCGCTTTCAGTGTGCGCTGATCGTGGTCACCCACAATCCCCAGATTGCAGCCCGTGCCGACCGGACGCTTGAACTCACCGAAGGACGCCTCCTTACGGACTCGGAGGGCCGCAGGTGAGAAGGCACGTGGCCATGGTCCGGCTCGGTCACCGGGTAGGAACGTCGAGCGGCGTATCCGCCCTGGTTCACCGCTTCGGACTGTTCGCGGCATCCTTCCTCGTACTGTGGGTGGCCTGGAGCCTCCTGGCCGTGGATGCCAGTCTGGCCGCTCGTCAGGAACGGCAGGACGCCCGTTCCCCGGTCATGGCTGAGCAGAGCCAAGAAGCAGTGGCCCTGTGGCTGGAGCGCCCGGACTACGTCGATGGTCAGGCCATATCGGTCATCTTCCTGGAGCCACTCCAGCCGGATGCCAGTCCGCCGCCAGGCCTTGAGAGGTGGCCTGAGAAGGGTGAGGCCTTTCTTTCACCTCAGGCTGCGAAGCATGCGGCAGGAACTCTCGTCTCCCGCTACGGCACGATGGGTGGGACCATCGGGCGAACGGGCCTCACCGAACCCAATGAGCTGCTCGTGTACACCCGGTCCCCCATCGAAGGAATCTTCGGCGAGACGAGTCACAGAACACGCATAACAGGCTTCGGGCATCCGAACTCTCAGTTCATCGACTACTTCACCGTGAGCCACCAGTTCGAACGCCCCTCCGGCGACCTCTGGATACTCCTCCTGCTGTTCACCGTGCTGCCGGCCGCTGCCTCCCTCATGGTCGTGGTGCGCGGCGGCGCGGAGCTGAGAGACCGCCGAATCTCGATGCTCGAGGCCCTGGGAGCTTCACCTGCAGCGCGCCTGCTGGTGGTCACCGGTGAAGCTGCGGCCCCTGTGCTAGCGGGCTCGCTCCTGGCAGCAGCCGCTGCGTGGGCCACGACCCTGTGGGACACCGCCCTTCCCTTCACCAGATACACCGTCTCAGCCGGTGATGTGGCTTCACTGCGCATATGGATGCCCCTGCTGATCCTTGCCGCGGCCACCCTCGTCCTGGGGATCAGCGCGCTGCGCTACGCGATTCCCCCCAAGCGAACCACCACCCGCCCACAGCAGACCAGAGCCACGCCCGGACGGACGGTATCGGTGCTGTCCGCGATCGGGTCCTCCCTGTGCCTGTACGGAACGTGGCGGGCAGACGGCCCGGGACGGGTCGTCTTCTTCTTCGGAGTCATCCTCGTACTCGCAGTCCTCCCCGTCCTTGCCGGACGTCTGTCAGGCTCTCTCGGGGCGGCGATCGCCTCGCATTCCCTCCGCAGAGGCGACGCGGCAGGACTCATCGCCGGCCGGTGGCTCGCCGCCAGACCCGTCGTCCTCGCCGTACTCAGTGCGGCAATGATTGTGGGGCTCGGCCTCACGACCCTGGGCCAAGTCGTCACCAGCCAGCTCGAAGGCCCGGAAATCGTCGCCAAGCGCCTGGCCGGCGTAAACAACCGCAACGCCGTCCTGATCAAGGCATCAGGCGATCCATCCCGCTTCGACCAGCTCCGCCAGCAGCTCCCAGGCCATCCCACAGCCCTCATCTATCGCGAGGGCGGCCGCACAACCCTGTCTGCCGACTGCAACTCACTGGCATTCTTTGGAACACTCACCACCTGCCCCACGGCTGTCACAGAGCTGACTGGCGCAATACCGACCGTTGAGACCACGCCCCGCACAGCACTGGCAGTACTCGGCCTCTCACCGGACATGGTGAGCATCACCACCCAACGCCCAAACATCACCGACCCCGCAAACGTCTCCCTCGTGGTCTTCAACACCTCAGGCGCAATCGGAGCCGATCAAATCTGGGATGCCGCCTACCGGACGCTGGGCTTCCCCATGCTTGACGTGCCGGTGGAGTCCGGGATGCTAGGCGCGCAAGCCCGAAGCGACTACGTCAAGTGGGTCCTGGACGCCGCACTGATCGGCTTGCTTGCCTTAGTCCTCGCGGGAATCGTGGGTGCAGCCTCCGTATTCGACGACCAGGCGCGAAGCCTCGGCCCCGTGGCCTCGTTCCGAAGCGACAGAAACTTCTACCTCAGGGTGGCCCTCTGGAACCTCTCCGTTCCCCTCGCTGTCGTGGGAGCAGGCGCAGGAGTGGCTACGTACCTACTCGGCCAGATGCTGCTCTCCATCGGCGACGGAGGCGAACTCTCCGCCGGACTCGTGGCCGCCGGCTCCCTCAGTATCGCCATCGGCGGTGTCATCATCGCCGTCATATGCGCTGAGATCGCGACACGCCGAAGCCGAATCTGGCGCCCGACAAACGACTGACGCAACAACTCTTCACCACCTGTCCGTGCATCCCGACATTCCTCCGACAGCGGGAGCATGCCCTGAGTCGCTTTGGGCTTGCCCACACTGTCAGCGGGAGGCTTGCCCAGCTCTCAGGGAGCTTGCCCGGGGCGGAAGCGGGAGCGCCAGCCGCGTGCCTTCTCGGCGGTCGCGGCGGCCTCCGCCTCCAGGCGGTCGCGTTCGGCCTGGTCCGCGGCCGCGACGGTCTTGGCCTCGCACGGCTCGCACAGCGTCGGGTCCCACCGGTAGCCCGGCGCCGGAGAGAGGCGGGTGGTCTGCCATCGGTCGTTGTCGAACTTCGTCCCGCAGCCGGCGCAGGCAGGGCGGGCGGCCTCGCGCTCGGCCCTCTTCTGCTCGGCCGCGCGGCGCAGCTGCTCCTTGTACTCCGCCTGCTGTGCTCGCGCCCGCTCCGCTCTGCGGGCGAGGGCGGCGTCGCGGCGGGGGTTGCCGATCGCGTCGCGCAGGGGCTGCATGTGGGTGCGGCCGAAGCGGAGGAAGACAGGTCCGTTGGGGCCGTGCTCGCGCAGGTTGCGCAGGCCTGTCGCGATGATCGGGATCTTCCGGTCGTAGCTGCTGAACCCGTCGGCCGGCTCGCCCGCCCACAGCGGCCGGGTCAGCTCCTGCAGCCGCGGGACGGTGCGGTTGGGGTCGCGGGCGCCGATGTGGTTGAAGACGATCAGCACGGGCGGGTGCGGGGCCTCCCCTCGCTCCGCGACGCGGGCCATCCAGCGGGTGCGCCACATCGGCTTGTCCTTGCCGTCGGTGTCCTTAATCTGCCGCTTGAAGAACCTGGAGTACTTCAACAGCTTTGCCGCGATCTCCTCGGCGGTCTCGTGGCAGTTGTCGACCTCGATGAACAACAGCGGGATCCCGTCCTGCGGGGCGGTGAGCACGATGTCGGCCTGGACGCCGCCCTTGCCCGGCGCACCCCACGTGCCGGTGGCGGGCAGCGGGACCTCCGTCGCGTACGAGGCGATCGTGCCAATACCGGCCGGGGCGTTGACGGCGGCCTGCGCGGCCGCCTTGGCCTCCGCCGGCTCCCGGGTCAGCAGCCGGAGGTCGGGCTTCGGGCGGAGCATCGCGATGACCGTCTCGTTGACGGCCATGGGGTGGGTGGCCCCGCTGGAGCCCGCACCACGGGCGGTGGAGCCCATCTCCGTGAGCGGGCGCCCGAGCTCGTAGGAGGCGGCCTCCAGGCCCTTGGTGGTCAGGTTGCGCAGCGACTCCCCGCCCGGGTGGTGCCGCCGTTCTCGGCGAGGCCGTGCTTGCGCAGATCGGAAAGCGCACCCGCGTGCGAGGCGGTACGGGCAGTCTTCCGCTCGGAGGCGGTCGCCTTCGTCGTGTGCCGGTAGGTCAGATGAGGTGAAGCGATTCGCTGGATCTGGTCGGCCGTCGCCACCTTCAACACCCCGAGCACGCGCAGCACATCACCCCGCAGATCGTTCGAAGACCCCGCCGGATTCGTCAGCCGCCTGCCTGCCATCAGCTCCACCCCTTCGTCACACGCGTCCATCTGCCAGCCGCAAGCCGGGCCAGTCCAGTCGTGGAGGGCGCCGTGCCCCCCTGGAACCCGATGATCTCCTCCCATACGGACAACAAGAGGGGTGAAGAGGGGCGTGACGGCGCGGTTTTCACGCCGTCACGCATGCTGACCAGCACGTTTACCTCCACCCTCGGCGTCGGGCACCCAAGTGGGTTCCGAAGGAGGGTCCGAAGTGCTCCCTCAAGGAGCCCACTTCGGCTTGCCCAGCCGGCGCAGGGCTTGCCCACGCCCAGCTCGACGCGTGGCCCTGCCAGCGCGGGGCTTGAAGCGGCTGTTTCCGTGATCCGGGTCTACCTCCCACTGGCTGAGACGCTCCTGGCAAACCGCTGTGGCCAGCTCCGTCAGAGCAGGCAGTGGGTACCTCGAATTGGTAAAAGGCAATCCCTGGCGGTCGCTCAACGCGGAAGTCAGAGCGTCGATGGTGGCCGCGAAGCCGCCGACGGGCACCGTCCCGCCGGAGTGGACGTGAGGTCGAGGCAAGGATGATCACATCCGGCGGAGTCTCCCTGTACGCGGACCTGTGTCGCGGAGCGCTGTATTGGTCGGGAACGAATCGGGGATCAATACTGGGAACCGCCGTCGGCTCGTCCGCTGACTGGAACAGCAACTGCAGGAGCCGACGGTCGGCGGTGTCATTCCTGCCATCCACACGGACCTTGACAGTGCCCCTGTACAGCAGGGGCCGCGGGGCCTGGTCGGGGTCGATGCAGACGACCAAGCGCGTCGCCCCCGTCGATCTCAACTGGGATGACGTCCGGGCACCATCCAAACGGGTCGAACACTGTGACCGTCTTGGTGACGAGCTTGTCCTTGTCGGACGGCCGCACGCCGCTCAGTGGGCCTGGAAGGTTCTGGTTCTTCGGACCGTTGTCGACACCGACCAGCACGATCCCGCCGTAGCTGTTGGCCATCGCGGCGACCGTTTCGGTGACCGCATCGACGTTCCGCTTGTAGTCGATCGTGAAGCTCTCCCCAATCCGCAGGTCGAGGAAACTACGAACCATGTCTGCGTCGATGGCCGAAACGGGCGCTGTGAACAGTTGATGCGGGTACGAAGGCATGACGCACAGAATGACGGCCTGTCGCGAC
The DNA here is from genome assembly GCF_041200175.1 of Streptomyces sp. R33. Classification (NCBI taxonomy): domain Bacteria; kingdom Bacillati; phylum Actinomycetota; class Actinomycetes; order Kitasatosporales; family Streptomycetaceae; genus Streptomyces; species Streptomyces sp. R33. The sequence continues at coordinate 263,668 of NZ_CP165728.1, read as the reverse complement.
GACCGCACCCGGGTTCGCGATCCGCCCACTCACCGGCCGCCTGTCAATCCGCGGTACTGGCCCGGCTGCTGGGGGCGGTGCGCCTGCCGGCTGAGCGTGAACGCTAGTGGCCGGCCCCGCCCGTCGCAGGCGAGGTGGATCTTCGTGCTCAGTCCGCCGCGGGAGCGTCCGAGCGCCTCGCCGGTCCAGGGCCCCCTTTTCGGGCTCCGGCCGCGTGCTGGCGGGCCCGCACGGTGGTGGAGTCGACGCACACGATCGTCCAGTCCACCTCGCCGACCGCGTCTGAGTGCTGCTGGACGTGGGCCAGGAGCCGGTCCCACGTGTCGTCTGCCGACCAGCGGCGGAACCCTTCGTAGACGGTCTTCCACGGCCCATACCGCTCGGACAGGTCCCTCCAGGCCGCCCCCGTGGACAGCTTCCACACAATCCCGTTGAGAACCTGCCGCCGGTCCCGCACCGGACGACCCATCCGGGGCGGAGCCAGTAAAGGTCCGATGACTTCCCAGGCCTGATCAGTCACTTCATGACGACGCACCACGAACAGAGCAACGACCAACCGACATTGCGGACATGGCCTAGGGGTTCTGTCCCGGGAGGTTGTGGACGGGTGATGCAGGTCTCGGCCGAGGGATCTTGAACGGGTGAGGGCCTTCCGGGTTCGGTGTGGATTGCGACGTCTACACCAACCAGCAGAAGGCCCTCATGCCCCACCGTAATGCACCCCTGACCGAGACCGGCCGTCTGCGGCTGGCCCGCTGCGTGGTCGAGGACGGCTGGCCCAGGGCCGGGCAGCGGAACGTTTCCAGGTCTCACCCACCACGGCACAACGGTGGGCGGCCCGCTACCGGGCCCTGGGCCAGGCCGGCATGGCCGACCACTCCTCCCGCCCGCACCACAGCCCCCGGCGGACAGCGAGCCGCACCGAGCGACGGATCATCAAGGTCCGGATCCTGCGGCGGTGGGGTCCGGCCCGCATCGCAGGACTGCTGAACGTGGCCGCCTCCACCGTGCACCGCGTGCTGACCCGCTTCGGCCTGGCCCGCCTCGCACACCTGGACCGCGCCACCGGGACCGCCATACGCCGCTACGAGCGCGACCGTCCCGGCGAACTCGTCCACGTCGACATCAAGAAACTCGGCAACATCCCCGACCGCGGCGGCCACAAGACCCTCGGCCGCCAGGCCGGCCGCAAGAACCGCTCCAGCGCCGGCTACAGCTATATCCACACCGCCGTCGACGACCACTCCCGCCTCGCCTGCAGCGAGATCCTGGCCGATGAGAAGAAGGACACCGTCACCGCGTTCTGGACCCGGGCGCACGCCTACTTCACCAGCGCCGGGATCACCGTCGAACGCGTCCTGACCGACAACGGCGCCTGCTACAAGTCCCACACCTGGCGCGACGCGCTCGCGGCGGCCGGGATCACCCACAAGCGAACCCGGCCCTACCGGCCTCAGACCAACGGCAAGGTCGAACGGCTCAACCGCACCCTGCTGGACGAGTGGGCCTACGCCCGCCCCTACCGCTCAGAGCACGAACGACGTGACGCGTTCCCCGGCTGGCTGCACTCCTACAATCAGCACCGCGGACACACCGCGCTCGCAGGCAAACCACCCGCCAGCCGCGTCCCCAACCTCACTGGGCAATACACATAGGGCTGTCGCTGTCAGAGGGACAGGGTGACCACCCAGTAGTCGTATTCCTCCGCGGTGACGCCGCAGATGTGGCCGCCGGATGAGGAGCGGGCGATGAATTCGATTCGGCCCTGGTCGTCGAGGAGGCGGGATACATCGGCTGTTTCCGTCAGGCGCACGCGGACCCAGCCGACCGCAGCACTGCCGGTCACTACCGCCGTGAGGAGGAACGTCCCGTCTTCGCCGATGACACCGGCCCGACGGGCGTGGTCGAGCCACAGCTGGTGGACCTCTCCGAGCTCGCCCTTCAGGGGAAGGGTTGCACTGGGCTCCACGCCGAAGCCCGCCATCGCGCGCCAGGCGGCGTCGACCGACGGACCGAGGTCATTGCCCTCGACGGCGTCCACCTCGAGGCCACTGCTCCGAATGAGCTCGATGAGGTTGTGCTCGCTTGTGGGCACTCATTTCTCCTCGTAAAAGAAGTGGTGGTCTCCACCGGGCTTGTCGATGGCTCGGTAGCGCTCCATTGTCCCGTAGCCGTCGACCGTGTTGTCCCAGCCGAAATTCACTCCGGAGCGCGACTGGTCCTCGATCGTGCTGCCCTTCGGGCCGCCCGCGTGGAAGTGCGGTCCGGCGGGATCATCGGTGTGCTCGACGACGACGCGGGAGCCGTTCGGCGTTTCGAACTGCCGGAAGTTGCCCCAGTGAGTGGGATCGCTTGAGTAGACGTGTCCGGGCATGTTCTTCAGAGTCTTGTCACCCATGACGATCCATTCGGCATCAGGAGTGGTCCCGAAAGGGACTCCTGCGGCGTCGAACGCCGCACGCTCGGCGTCGGACCGCAGCTTGAACGGGTTGCTCTTCTCGCCCTTGGGCGGGCACGGGCTGAGGCCCAGCGGATCGGACCAGGTGTGCGGGTTGGAGACGTAGGCGACCGGATTGGGCGCGGGGCCGAGGCCGAGGGGGTCGACCGACAGGTAGCGGGCGGTCTCGGGGTCGTAGTACCGCAAGCAGTTGTAATGCAGACCCGATTCAGGGTCGAAGTACTGCCCGGGGAAGCGGAGCGGCGTGTAGGCGTTCGCGTCCGCGTTCCAGGTCGTTGTTCCCCACAGGGCGCTACGCGTGCGCCACGCGATCCCACCCGCTTCGTCGACGAGTTCCGTCGGCGTGCCAACCAGGTCGGTGACGATCCCGAAGAAGCGGCTGTCGATCTCCCGTCCGTCCGCATCGGCCAGTCTCTCGGTCTGGGCGAGCGGCTGGAGGCCGTCGTGGTCCCAGGTCAAGGTGACCGTGTGCGGCAGGTCCGCCGAGGTCGTCGTCTGCTCGCACAGAGTCATCCCGTCCCAGACGAAGGTGACCTCCTCGGCCACGGTGACACCGTCCGCGGCCATGCGGCGCTTGGCACTGCGCCGGCCGAGGGCGTCGTAGGCGTAGCGCCACAGCGTGCCGTCGGGGGTGGTGACCGCCTTGAGCCGGTCTTCTGCGTCCCAGTCGTAGCGCCAGGTGTCGGGCTTGCGCGAGAGCCGGGTGCGCTGGCGGAGCGTGATCCTGCCCATGGCGTCGTACTCGTACCGGACGCGGCCCGCGCCGGTGAGCCGGGTGCCCTCGTACGTGCGCGGCCCGGTGGCGTCGGGGCCGCCCGGGTGAGCGGCCGGCCAGACGGCTTCCGTCTGGTTGCCTGCGGCGTCGTAGGCGTATCGCTCGCTCCAGTCGTGGGCGCTCACCGCGGTGACCCTGCCGACCGGGTCCAGCGCGTACGTCCGGGCGCCCGACAGTTCGTCCTCCACGCCCACCAGGTACCCGTCGGCCCGGTACGCGTAGCCGCGCCGCTGGAGCAGGATGCCGTCGGCGCCGGTCAGCTGCTGTTCCGTCAAGCGGCCGAGCTCGTCACGCTGAAGGCCCAGGGCCGCCGCGTCGCCGATGCGGCGGCCCGTTTCGCGGCCCAGCGCATCCCGTTCGAAGGTGATCCGGCGTCCGGAGGAGGTCAGCCCGCTTCGCCGGCCGGCTGCGTCATACGTCCATTCAGCCCTTGCTCCGGAAGGCGTGGTCCGGGAGGTCACGCGGCTCAGCTCGTCGTAGGTGCGCAGGAGCGTCCGGCCGTCGGCGGTCTCCTCGCGGGTACGTCCGAAGCGGTCGCGGAGGTACGTCAGGGTCCCCTCGGCGCCGGTGATCGCCGCAACGCGATCGGAGTAGTCGTACTCGTACCGGGTGACGGCGCCGTCGACGTCCTTCAGGATGCGGTTGTCGAGGAGGTCGTATTCCACGCGGACTGCTTGGCCCGCCGCATTGACCCGGGTGACCAATCGCCCGGCCGCATCGTGGACGTACCGCACGGTGCGGCCGTCGAAGTCGGTCTCCGACTCCGGCATTCCGGCGGCGTCGTACGTGTATCGCCAGCTGAGTCCGTGCGGGTTGATCACCTCGGACAGACGCAGTCGTGCGTCGTGGACGAAGGTGTGGCGGGCGCCGTCCGGACCGGTACGGGCTTTCACGACGTCGAACTCGCCGTACTCGACGACTGTTGTCCCGCCGAGCGCGTCGGTGTGGCGGATGCAGTTGCCCTCGCCGTCGTACGTCCAGGACTGGGAGGAACCATCGGGGTCGGTGCGCCGCGCGATCCGGCCCTCCGTCGTCCACTCCAGCACGGTGGTCTTGCCGAGCGCGTCCGTGATCCGCACCGGCCGCCCCAGCTCGTCCCGTTCGTAGCGGGTGACCGCCCCGACCGGGTCGGTGATCTGGACGGGCAGGCCGGCGCGGTCGCAGCGAACGCGGGTCGTGGCTCCGAGCGCATCGGTCACGGACGAAATGCCGCCCGAGGCGTCGTACGTGTAGCGAATCGTGGCCCCGACCGGGCTGGTGCGGGAGGTGCGGTTGCCGCGCTCGTCGTAGGTGAACCGCCACGAGGTGCGGTCGGCCTCGGTCTGGAGCACGGGGCGCCCCGCCTCGTCGTACTCGGTGATGAGCTCCCGGCCGTCCGGGCGCACGACGGTGACCAGCCTGCCTTCGTCGTCACGGCCGAAGACGGTGGTCCGCTGCAGCGGATCGGTGAGGGCGACCAGCCGACCTCGGGCGTCGTAGGTGGAACGGGTCACCGAGCCCAGTGGATCGCGGCTCTCTACGATGCGGTACGCCTTGTCCACCACGTAGCGGCGCACATTCCCGTCGGGTGTGGTCGTGGTGGTGGTGCGCATGCCGGTCCGCGGGTCGGGCTCACCGTAAGCGAACGCCAGCGTATAAGTGCTGGGCACATATCTGAGGAGCAGACCCCCAGGCCGAACTCGACGACACTGGCGAGGCGGCCAAGTCCCCAGCCCCAAACCCTCCCTGCCACCGGCTCTGGCCAACTCCCCGATACGGCACACTGGCCGGAACTCGCCTGCCCCGTCACCCTCCGTCGCCCGGGCGGGCAACATCGAGCGGCCCCGCCGTCGCCTGCCGCCGGAGCCGCCACCGGTTCAGAGTTCGCCCCTCAGGCGGCGCTCTTTGTCCATGAGCTTGAGGTACACGGGTTGGTGCCACACGTCTCGAAGCGGCTCTTCACCCAGCCCTTGCGGGTGTTCGCCTCCGGATGGGTGGCGCACTCGGTACGCAGGTCCTTCTCTTCCCGACTGACTGCGACCGTGGCGTTCGGACCGGCTTGCGGAATCGTTTCCGCGTTTGCCGGACCGGCTGTTCCGAGGCCGGCTGCGAGCATGAGCACGGTAGACAGGACCATCGTCGCGGTTCGGCGCCGGCGGGTTCGGCCTGGCAGGGGCCGGCGGCTGTCAGGCACGGAAGGCTCCTCGGCTATGGGCGGGGCGGTCACGGCTGCGTTCAGGAGCGGCAGAGCTGCCCCCAGCAGGCATCCAGGAGCTGGCCGGTGGTCGCCGAGTACGCACCCTTGGTCGCCGCCCAAGTGTCGCGACCCGTTGCGTCCTCGTAGCCGCCGTTTCTGCTCCCCCAGCCAAGGCTGGCGACGGCGCTTGCAGCCAGCCTGGTTCGCCCTCCCAGAAGGCCTTTGGAGCGACGGCTTGCCGGTGCCGCAGCTTCACGACCTTCATGCAGGTCACTGCATAGTGCTTTGGCGGGCCGGCCCGTGACCTGACGTAGGGTGATCAGCGCAGCAGTACCGCACGACGAACAGCGCCAAGGGACGGGACGGACCACCACGATGAAGCTCGGCGAAGCCCTGGCGAAGCGCGCCGAAGCGGCCCGCCGTGTCGAACAGCTGCGGGCCCGCATCGTGGCCAACGCCCGCCACCAAGAGGGCGAGACCCCCGCTGAAGACCCGGCCGTGCTGCTCGCCGAGGTCACCGAGACCCTCGACACGCTCGAGTCCCTGATCCGGAGCATCAACCGGACCAACGCCGCCGTCGACATGGGCGCCGACGGCACCCTCACCGACGCCCTCGCCCGCCGCGACACCCTGCGCCTGCGTCACTCCGTGCTCACCTCGGCTGCCGACGCCGCCGCCGGCAGCGGGGAACGAGGCTACGGCCGCCAGCTGCGCTCCGAGCTGATCGTGCTCCCCGCGCTGCCCGTCGCCGAACTGCGCGCTCGCGCCGACGACGCCGCCCGCGAGATCCGTGAAATCGACGTACGCATCCAGCGCACCAACTGGGAGGCCGACCTCCTGGACTGAGACCCGCGATGTGGAGCAGGTAGTCACTCCGGAGGCGTGCACAACCGAGGGCCGGCGGTTACCGGCCCGGCTGGCGCGCGGAGAGCAGCGCATCGGGTTCGACTCCCGAGACGACAGTGCAGCTCAGCAGCGTGACGAGTCACAGCGCATCGCGCACACTTCATCACCACGTGCAGATCCGATCGTGACGAGGGCGGGTTCGGGGCAACCGCATCGCAGGACGGCGCCCGGACCGGGAGGTCACCCTCCCGGTCCGGGCGCCGTGTCGTGCGCGGCCAGCGTGTCGAGCGAGCCTGGCTCAGGGCGGTCTGCGCGCCATGGGGTCGCTGTTGCGGCACGTCGCGCCGTTGTCGGCGTGCCACAATGATGCTGGTCTCTTGGGCGTTGCGGACGCCCAAGAGACAGCCGCAGTGTGGCTAGTGCTCGCATTAGTCCCTGATGGGGCTCCCATCAGGCGATGGCTGCGGACGGCTTCCGATCTGGCTAGGCCAGGGGAGCCGTATGCCCAAATGCGGCACTGCCGATCGGTGGCGGTGCTAGCGTGCGGTGGGTGTCCAACGGCAGGAGGTTCTCGCGGATCTACCGTGAGTTCGGTGTCGTCCAGTTCCCGATCGCTGACCTCCGCGTGCTCGCCGAGGGACCTACCGGGCGGTTGCGCAGGCCGAGTTGGCCGGACCCCATCGCGGGTGCCGAGTTCGTGCGGGGGACCGGCATGGTGCGGGATCGGCCGGGGGGCGCGATCCGCGACTGGTCAGGGGAGCGTGCCTTTTGTGATGCGGCCGGACTGCTGCGCTTCCCTGCGCCGCATTTCCGGCAAGCTACCCGCCCAGGTTTCCATCCTCAGCGGGAAGAGCACGCGATCACGATGATCCCGTGTTACCGGCGGCTGTACAGCGATCGGATGTCGACGCGGGTCGATGTCGCGTTCACCTCGCGCTGGCCCGATCAGACCTGGACGTCCGCGTGGCGCACGGACCTCGATTACCTGTCTGTCCCGGTCGGTCTGCCCTGGCGGGACGACGGCCCGGTGCCGCTCGGGTCTGTTGGCCGCCAGTTGGCGCGGCGATTTGCCGAGACCACCACTCGACACGGCAGCGAGGTGCGGTACGACCTGGTCGAGGCGGGCACGCCGATGGTTCTCACCGAATGGCACACCGACAAAGGGCTCCCGCCGAGCGCCATGCGGCGGGACGGCGTCCATTTCCGCTGCCGACCAGTGCAATTCGGGGGTCAGCGGATGCCGTCTTGGAGGGTCACGTTCTTCCCGCATTGTGACGGCAACCGCGCGCGGCAGGTCCGGGGAAACCTGTGGCGGCTGCACACCGAGCGCGAGTCGCTGCGCGCCGCGATCCGGGCGTGGCGACGGGGCGACGCGGCGCTGGACCGTCAGCGCCTGCGGGATTATCTTGCGGAGCGGCTGAAGATCCTCAACCGCGAGCACAGGGCGGGTGTCGAGCAGATCCCGCTGCTGGACATGGCGCAGCGCATCGAGTCGCTCGCCCCGCCGGACGTGATCGACGACCTACGCAGGGAATTGCGCCGCGAGAGCCTGGGCCTCCTCCGATCGCTCGACCGCGTCATCGAGAAGACGATCGGCCACGACTATGCAGTGCCGGCCGAGCCGAGCCTGCACATCCACGTCGAGCACGGAGGGCACATCACTATGAGCACAGGCGACACCTACAATGTCCACGGTGGGGCTTACGGAAGCGCATTTGGCCCTCACGCCCAGGCGCACAACCGAGACTTCGCTATCAAGCCCATCAGCCGCGAAGAGCTTCGTGACCTGTCCGGCCACGTCTCCGAACTGTCCGGCCTGCTCTCGGAAGAGCAGCGGCAAGAGCTGGCCCAGGCCCATGAGGACGTCGAACAGGCCGCTCGCACCGACGACCAAAACCCCGGCAGGGTCCGCGCGGCCGCTGAACGACTCAGGCGCATCGCGGAGGCTGTGGGCGCTGTCGGCGCCCCACTGCTGGAGGCGGTCACCAAGCTGCTCCAGGCTTCCGGCCTGACCTGAGGGACTCGAGAGCGCGTGCCCGCTGGCCAGATGCTGCGAGCGTGCAGTCGCCGGCCCGAGCGTTGGCGCTGGCGTCGTTGGTGCTGGCCCGCGTCGTGCGGTCAGGTATCGAAGAGTCGCCGGGACAGTTCGGCGGTGTAACCGGAGCGGGTGTTGCCCGCGATTTCGTTCCAGGCTGTTGCGGTCCCGGTGCAGGTTGAGCAGGTCGGGGCGAGCTTCAGGAACGCCTCGTGGATGTCGTCGCGGATCTCCCAGCGGATCCGCAGCCGTCGGAAGCCGTGGACCCACGCGTTCGTCCGCTCGACTACCCAGCAAGACCGAGCCCAGGCCGGAGCCGTGCGGAACTCCGCGTCGGGCGATGACCGGCTTGATGCCGCGCTTCACCGGCCAAGACCGAGCCCAGGCCGGAGCCGTGCGGAACTCCGCGTCGGGCGATGACCGGCTTGATGCCGCGCTTCCACATAAGCCGACGGTACTTGTCGAAGTCGTAGCCCCGGTCGGCGAACAACTGCCGCGGCCGGTGACGGGGGCGACCGGTCACTCCGCGGATCCGCGGGATCGCGTCGAGCAGGGGCAGCAGCTGGGTGATGTCGTGGCGGTTGCAACCGGTCAGGGTGATGGCGAGCGGGGTGCCGCCTGCGTCGGTGATGACGTGGCGCTTCGAGCCGGGCCGGGCACGGTCGACCGGGCTCGGCCCGGTTTTGGGCCACCCCGACGGGCCTGGTGGTGGGAGCCGTCGATCACCGCCCGGGACCAGTCCAGCTTCCTGGCACGGTGCAGCTCGGTCAGCAGCACCTGGTGCAGCCGGTCCCACACCCCGGCCTCGTGCCAGTCCCGCAGCCGGCGCCAGCATGTCATCCCGGACCCGAAGCCGAGCTCCTGCGGCAGCCACTCCCATCGCAGCTGACGGCCTGGAAAATAGGGTGCAGTCGGCTGAGCTGGGGTGATAGGTAAGCGATGTGACAGAGAGTCTTGAGTTTTCCACCCTGCTGCAACTGATCGACGAGCGGTCGGCCGCGTTCCGGAGTGCGGTTGCCGCCGCGCCCAGCCTTGAGGCGCCGGTGCCGTCCTGCCCCGAATGGACGTTGTTCGATCTGGTGCAGCACCTGGGTACGGGCCAGCGCTGGTGGGCCGCAATCGTCGCCGCGGGCCCGGCAGAGGCTCCACCGGCCAAGGATGCCGCGGAGGCGCCGCGCGAGCTCGAGGCGCTGCTGGCCTGGTACGCCGAGTCGAACGAGCTGCTGCTGAGTGCGCTGCGCGAGGCCGGCCCGGAGCGCGAGTGCTGGACGTGGTGGGCCGCCGGCGTATCGCCGGCGAATGCCCGGGGCGTTGCCCGGCGCCGGGTGCACGAGGTGTTGGTGCACACCTACGACGCCCAGCTCGCCGCAGGCGCCGTGCAGCCGATGCCGGCGGACGTCGCGATCGACGGCGTGGCCGAGTTCCTCGACACCTGCAACTCCACCCCGGCGGCCTGGCCGCACGAGACCGCCACCATCCACTACCACGCCACCGAGGGCCGCTCCTGGCTCCTCGCGTTGGACGGCACCGGCGCCTGGCCCGCACCCCTCACGGACGACGCCGCGCCCGCCTCCGCTTCGGCCACGGGCACGGCCGAGCAGCTGCTCCTCTTCGTCTGGGGCCGCCTCACCCTGAGCGACCTGAAGATCGAGGGCGACCAGCAGGTGTTCGAGCAGCTGATCGCCTGGGAGCCCGAGGAGTAGCCAGTCCATACCGCCAGCGGACGGCCTTGATGACGTCCGCCCCGGTGAACACCGCGAACAGCTCCGCGTCCGCGCGAGGGATGTACCCGCTGGCACAGGACGTCGTAGTCTCAGCCGCCGATCTTTCCACGTACGCCCATCAGGGCGTCGTCGAGGGTTTCCGCAATGTCCTCGTGCCCGGTGAATCCGTCATCGGTTCCCGGGTCAACGGTCCAGCCCCATCCGCTGCTGTCGTCGCCGTCGATGGTGGCCGTGTGGTCTCCGCTGTGCACGCTGATGGAAAGGTTTCCGCCGGGGAAGGCGGTCACGTCGGCGTGGACACTGTCCCCCAGGACGCGGCGTACGGCGTCACGGGCAATCTGCTCGGTGGTGGTCACGATGGTGCTCTCTCCTTGGACGGCCAGGACGACGGTTCCCATCAGACAGGGCCGACGGCAAGCTGCGAAGCGGCGCGCCGAAGACACACATGGGACCCGGCTGCCAGCTGAAGCACCGGCGGGATCGTTTCCCCGGTGAAATGAGTCACCTGCCCGGGTGAGAACCATCAGATGGCGAGACCCCCGGCAGCACCTGTCGGGGGTCTCGCCATGCCCGAGAGGGCCGCGCAGTTCATCACGGACTGCGTCACCGAACTCATCACCGAGGACTGCATCCCCGCGCCGGCCGCGTACGACGCGGTACGCCGCGCCGTCCTCGAGAGCGACCCGTTCGTCCTGGCCGAGACAGGCCAGGCCTGGGCCCTGCGCCCCGGCACCCATGACGACAACGGCTCGGACGGTCCACGAGAGCACGAGGATGCGGACGTTCACGGAACCGCTGCACATGGCCCGGCGTGACCTGCTTCGTGGTCGGCGCCGGACGGGTGGCGGTCGACGACGTGGCGGCGGCCCCTCACTGTTCTTTACTCCGCAGCACTCTGCAGGAGTAGATCGTCACTGCGGAGCGGTAGCTCGGCAGTGAGTCAGAGGACCTCGCCATCGACTTCGTCCAGGAACTCGTTGAGAGCCCGCTGCAAGTCTTTCAGGTCTTCGGTGATCTCGATGATGAACTTCTTCAGGTCTGGCACCGGTTTCCCGTAGGCATCGCTGACCTTGTAGGTCACGCCGCGCCACCCTTGTTCAACGTCGGTGAAGAGAGTCCGGCTTCTGTCACTGCCCACCAGGCGGACGGTCATGCCCGCCCGGTTCATTCTGTCGACGACGGGGATGAACCCTTCCCGAAACTCGCGCCGTCTTTCGTTCTGGTCGGAGTCGGCACCGACCATCGGCGCGAGCCTGATGATCGCGGTCTCAAAGGCGTGACAGCTGGCTGCGTACTCGACGTATGCGGTTCGTCTGATGTCAACTCGTCGCGCGCTTGCGGTGGCGTTCTGCGTCTTCTCTCCCTGAACGTAGCCGAGCCCGCTTCCCAGCAGCCCGGACAGGGCTCCGATCAGAGCTCCCCCAAGGGCAGCAAGGGCAGTAGACCGATGCACGGACCGTTCAGCGTCGCCACGGCCAGCCGACTCCGTCTCTTGTTCCATTCCCTAGGCGTACCTCGAAATGACGGCGTCGTACCGCGGCTGGCTTCGCCTGCTGGGGCGGGGACATAGGTGCGTGGCTCAGGGCTTGCGGTGCCGTCCGCTTCCCTTGCCGAGGCGTGGCGTATGGCCGGGCAGCTGGGCTGCTTCTGCTTGGGCTGAGGGGTTGAGGACCTGGCAGGCCGCCGCGTAGTTCTCCACCGTCGTCAGCGGCTGCCAGGCGAAGCCGTCCCATTCAAGGATCAGGCGCAGGGCGTCGGGGTCGAGGTGGGCGGCGCGCTGCGGGCCGCTGCTGAGAGTGACGGCTTTCAGTTCGCCCGGCTTGCGCAGGCGGCCTTCGCGGCGGGCGGCCCACCGGTCGAGGGGTTCGTCTTCCACGGTCGTGCCCTTCCCGGAGCAGGGGCAGCACCCTACCGAAAAGGAACAGCCCCCCGCCCCCTACTCGTGATTGCGGAGGAGGGGGCGATGGTATTTGCGGGTCAAGTGCCGTCGGGAGGCTTCCAACCTGCGCGGGGAGCAGGCTTCTTGACCTGGGACTGTATGCCGTCGACGAGCCGTTCTCGAGCACTTTCACCGAAACCGACATGCAACCCATATCGCGGGCACTGTCGACGCGGGCAGGCGAGAATCCTCAGGCCGACCTCAGGCGGAATCGGCCCGGCCGTGGATTCCCGTTCCGCAGGGGGTTGCCGAACAAGGTGTTCCCGCCGTGGGGCGACACCACCCGTCCTGCCGAATCGCCGTAATTGCCGCTGATACCAGCTGTCCGCAGAACTGCTCGGCGGGCCGGCAGCGGTGGGGCCGGCTTGTCGCGTGCGGCTTCGAACGGGGCTGCTGGCAACAGCTACTACCGTCGTCCGTATGACAGCCGTGAATCCGACCGTCGAGGCGCTGCTCGCCGGCATACCCGCCCTTGCCGCGCACGCCCGCAAGGCCGTGCTGCTGCGTCCCAGGGCGGGTGAGCCGTCACCGGACGCCAGTCATATCGGTGGTCCGATGCTGTGGCCCGGCGACGAGGAGTGGCCCCGGTGTCAGGGCCCTCACATGGTCGAGGTGCGGGAAAAGCTCTCCGATGCGGATCGGGAGACTTTGCAGCGGATCGACCGGGACTGGCGAGCCCGGCGGGCTGGGAAGGTCCACGATGCGTACGAGGTCATTCGGGAGGAAGCCGAAATCCGTTCGCGGATCATGGACGGTGCCGGGGTGCTCGACAAGGTCACGTGGGAGCGGGTCCGGCGAGTGCCGGTGTCCAGCGTCCCCGGCGTACCGCTGATCGGGGTCCTGCAGCTCCTCAAGCAGGACGTACCCGTGGCCGATTGGCCGGAGGGCATGGACGTGCTGCAGGTTCTGTGGTGCCCGAAGGAGCATTCCGAACTGCCGGGGCAGGCGCACTACTGGGGACCCGCCGTCGAGGTGCACTACCGTTCGGCCGCTTCGCTTGCCGCCGTACGGGATGTCCCCGTGCCGGTCGACGCCGTGGCCTCGTACGTGCCCCGGCCCTGCCTGCTCGATCCGGTCGAGGTGACGGACCTCCCGGCCCAGGACGAACTGCCCGGGGAGCTCTTCGGCGAAGCAGAGGCCTGGGCCGAGGAGCACGGTATCGAGTACCACCGCACTCTGGCCTGCCTGGAGGGATGGAAGGCCGGAGGCTGGCCGAGCTGGCACCTCACGGACCTGGTCCCGATCGACTGTGCCTGCGGTGCGAAGGCCCGTCTGTTCCTCACGGTCGACAGCGGCCGTGATCCGGATCTCAATGTCGGCCGGTTCGGTGAACTGCGCATCTTCACGTGTCCCGTGGACGCCTCCCACCCGCTCCGCCTGAACATCCAGTAGGACGCCCCTCGCATGTCGTGGGCGCCTTCTACTGAAGGGCCGCCGACCGGGCCTGAACGCGCGACAGCCCGATGCGGCGGTTCTCCGGGTCGACGTCGATGATCTTGACGGTGAGGATGTCGCCGACCTGGATTCCCTCCTCGGGCCCGTCCACCGACGTCCCGGCCGACTCGGTGTGGTGCAGCAGTCCCTCCAAGCCGTGCTCCCGGTCCTCGATGCGGACGAAGGCGCCGAACGGTGTGAGCCGGGTGACCGGTCCCCTGACGATCCGGCCGATCTGCTGAGCAAGCACCGGCAACGGGTCTTCCTCCAGCGCCTTGAGCGACATCGGCACCCGCTGCCGGACGAGGTCGATGTCAAGGATCTCGGCGGTGACCCCTTGGCCCACCGTCAGCACGTCGGAGGGGTGGTCGATGGGGCGCCAGGACACCTCGGGCAGATTGATCATCGCGGTGAAGCCGCCGATGTCGACGAAGATGACGCCGAAATCGGGCATGGCGACGACGGTGCCGGTGCAGATCTGTCCTCGGTGGAGGGTGGTGAGGAACGCCCAGTGGCGGTCGTCGGAGGTCGCCTCGGTCCTCCAGCGCGCCCGCAGGACGCCGTCCTCGTCGGGCAGGACCGCCGTCATGAGCGGTTGCCTTCCGTCGATGCAGAGGGACAGGGCCGATGCGGCACGGGCGCCGCAGACTTGTATCGCCAGTTCCGCGAACTGGCTCTCATCGGCGACGATGCTCGCGATCCGGCCGTCCTCGTCCTCCCAGACGAATTCGATCAGGCCTTCCTCCGGCAGATCTGCGAGGACGGCGCCCACGTCGGGGGAAAGGTCGGGCCAGACGGCCAAACGGGAGCGAGGAACCAGCCGGGCGCGAACCGCGTCCAGGGAGTCGGCGTCGAGTCGATGCCAGCGAGCGGCGTTGCCAACGTGGTTCTCCTCGAGAAGCGCCGCCTGGCGCGTCGCGACGCACCAGCGCACGCGGGCCCAGAAGACGTCATCGGCGGGCCGCTGTGCCCCCGGCCCGTCGACCTCGACATCGTAGGGAGAGGCGTCCAGACGCTCAGGGAACAGTCCCAGTGCGCGGGTACGTGCCACCGCCGCCGGGCAGGGATCACTACTGCCGACGTAGACGTACTGGTCCCATCCGACGTGGATCGTGAACCTGCCCTCCACTTCCAGCCGGCACCAGGCGCCACTGCCGCGCAGCATCGCCCGGCCCAGTTCCAGGGCGACGCTGAGCGAGACCTGCGCGCCATCGTGGTAGCCCCCATGGCCGGGCGGGAAGAGGCCGCCCAGGCCGTGGCCCTCGACAGCCGATTCCGCGCCGAAGCCGGCGAAGCCCGCCGCTACCTGCGGTTCGCGTACGACAAGGCTGTCGATTCCGGTCTCCGCCGCGAAGGCGGCGACTGCCTCCAGATAGGCAGCTTCGACCGGCCCCTGGTCGCTGTGCACCTCTTCGGTACCTGTGTAGTGACCGTGCTGATCGCGATCGGCAGGATCGTACTTGGTGATGCGATAAACGTGGGGCAGCACGTCACTGCCTGCCGACGGACGCGTAAGGATGGTGCATGTCCGCATCATGTCGCTCGCGGACGGCCGCCCGCCACCAGCTGGGGCCTCCCCCTGAGTGGTGGACACGCTGATACTGGATCTGCTTGATCCGGAGGAAGCGAGAAGACCGCCGATGGCGATGAAGGACTACTCGGACGAGTTCAGGGCCGATGCCGTGGCCCTGTACGAGTCCACTCCCGGGGCGACCTACAAGAGCATCGCCGCCGACCTGGGCATCAACCGGGCCACCCTGCGGGAGTGGGTGCTGAGGAACCGGGAATGCCGAGGCGCCGGCCCGGTCGCCGCCCGGGCTGGGCAGACGTCGGCCCGGGCCGGGCAGGCGACGCCGTCCGCGGATCCGGACGAGCGGA
This sequence comes from Streptomyces sp. R33, assembly GCF_041200175.1. Classification (NCBI taxonomy): domain Bacteria; kingdom Bacillati; phylum Actinomycetota; class Actinomycetes; order Kitasatosporales; family Streptomycetaceae; genus Streptomyces; species Streptomyces sp. R33. The sequence goes on along the minus strand of NZ_CP165728.1, from coordinate 248,403 downwards.
TCCGGCAGCTGGAGGCAAGGGTGGCCGAGCTCGAGGCGAATGAACGCAAACTCGCGACCGAGCGCGACATACTCCGCAAGGCAGCCAAGTATTTCGCCGGAGAGACGAACTGGTGAGGAGCCGCTTCCAGTTCGTCGACGATCACCGGGACGCCTTCGAGGTGAAGCAGCTCTGCCAGGTCCTGGACGTGAACAGATCCAGCTACTACAAGTGGCTGGCCGGCGCCGAGGCCCGGCAGGTCCGGCAGCGGGCCGACCAGCGCCTGGCTACGAGGATCCGCGAGGTCCACGCGGAGTCCGGCGGCGCCTACGGCTCCCCTCGGGTGACCGCCGAGCTGAAGGAGACCGGCCTGCACGTCAATGAGAAGCGCGTCGCCCGGGTGATGCGAAGGTTCTCCATCACCGGCATCCGCCTGCGCAGACGCGTCCGCACCACTGTCGCGGACCCTGCAGCCGCGCTGGTCCCTGACCTGTTCCAGAGGGACTTCACCGCCACCGAGCCGGGCCTGAAATACATGGGCGACATCACTTACCTGCCCCTCGGGAACGGCGAGTTCCTCTACCTGGCCACGGTGCTGGACTGTTTCAGCCGCCGGGTGGTCGGCTGGTCAATCGCCGACCACATGCGCACGGACCTGGTCGCCGACGCCCTGCTGATGGCCGCCCGCACCCGCGGCAGCCTGGAGGGTTCCGCCTTTCACTCCGATCACGGGGCGCAATACGGCTCTCGGGCCTTCGCAGGTCTCTGCGACCAGTTGAAGGTCACCCGGTCGATGGGCGCGGTCGGGTCCAGCGCCGACAACGCGGCCTGCGAAAGCTTCCACGCTTCCCTCAAACGCGAGACCCTCCAGGGCAGCCGAGACTACGGCGACGCCAGCATCTGCCGCAGAACCGTTTTCGCCTGGCTGACCCGCTACAACACCCGCCGCCGGCACTCCGCCAACGGCCACCTCAGCCCCAACGAATACGAACGCCGACACCACGCAGCTAAGCTCACGCTCGCCGCGTGATCAACGAAGCGTGTCTACCACCACGGGGGAAGGCCCGCTTTCGAAAGCCGTGCCCCACGGCAGTCAGCTGGACCACCGCGCAGAGGACCGGCGCGCCGCGGACGGCAGGCAGACACCACCCGGTACGCCTTCTACGTCGCCAACTGCAGTTCAGGTCTGCAAGGCGTACGTGCCAGGTCTGCGAGCGCAGACCAGCGCGCCGCCGCGGCTCTCAGGTTTGCCGACGTACCGGCTCACGCACCAACCCTTGACGAATCCGGAGCGCCCGCACCGCATCCGCGGGCCGGAAGTGGATGTCGCGCAGATGCCTCAGGGCGGGGTTCTGCCTGGGGATGGTGTCGAGCCGGGCCGGGCATCTCGAGCACGCGCGGCAGGTGGACGTGCAGGTGCTCGACTTTGACCTCGCGGCCGGGGGCCTTTCCCATCACGGAGCTCAGGAGCCCGAACGGAGCGGGTACCTGAGCGCTGCGCGCTCAGGAGAGAACCGCCTCGCTGCGCTCAGCGAGGCTCGGCTTCACCCGGCCAAGGCCGGCCCTTCGGGCCGGACAGGTTCGGATTCCGCTTCGCTGCATCCGGACGACCGTAGCCGCCCGGCAATATCGGTACCAAATAGAGGTCACAAAGCTGGCATGCGGACACCGAGCAGCAGTCCGACACGACACCCGCTGAACTGGGTAGCAGAAGCTGTACCGCCCCGAACTCCTCGGGATCCATGTCGCTGCTGAAGCGGAAGCGTCGCTCAGGAAGGCCGTGGGGCGACTGAGCGGGATCGGGCGGGCGGCGGCAGCAAGGCCCGCCCAGGAGGTCAACCAGGCGCTGCACGAGGGTGCTGGAAAGGCGTGGGCCATAAGAGGTCCTCGGCGAGCTGCAGGCCGTTGCGACCGACCGGGACTGACGGCGTCCGGGCTTGTCGCCTGGCCGCCCGGGCGAGGGCACGAGGCGAGAGCAGATCCCGGTGATGCGGCAATTCGGCGTGGGAACAGGGCTGTCGGTGGAGTATGAAGGGATGGCCAACTCCTTGTTCGCCGCTTCCGCAGCGGATCTGACGATCGAGCGCATCCGTGCCCTCGCCGCGCGGCCGGACCAGGTGGAGAGCCTGACGCTGGAGTTCAAGCCCGAGTACTCGTCCAGCCTTGTGAAGACCATCGCGGCGATGGCCAACACCTACGGCGGCCTGATCATGGTGGGTGTTGCCGACAAGGTCGAGTCGGGCTCCGAGCGCGTTGTCGCTTGCCAGCCGGGGGATGCAGCAGAGGCAGCGCGGACTGGGGGTCCGAGTAGGAACGGGCCGCGCCGGCATGGCGACGAACTAATCCGAGGCGCGCGACCAAGCTGTGGGAACTGGCGGCGGGGCGACACCGGTCCGAGGCCAGGAGGATGAGGCTCCTTGGTTCGGGATGCCAAGCACATTGAGGGCGTGCCCGAGTTGGGCCCCGGCCAGGAGGGCAGGGAGAGGGCCCCTCGCCCGGGGGGTGCTTCGCGGAACTCCTGACGAGGCGCCCCGCGGCCGACTGGTAGCCCCTGCCCCGCGCGTTGCCTGCCGTTTCCACCTATCGCGGCAGACACATTGATATTCCGTTAGAGAATCCTTTCTTCTTCCATGATGCGAATTCGTATCACGGAAGGGGATTGCCTCTGTTCGGAACCATGCGGCAGGCTCGAAGGATGACGGCGCCATATTGCCGTATGAGCGGCCGTGTGGGCGCCTCCCGGAAGGCTGGGGCCGCTGGTCATCAAGTTCGTTCCTCCTCAAGGTCTTCGCCAAGACCTTCATCGCCGCAGCAGAGGATCAACGGTGGGAAATTTCGAGGAAGACAAGGAAGAATACCTGCGCAATCTGCGCAAGGCCCGTACGGACAAGCAGTACCTCGACTATGTCGAAACCCTCGTGGCAGCGGCACCGGACGTGGCCGTGGGCTGCGTCGTCGGCCCCGCCGTGGCAGGGGCGGTAACTGCCGGCGGGGGCATCGCGGGGTTCCTGATCGCCGGCCCGACGGGCATGGTCGTCGGTCTCACCGCGGGCGCTGTAGGCGGCGTCTGTGCGGGAGTGAAAGCCGAGGAGGCGTACCAGTCGGCATCCACGGAAGACCGGGCGCGCATGCGCGCACTCGGCCAGAAGGCAGTGGAGGGCGGCATGGCAGCCCGCAGAGCGTGGAAAGCCGGCCGCACCGTCTTGAAGTTGTTGAAGTAAGGGCGCGCGAAAAACAGCGGAGTGGCGGGCATACCGGGTTCAACGTGCCCGGGCCTCTACTTTGGTCGTGCACATGACCGCGATCGTGCGCGGGGAACTGACAGGAGGAAGATCAGCGCGCGGCTGCTCACGGCGCTCGACGTAGTCGTCGACGCCCCGCCGCAGCCGACCGTATGCTGGCCGCCCGGCAGCACGCCGCCGACCAGTCCGGCCTGCGAGCCACCGGGTGCGAGGGTACCGGGGCCGGACACTGTCGTCGGCCGCCGGCGCGCTGGCCCCGGCAAGCACGGCAATCCGCTCGCGGGTATGCGTGAGGAGCACGGACAAGAGGTGGGCCCCGACGATCCCGGGCCGCACCTCATTCTCCACGACCTGCTACGCGAGCCCCAGCACTGGTGAGGTCAGAACAGGGTGTCCTGGTCGGGCTCCTGACGAGGTAACTCGGCCACGTCTTCGCCGTTCCACTTCGCTTCGAGGTACTTGCGCCAGCCGGACGGCGGAGGCCACGGCACTCCCCATTCGGCCAGCTGCCTCTTGGTCCAGCCGCCGTTGGATGTCTGCGCGGCGGATACCTCATCGGGCGAAGGCACGTAGCTCGTCATGAACGGATGATTCCCAGCAGGCCCCGTCCTCAACAGCCGCGTCGCCACCCGACGGGAGCCGACCTTCTTCCCACGTCGCGCCCACAGCTGGCCACCTGCTACCCGACGCTGGGACCTCGCTCCAGGGCGAGGGCCGCCGCTTTCCAGTGGAAACGACTGCGGCCTTGTGTCTCAGGCTTGCCGCTTGGGCTGGGTGAGCCCGGCCGGGTCGATCTCGAAGAGGAACGGCATCTCGATACGGGTCGTGACGCCCGGGAGGGCGATCGTCTTCTCGACGTACCGGCCGCCGGCAAGCTCACTGGCGATCAGGCGCGGGGCCGGGTCGAACTCGAGGCGCCAGTAGTGCTCGATGCCCGCCTCGGCGTACAGCATCGGCTTGAATGTGCGGTCCATGGTTTTGTTGCCGGGCGAGACCAGCTCGACGATCAGCTGCACCGCTTCGGCGTCGATGCTGACGCCGAACCGGGAGCTGCGCCGCCGCCAGGACAAGATGATCGCCGACTTGCATGAGGGCCGAACTGTCCCACCCGCAAGCACCTGATGGGAGATTCGGCGAGCCCATCACCACCCGATACAAATCGACCGCCGCTACCTACCTCGCCTCTCGGCTCGCCGGTGGTGTGCTGGGCGATCAGCGAACTCCTCGAGAGCGGCCACCCCTTCCGCACCGCCTGACGGCGCGCCGCCAGGCGAGCGGGGATGGCTGGTGCTGTCTGCTGCGGTTGCGTGGGGCAAACGGGTTCACAGCCGACCGGACAGGGCGCCGCACTGGGAACAGGCCGGGATACCGGCCGGGGCACCAGTCGTCTCCGGTGCTGCCCCCGCCGGCCCTCCGTGCCGGTCCTGCAATGCGTCCACGTGCCGGGACAGGACGTCCTTGAAGTGTTGTGCGCGTTGTAGTTCTCGGCTGTCCGTGTGGTGCATACGGCCAACCCCTGATGACGTCCAAGCGGTGATTCCCGTACCCAGTGCAGCGCAGATCAGCACGATCCACGGGAGGGCGTCTGTCACAGCGGTTCCTTTCCGTGAGTGAGGCGACAGTGGCGCCTGTGGCCGGGGTCCGGCAACACCTCGACATAACGCAGAGGCATATTACGAGTTGCGTTTTGTCAGCCGATTGCAGTCATGCGCAGCATTGTGCCGGTCTTCGGCAGTTCACATGCTTTACCTACAAGCAGTCGGGTCGGGACGGGGGCGCGTGGCGGAACGTGAGCGCCGTGTCAGCGGCCGAGTGCGCTTCGCCGGCCGGCCCGGCGGCCGTGCGCCCACAGGAGGTCACGCATGCCGAGGCACCCCCGCCCTACGGCAAGACTTGGTGCCGACGGGAAGAACTGCAGCTCGCACGGGGTGTGGATGCGGACTTCGCATGTGCATAACCGATAAGAGACCTCTGTCAACCCGCGCCTGCCTCGCCACCCTCACCTGCTTGGAGCACACCTTCCCCGGGTTCCGAAGCGTTGGGTGGACTATGACAACAGCAAACCACTCGGCAATCTTTCCGCAGAGCTCAGAGGGCGATGGACGCAGTGTTCGCGCCAAGGCCACAAGGGTGGGGAAATGGACCTACACGCCGGTCTCAACAGACTGGGCGCCGAACGAGAGCGCGACGTTGCACCGCGAGGGAAGGGAAGTCGATCTCCACTACTCGTCGTCGGTCTTCGAGGACTTCCTCGAGGCGATGAGCGCGATCGAGAACGACTTCGGCCGACGCCTTCAAGAGGCTGCTTCGGTCGAGCCGTCCGTCGGCGAGCACTCCGGGCGGAACTCCCTTGTATGAATACGGTCTTCACGACGCGAGTAGTTTCTACGGCCAGCCGGAAGGCCCGGTGTCCTGGCCGGGGACGGAACCCGTGCAGCACACAGCGCCCGCGCAGCCGCCCCTCGGGCTGAGCGAGGTGCAATCCGGGTGGGATCCGGCGGAGGAGCTGGCCTACCTTCTGCAGGAATCGAGGGGAGTGAGACACGCAGAGCCGCTCGACTGGATCGGATTCGATGAAACCGCTGACACGGTCAGCACCGCCGACCTTGCCGCCGGGCTGCCTCAGGGCACCCACGACGGGCCGCGCGCAGAGGCCTCCCACGGGCACCGCCGGGTTCCGCCGAAGGCGCCGATGCTGACCCTTTTCCGAACGGGCAGCCTCTTCTCGGCGTTGCTGGTCGCGGTCATCGCCGCCGTGGTGAGCATCTTCAGCGGTCTGGCCATCTCCGAGGCCCTGCGCCGAAGCGCCGGACCGAGCACCGCGCACGACATCGTCAGCTGGTGGCCCCTGCTGCTCTACGGACCCTGGATGGTCGCTTCCCTGTCCATCCTCCGGGCAGCCCTACATCAACGTCGCGCCATCCATTCGTGGTCCATCGTCCTGTTGTTCTCCACCCTCGCCACCCTTCTGTGCGTGGCCCAGGCGCCCAGAACGTTCGCCGCGCAGGCTGCGGCCACGCTTCCTCCCATCGCGGCACTGGCCTGCTTCCAGCAACTCGTCCGCCAGATCACACTCACACGACCACCCCGTCACCCCGTCCCGCGCCACCGCAACCGGACGGCCTCCCAGCTTCGGCCGCCGGCCGCGCCGAGCAGCCCAGGTACGCCGGTTTCCGAATACCCGGTGGTGGATCACCGGCCTGCGGGGCATTCCGCCCCCGGCTACAGATTCCGCTACGGGTCATGAGGGGGTCGCCCGTCCAGCGCGCGCGACAGCCTGGTACCCCAGCCGCGCGGGGAGAGCGGTCGGCGCGACCACGGCGGATCAGCCCGTCGTCGCAGGGGGTCCCGCTGCAGGTCGATGTGCGTCCTTTACCGGGGTCGGTGTCGAAGGAGGCCGGAGCGAGGGTTCCACGGAGCGTGGCGCCGTGGGGACGCGGCGCACAACGGCCGAGTGTCGCTGACGTGTCGGACAACTCGATCCTTCCCGGCTTCGTGCGCTCGTGATCACTTCCATCTTAGGAACGAAGATCGAAACCGATAGGTCACGGGCTGGACACGGTCTCAGTCCTACGGGTCTACCGCACCGAACAGCCACGACCTGGGCATCCACTCCGCACGAGGAATCTGCATGCCGTGAAGTGCGCATGCGGGCCTCCTTGTGCTCCCGGGCGCCAGGCCGCCTGAACCGTCCGCATGGGCAACGCGCTTGAGCGCCCCGTTTCCCGTCCATCGAGAGAAGACAGCATCATGATCCACGACCTCGCCCGCACGGAGCGAATCCGTTACGAGCGGCGCCAGGACGCCGCGTACCGGGCCGGCCAGCTAGCCGTCACCAACCTCCAGGCCGCACTGGCCCTCGCCGGCCTGGTCCTTCCCTCGCTCAGCAACGACGGCCCTGTGGGCTGCCGTGGTCTGGTCCGGCTCGGGGGGTGCAGCACGGACCTTGCCAACCGGCTCGCCGAGGTCATCGCGGCCGGGGCCCACGCCCTGCAAGACCGGTGACTCCGGGCCGTGACCGATCGGGAGACACCCGGCCGGCGGCCTGAACCACCTCGTGCCTGCAGGCACACCGCAGCTTCCTCGCCACCCGTGACACACTTGCGGAGGTTCTTGCATGAATGCGTCGCAGCCTTCATCCCACCTTCCGAAGGCGCCCCGAACGACACTCGACCCCTACCGGTTCCCGGGCATACGGGGCTTGGCGGACGCCGAGGAATTAAGCGCCCCGTGCCCCCGGGGGCCCCTCCCCGCTTCCGGTCATCCTCCGGGCGGCCTGAGTCCCGCAGACCGCCGACGCCTTGATCTGCACGCCTGCCTGACCGCCGCGGGTGTTCCGCCGCTCGACGGCGACCTCCACGCCATCGAAGTACTCACCACGGTCGACGACGCCACCAACGCAGCCGTCCGACGGTGGATCTCCAGCGCATTCTGACGCCGTCCCCCGGCACCTGCCCCGCAACACGGCGGCGGTCCAGTGCAGAGCGTCAGCAGGTACCCGCCGCCACCGACTGCCGCATTATAGGAACAGCGCGACCGTCATCCTGCCGTCTTAGTCCGAACAGGTGGTGCTCGTCGTGCAGATGCATGGAGCGCCGGGCCGGGTATGCAGAATGCGGTTTGCCGGTGTCGGCCGTGGGGCGAGGGAGCCTGCGCGAGGTTCTTGAGCTGGAGGTGCACCGCCTGTGACGGCGAGCGGAAGTCCCACGGTCAGAAGGCGCCGCCTCGGCGCGGAGCTTCGCCAGCTTCGCCGCGCGGCGGGAATGACGTCCGTGCAGGTCGCGAAGCACCTGCTCGTGTCACAGCCCAAGATCAGCCTCATCGAGACGGGGCGCCGCCCCATCAATCCGCGTGATGTGCGCGATCTGTGCCGCCTCTACGGAGTCACCGAACAGGGCGTCGTCGACTCGCTGATGCGCATGGCGAAGGAATCGGCTCGGCAGGGCTGGTGGGTCGCCTGCGGCGATGTCCCTTACGGCGTGTACATCGGGCTGGAGACGGAGGCCGCCGCCATCCACTCCTACGAGCCGCTGGTGGTCCCCGGCCTGCTGCAGACCCGCGCCTACGCAGCTGCGATCATCGCGGAAACGATCCCTTGCCCCCCGGTCGAACAGGCCGCAGTCCGTCTCGACGTGCGGTTACGGCGCCAGCACCGCGCACATCACCCCGCTCGGCCACTCCGCTTATGGACGATCCTGGACGAATCCGTACTGCATCGCACCATCGGCAACCGAGAGGTCATGCGGGAACAGCTCGAGCACCTGAACGCTCTCGGTGAACAGCCGCACATCACCGTGCAGGTCCTCCCCCATAGCGCCGGAGCCCACCCCGGGGTCACAGGGCAGTTCTCCACCCTCACGTTTCCCGACGCCGACGCGGGAGTCGTCTATCTGGAGCGCTTCACCGGCGATCTCTACGTGGAGAAGCACTCCGACCGGCGCATGTACCACATCATGTACGACCACCTTCAGGCGCAAGCCCTCAACCCTTGCGACACACGGCACTTCATCAACGACATGATCAAGGCGTACAGCGGAGCGCCAGTGACCCGGGAGAGTGCAACGAACGCGCGTACGCCTGCTCGGGAGGCCGCGCGCGGCAACCTCGTGAACCGTTTCTGCTGACGCCTTCGATACGAAATCGCCGCCGCCTCTGACAAGGCGCCGGCTGATGCTGTCCACCAGCGGCCGCTGCGCATGGCCCGGCGCCCGCTATCGGCCGTCGCTCCTCTCCCGCACCACAGCCGCAAGGTCCGTAGCCGCCGTTTCGGAATCCCAAATTCCGGGGACGGTGTCCCGGCATCGCCGTGTATGTCCCACGCGCCACGACGGCGCCTGACGCGACAGCTGAGGAAGACCATGGGTTGGAAAGGCACACGTCGGACGGCCACGTCCGCCGCTCTTGCCGGAGTGGTCGCCCTCGTCCTGGCGGCTCCGCCCCCGGTCGCCGCCGAGGCCCGGACCGGGACCGCGCTGTCGTTCGGGACCGTGGCCGCACGGCAGGACGTGCAGGACGTCTCCCCGACGCCGCCCCCGCCCCGCCTCCCCCGCAACTTCCGCGGCAAGGGCAAGTGGATCGTCCAGGACCTGGGCATCACGGTGCCGTTCACCTGGGAGGGCAGGGACGGCGACAGCCAGATGACCGCGGGGGCCCGCAGTACCCGATCTGGTTCACCAACCTGATCTACCGCGACACCCTCTACACACTGACGTACAAATGGCCGGGTCTGATGTGACCGCGGCCCCGCCACGGACCGACGGCACTGGTCGGACTCGGCAGCCGCGGCGCATCGTCGCAGCAGCAGCTGCTCATCGCCGGTCATTCCGATCAGGTCTCCGCCCCTGGACGGCCCCCAGCGGCACGACGTCGGGAGACAGCGCCTACGCCGCGAGCACGGGGTAGTCGGTGTAGCCTTCCGGCCCCTGTACGTGCATCAGGAACTCCGGACGGATCTCGTTGAGGGGCGCACCCGTGCGCAGCCGCTCGACGAAGTCGGGGTTGGCGAGGAAGCCCCGGCCCAGTGCCACGAGATCGGCGCCCTCGGACAGCAGGCGTTCTCCCCGGCGCTTACCGCCATCGGCCGCGACCTCCTCGCGGGAGAGCGCCGGGTTGGCGATCAGGGTGCCGGGCCAGTCCCGGCGGATCTGCGCAAAGGCGGGCCGGTCGGGGTCGGCGTGGACCTGGTGCAGGTAGATCGGCGCCAGGTCGGCCAAGGCCTTGACCAGCGCCGGGTAGATCTCCTCGGTGTCGCCCTCCTCGATCCCGTTGACGGCCAGTCCGGGCGAGATGCGTACTCCGACCCGCTCCGGGCCGATGGCCCCGGCGACGGCCCGGACCACCTCGACGGTGAACCGGATGCGGTTCTCGACGGAGCCGCCCCACGCGTCGGTACGGCGATTGGTGTTGCCGGAAAGGAACTGGTGCAGGAGGTGGCCGTTGGCGGAGTGCACCTCCACCCCGGCGAAGCCCGCCTCGACGGCGCCCCGGGCCGCGCTCGCGAAGTCGGCCACCGTGGACCTTATGTCCTCGGTCGTCATCGCGCGCGGTACGACAGCGTCCCGGAGGCCGCCGGGGGTGTGCAGCTGCTCGGGGAACGGCACCGCGGACGGGGCGAGCGGCACGTACCCGCTGGTCTCCGGGTGGCCGACCCGGCCGCCGTGCTGGAGCTGGAGAAACATCTCCCCTCCACCGGCGGCCCGCACGGCCTCGGTGACCCGGCGCCAGCCGGCGACCTGCGCCGGGGTGTGGATGCCGGGGATGTGCGGGTAGGTCTGCCCGACGGCGTTCGGGGTGCTGGCCTCGGCGATGATCAGGCCGGCCGAGGCGCGCTGTGCGTAGTACGTGGCCATGAGCTCGCCGGGGACTCCGTCGGCCCCGGCGCGGTTGCGGGTCAGCGGGGCCATCACCAGCCGGTTGGGCAGTTCCAGGCTGCCCAGGCGGGCAGATTCGAAGAGACGGGAAGCGGCGGGTCCGTGCTGTGTCTGCGTCATGCCGGTACCGTAAAAGCTCACATTGATGTCAGATTCAAGAGCTGGGGTGGGGCATGCGGATCGGTGAACTGGCTGCGCGTACCGGGGTCGGCGAACGTTCGCTGCGCTACTACGAGGAGCAGGGCCTGCTGGCTTCGAACCGAACACCCGGCGGCCACCGGGACTTCCCCGAGCGGGCAGTCGACCGGGTCATCCGGATCCAGGAGCTCTACGCGGCCGGCCTGCACAGCGCGAAGATCGCGCAGATCCTGCCTTGCATGCGGGACGAGGACGGCGGCCCGTCGGTGCGCGCCACCCCTGCACTGGTGGCCGAACTGGCCACGGAGCGGGACCGGATCGACCGGATGATCGGCGACCTGATCCGCTCCCGCGAGGTGCTGGACGAGGTGATCGAGGCGGCGGCGGGCCGCACGACGGCTGCCTAGTGCTGCGACTAACGGCCGACGCCGCGGCGCCACGCGTCCTGTCAGATCCACCTACAAGATCCAGTTAGGCTGTTCTCCGGTATTTACGGGGGATTTCATGGACATAGACATAAAGACGCACTATGTACGGCAAGGCGCGGGAGGGGCCCGCTCGGCCGCCGAAGGGGCGCTGGAGAACCTTCGCCGGTCGCTCGACTCGAGCGACACGGCAGCCGACGGCCACCACGGCTGGGCCTCGGCCGCGGCGTTGAAGCGGTGCGCGACCGCCTGGGAGGACCACATGGTCGACCTGGGGAAGCAGATGAACACCATGGCCGACAATCTCCACACCACGGCCAACGCCTACGACACCACGGACGCCCAGGCGAGGGACGCCTTCAACCGGCTCCAGCACGGCCTCGCCGACTTCGGGAGGAACTGACCCGTGGTCTCGTATCACGACCTGTACGACTGCCGCGTGGACCAGTGGCAGAAGGCCGCGGACGACTGGGTCGACCTCGCCCGGCGCTCCTCCTCCGCCTGCGAGGACATCCGCGCGCAGGGCAAGAAGCCGCTCGACGACCACTGGGCCGACGCCACCGGCAAAACGGCCGGCAAGCGCCTGGAGGACCTCGCCGACCGCCTGGAGTCCGGCGGCGACATCATGAAGGGCGTCGCCATGGTCCTCGACGCCCTGTCCCATTCCATGGGCTACGCCCAGCGCACCCTCTCCCACGCCATCGAGCTGGCGAACGAGCACGGGCTGAGCATCCAGGACGGCCGCGCCGTCGGCGTCTACACGGGTGCCGTGCCCACCGGCCCGAACGTCCCGCAGAACGTGCGCGACGCCTACACCAAGGAGCAGGGGCACATATCCACGGTCAACGGGCTGATAGACGAAGCCCTGCGCGAGGCCTCGCAGGCAGACGCGAAGGCCTCGGCCGAACTGGACAAGCTCGCGACGACCATCAACGTCTCCGACACCTCGCAGGCGCACAATGTGCTCCTCGTCGAGGCGTCCCACGTCGAATTCGAGATGCTCAGGGCGGACATCCCGGTCGGGAAGGACCCGCAGCTCGTCCACGCCTGGTGGGACGGCCTGACGCCGCAGCAGCAGAAGGACCTCATGCGGGCCGATCCCGTGACCCTCGCCGACCTCAGGGGCCTGCCGCCCGAAGTCGGGCGCGAGCTCCGCGGTCCCGACGGGAAGATCGACCGGGTCGAGATGGTGCGGTACGCACTCGACCACTGGGACAAGAAGGACGACCTCGACTACGGGGCCGGCGGCAACTGCACCAACTTCGTGTCGTCCAGCCTGGAAGCGGGCGGCATGAAGAAGAAGCTCTCCCCGTGGACGGGGCTGATGGGCGACGACACCTGGGGCCGCCAGAGCGGGACCGGGTGGGACTGGCTCGACCAGAACGCGTACCACTCCGAGTCCTGGGCGCGGGCCGAGGGGCTGCAGAACTTCCTGCTGCGCCACGGCAGCAAGGAGGTCCCGAGGGCGGACGCGCGGCCCGGTGACATCATCTTCTACGAGCAGGTGGCGCCCGGCACGGAAACGGCCCCGGGCGAGACCCACCATGCCGCCGTCGTCACCTCGGTCACCCCTGACGGGGACATCAAGCTGACCCAGCACACGAGCTCCTTCCAGAACGTGAGCCTGGACAGCCGGGAACACATCGCGAACAGGAACGGGGGCGAGCAGCGCATCCGCATCGTCCGCCCGGAACCGGATTGGTACTGATGGCCGCCACCACACCCTCCCCCGCCATGAGCGACGGCACCGCGCGCCCGCGTGCCGTCACGTTCGGCACCGTGACGGCGGCACTGATGGTGCCGCTGCTGATCGTGGCGGGTGTGGCGACCTCCCTGCACACGCAGGAGATCCAGCACGAGTGGGCCGACCGGCAGCGGGAAGCCTGCCGGCACTTGCCCTTCCCGATGGCGGAGTACGCCGCCGGGTGGGCCGGTGTGGTCCTCGGTGTGGCGGCGGTGGCGTTGTGCGTGCTGCTCGCGCGGCGGCTGCGCGGCCGGTACGGCCTCCGGCTCGGGGAGTCCTGGCCGGGTCTGCTCGCCGGCACGACCGTGTGGTTCAGCGTCCTGGCGATTCCGATGGAGCTGATCCAGCTGTACGTCGTGTACTCGGCCGCCGCGTCGGGGATCAACCTCGGCGACGGGTGTTAGCCGCCCGCGCCGGGCGCCCGCCGCTCCGCCGGGGGTCTGCTGTACCGAGCCGTGGCCGAATGGGGCGCCCGGCGCAGTGGTCGGCGGCGGCTTCGCCGCCAGAGGAGGCTGGCCGCAGAGCCCGGCACCGGGCGTAGCCCGGATGGGCCGGGCGCAGGATGCCTGGGGTATCCGCCGGGGCGGTGTGTCGCGTCTGCGGTACCGGAGCCGGGCGGGACACGGGATAATCAGGTCCATGGTCAGGCCCTCCTCCAGCAGCACGGCGCCCTCCGCGGCCGAGGTGCTCCACGCCCGGTACGCAAGCCGGCTGCCCGCCTCCCTGGAAAAACTCGCAGGTCCGCGGCACGGCGTGGTCGAGCTGCCGCTGCACGTGGCCTGGTCCGGACTGCGCTGCTACGACCTGGACCGCCCGCGCCTGCGCATGGGCCTGTACCGCACCGTCCTGGCCGAGGGCCGGCACGAGGACCTCGTGACCCTGCTGGACCGCGACCTCCTCCTAGAGCAGTGGCCCGTCCTGCGCACCCTGGTCAGCCGGCACATCTGCCAGGTCTGGGAGGAAGCGTTCCCCCAGCTCGCGACCGCGAGGTCCGCTGCCGCGTGAAGCTGAGCGACCTGCACCGCCGGCTCCTCGCCGCGGTGATCGACATCGGCGCCCCGTACCCCCTCGTGCTCACCGGCGGGTACGCTGTCCAGGCCCATGGCCTCGTCGAGCGCCTGAGCCAGGACCTCGACGTCGCCACCGAGAACCCCGCCCCCATGGCAGAGATCGTCACCAGCCTCGAGCAGGGCCTGGCCGAGCGGGGCTGGCAGGTCCGCGTGATCGACGTCGACGCACTCTCGGCCCGGCTGATGGCCGTCGACCCGGACACCGGCGAGGAGTGCGAGGTCGACGTCCTCAAGGAGCACTTCTGGACGCCGCCCGCCCAAACCGAGTACGGGCCGGTCCTCGCCTTCGACTCCGTAATCGGCACCAAGGTCCGCGCCCTGGCCGACCGCGGCGCCGTACGCGACCTCATCGACGTCCATGCCGCCTCCCACTACCGCACCACCAACGAACTCGAACGCCTCGGCGAGCGCCACGGCCGCGACGAGTTCCGCCTGCACGACCTCCGCGACCGCCTCGCCGGAGCCGACTGGGCCGACGACGCCGAGTTCGCCGCGTACGGTCTCACCGAGCACGAAACGGCCGAACTGCGAGCCTGGGCCCTGGACTGGGTCGGCGACCTGGACGAGCGTCTGCACGAGCATCCCGAGGACTCGAACTACGACGAGGACGCAGACGAGGCCTGAGCCCCCGTTCGACATCTCGATCGAGGGTCGGAGGAGCTGGAATTCGGCTTCGCCGAGCATCTGCCCTTCGAACGAGCCGGGGTCAGTCCTCCGCCTCCGCCAGGGACTCGTCCGGGTCGGCGGCCATGGCCAGCTGGGTGATGTCGCAGCCGTCCGGGGTGCGGACGTCGATGCGGTACAGGCCCGGGGTCGGGGCGGTCGCCGTTGCGGTGGCCACGCCGTCTTCCCAGGTCAGGGTGAGCGGGATCGGGCGGGTGGGGTTCTCGAGGTCCGTGAGGCGGCAGGTCAGGCCCGAGAGGGTGTCGACGTCGCTGAGGCGGAGCTTCCAGGGCCGGCCCGCCGGGACCAGGTCGGGGGCGCTCAGGCCGCAGCCGGCCTCGCCCTGGGGCGGGCCGGGGTTGATGTCGTCGCGGATGATCTCGGTGACGGCTTCGAGGGCGGTCCGCGCCTTGGCGACGTCGCCGTGCTGGAGCGGCAGGTGGGTGATGATGTCGGTGAGGACCGCCGACTCCTTGTAGACGGTGCCGTCGCCGTACACCTGGAAGTACCTGACGCGGTCGTGCCGGTCGAGGATGAACGTCCCGTCGGAGTTCTGCCGGGCGCCGTCGAAGTGTGCCTCGACCGTGCCGCCGGTGATCGTCAGGTTCTGCCAGGTGGGCTGGTTGACGCCGACGACCGAGCGGTGGCCGGGCAGGGTGATGCTCTTCTGGCCGTGGTGGAACCGGGCCGCGTTGCGCGTCAGTTCCGCGTTGCCGCCGATCGCCGCGACATCGCTCGGGGTGAGGTGGCGTACGTCGTCCCCCGCGCGCAGGCTCCGGTACTGCGGCAGCAGGTCGTGCAGGCCCGGCATGGTGGCGCACATGGCCCGGAGCTTGCGGTGCGGCAGCCGTACGGGGGTGCCGCGGCCGGTGGCGAGGATGACGGCCGCCTTGACCGAGCCCTGGAAGGGCGTGCCGAGTGTGATGACGCCCCGGGTGTCGGCCTGGAGATCGCCGTCGTAGCGGGGGTCGAGGGCCGCGCGGGTGACGAGCCCGCCCATGGAGTGGGCGACGAAGACGAGCCGCCCCTCCCGCTGGTCGGCGCGGTGCCGGCGGGCCTCGGCGTGGGCGGGGTGGCGGCGCCAGCCGGTCAGGTGGAGGCGCGCGGCGTCGGCCAGGAGACGGCCGTTGGCGGCGACGGGCAGACGCCAGTCGTAGGCGAACTCCAGGATCGCGGCGTCGTCGGCGACGCTGGTGCGGATCGTGTCGACCAAGTCGGTGTACGGCTCGCTGCCGGCGAGGTACGGGGTCCAGGCGGAGTGCTTCAGCAGGCCGGTCGCCTTGATGCGGCCGGTCTTGCCCGCCAGCTCGTCCTCGGTCATGGTCAGGGACTTCAGGCCGGAGGGCGTGGTCCATGCCTTCAGCAGCCAGGAGATCCCGCCGATGCCCCATACGTCCTTGCCGGTGGTCGTGTCGTGCAGGGTGCTGCCCATGATCCCCGGTACGACGACCACCGCGTCCTGGGTGACGTGGTCGGGTAACCCGTCGGTGCGGTCCTGCTGCCGGCGCTGGTGCGGGTGCTCGTTCATGGCAGTGAAGAATAGGGACCGTGGACGGGGAGCGGGGCGAGATCGGCTTAGCCGATGCCGTGGAGGGGGCCGAG
The DNA here is from genome assembly GCF_041200175.1 of Streptomyces sp. R33. Taxonomy (NCBI): domain Bacteria; kingdom Bacillati; phylum Actinomycetota; class Actinomycetes; order Kitasatosporales; family Streptomycetaceae; genus Streptomyces; species Streptomyces sp. R33. The sequence goes on along the minus strand of NZ_CP165728.1, from coordinate 232,170 downwards.
TTGCCGCAGACGGCGGCATCGCCGGCCGCCGGCACGCTGTACGTCCTGCCCATGGAGGACGGGACCGAGCCACTGCGGCAGGCCCTCGGCGCACAGCTCGAGGCGGTGTCCCTCTGGTGGGAGCGGCCGCTGCCCGCCGGGCCGGGCTTCGTGAAGGTGGCGCCCGGCGGGCCGGTGACCAGCCGTCACGACGTGGAGCGCTTCCTGGAGACGTCCGGGATCCGGGAGGCGGAGGCGGACGTCCCCGTGGTGCTGTACGTGTCGGGCCACGGCCTCACCTCGGGCGCGGCCAAGCACTTCGCGGTCCTGCGGGACACCGATGCGCAGCGGCTCCTGGCGACGGGGCTGCGTACGACGGAGATCGTGATCGCCGCGCTCGACTCGCACGCCCGGGACGTCCTGGTGATCGTGAACATGTGCGAGTCCGCCGACGTGGGAGGGGAGTTGCTGGAACTCGCACGGAGCCTGGACACCGCGCGCACCACGCGTGCCACGCTCAACGTCCTGACCACCGCGGCGCCCAAGATGCAGGTGAGGGGCGGGGAGTTCGCGCTCGTCCTGCGCCGGGCCCACGAGTGGCTGCGCACGGCCGGCGGGATCGCCCGCCCGTACCTGACGATGGACGAGTTCAGCCGGGCCCTGTATCAGGCGGCACAGGCGGTCGGCGCGGAGCTCGGCCGGAGCCTGTCCCTCGACTGCCGTCCGCTGATGGGCGGCAAGCTGCACGTGGCGACCGCCGCGCTGCCGAACCCGGGCTACCGGCCGGAGCAGGCCGCGGTGGAGGAGAGCCGGCAGGAGGTGGCGGCGAGCCTGGAGGACCTGGACTACTGGCTGGAGAAGGCCAGCGGCCGCACCGGCGCCGACGACACCGGCTGGTACTTCTCGGGCCGCAAGCGCCTGAACGCCTCGGTGGTCTCCTTCCTGAAGGGCGCGCCGGGGGTGCTCGTCGTCACGGGCATCACCGCGAGCGGGAAGTCGGCGATCCTGGGCCGCGCGGTGACCTTGAGCGACGCGACGTTCAGGACGTCGGATCTGTTCGCGGCCGCCGTCGGCCACTGCCCGCAGGACACCGTCCCGGACGAGGGCGCGGTCACCATCGCGGTCACCGCGCACAACCGGGAGCCACTGGGGCTGTTGACGGTCATCGCGAAGAAACTGGGGGCCGAAGCGGACCCCTCGGGCAGGGACCAGCTGAGCCGCTGGCAGTTGGGGCTGCGCAGGTTCCTCGGCTCGCCCGGCCCCATGGTGACGGTCGTCGTCGACGCGCTGGACGAGGCGACCGACCCCGCGGCGGTGGTGCACCAGGTCCTGGTACCGCTGGCCGGACACCTGTCCGGCGCCGCGCCGTCGACGCCCGTACGGCGCGGGGTACGGCTGGTCGTCGCCGTCCGCAGCAGCGACGGCGCCGACCGCCTTGTCCCGGACGGTGATGGTGGCGGTGGCGGTAGTGGTAGTGGCGGCGGGCAGGAACTGCTGGGCCGACTGCGGGAGGCGTTCTCCGGGGCGGCCGTGGTGCGTACCGACGACGAGGACATGGGCAAGGACGTCGAGGGGTACGTACGCGCTCTCCTGGACGGGGAGGCCAACTGGGCGGGTCACGACCTGACCGGGGTCGCGCGGACGGTGGCCGAGGCGGTGGGGCGGTCCTTCCTCGACGCCCGCGTGGCGGCGCACCAGCTGCGCACCGAGGGACCGCGGCTGCAGGCCGACGCCGACTGGCTCGCGCGGCTGGGCGAGGGCACGACGGGACTGCTGAAGGACGACCTGGCGAGGTCCGCGGAGGACGGCCTGGGGGCGGACGAGGCGCTGGCGCTGCTGCGCGCGGCGGCGTTCGCGCAGGGGCGCGGCATCGCCTGGGGCGAGGTGTGGCCCGCTGTCGCGTCCGCCGTCCACGGGAAGCCCCTCCGGGATGCCGATGCCAAGATCCGGGTGCTGCTGGAAGGCCGCCTGGCTGGGTATCTCACCCGTGACGTGGAAGAGGACCAGCGGGTGTACCGGCCGGCACACGAACGGCTGGCCGCTGTCCTGCGCGCCTGGCCCGTGGGCGGCGCGGCATCTCGTGGGGGGATGGGAATGACGGATGGTCAGGATGAGCCTGCCGATAAACCTGATGAGCGCGATACGCCTGATGCGCCTGATGCGGCCGGCGGGGCTGATGGGGTGACGGGGACCGGCGCGACGGGGGACGCGTACGAGGACGGGGGCGGGGGCGGATGCGGGGACGATGCCGCCGTGCACGCCTCCATCGTGCGGGCGCTCGCCGATCTGGCCGCGCCGCACATCGCCGGCCGCGCCTCCGGCACCGCCCCGCACCCGTACGTACGGCGGTACCTCGCACGCCACGCCCGCCTGGGCGGGGTCCTGGACGACGCGCACGTGCCGGCCGAGGTGCTGCCGTGGCTGACCGGCAGCCCGATCCGCGGGCTGCTGGGCCCGGGCCGGGGGCAGGAGGGACGGCTCTGGCTGGAGGCCTGGGCCGTGGTCGAGCCGTACCTGCACCGGGCGGACCGGGAGGACCACCCGTCCCGCCTGGCCAGCCTGCACCTGGCGTACACGGCGCTGCGCCATCCCGGCCGGCCGCGCCCGCGCACCCCCGAAGAGGCGGCGGGGCCGCTGGCGGTGCTGTGGTCCCGGTGGACGCCGCCCGTGAACGTCCTGGCCACCCTCGGCGCCACCGTGCGTTCCCTGACGGCGGTACCGGCCCCCGACGGGCGCCCCGCCCTCGCGGCGGGCGACGACGACGGGGGCATCGAACTGATCGACGCGGTCGAGGGAACCGCGGTCCGCGGACGAATCGGCGCCCACGAGGGATCCGTACGGCACCTGCTCCTCGCGCCGCGCCCCGCGCAGTCGCCGCTGCTCGTGTCCGGCAGTACGGACGGCACAGTCCGCCTCTGGGACCCCGCGACCGGCCGCCTCGTCGACCAGATCCACCGGCCCGGCGGGATGTGGATCGCCGACGTGTGCGCCTACCACGACAGCGGACACGAGCTGGCGGTGTTCTGCGTCAACGGGGACGGGGTGGTGGTCTGGTGGAACGAGCGGATGGGCCCGCTGGACCTGCTGACCCTGCCGGGGGACACACCGCGTACGGCGACCACCGCACTGGCGGCGGTGCAGGAGGAGGCGCCCCGCCGGCCGCTGCTGGCGATCGCCGACGGCGCGTTCCTGGCGTTCCGGGACACGGCGGCCGAGGTGGAAGTGGCGCGCTTCGAATTCCCGGCCGACGTACGCGTACTCGCTCCGACCACACGGCCGGGGACGGTCGCGGCCGGCCATGCCGACGGGAGCGTCACCGTCTGGGGCGCCGGCGGACCCCTCGCCACCCTCACCGGCGCCGGCGAGCCGGTGAACAGCCTGGCCGGCCTCGTCCTGGGCGAACGCCACCTCCTCGCGGCCGGGACGGGCAGCCGCATCGCCGTGTGGGACGTCTCCCGGTGGGACACCGCCGCCCAGGAGCCGCCGGGGCTGCTCAGCGGGCACACCGCCGCAGTGACCGCGCTCAGCCCCGTCGCCGCGCCGGATTCCGGGATCCTCGCGTCGTCCTCCTGCGACGGCACGCTGCGCCTGTGGAACCGGGAGGTCCTGGAGCGGGCGCTGACCGCCGCCCGTACACCGGCCGAGCCGACGCCTACGCCTACGCCTACGGGCGGGGTGCTGCTGCTGCCGGAGCCGGGGGACTTGGGCCTTCCGTCCTGGTTCGCGCTCACCGCCGACCGCCCCGGCATCGACGTCCGGGACATCGTCACGGGGGACGCGGTCGCCCGGATCGACACCGGCCGGCCGCCGTCCGCGATGGTCTGGGCGCACCGGCGGGAGGGGCGCGTACTGGTATCGGCCGGATGCGAGGACCACGGCATCCGTCTGTGGGACACGGGTACCCGGCGGGCGCTGCCGGACGTCCTGAAGGGTCATTTCCTCCCCGTCCGCGCCCTTGCCGCGTGCACCACCGCCGACGGCCGGCATCTGCTGCTGAGCGGCGGGGACGACGAGACGGTCCGGTTGTGGGATCTGGACGGCCTGGCCCCGCTGCGGGAGTGGACCGGTCACGGCCTGCGGGTCCGGGCGGTGGCTGCGGCGTCGTGCGTGGGGGGCGAGGACTGGTTCGCCTCGGCCAGCTCCGACGGCACCGTACGGCTGTGGGGCGCGGAACGCGGTGGTGCGCCGGGCGGGACCCTGCGCTGCGACCAGGGGCTCCTGCACGCCGTCGCCATCAATCCCGGCCCGCTGGGCGGCCTTGCGCCGCATCTGGCCAGCGGCGGCGACACGGGCACGGTGCGGCTGTGGGACCTGCGCGAGCGCCGCCCCCTGGGCGAGCCGCTGACCGGTCACACTGCGGCCGTGCACGCCCTGGCCCTGTTCGACGCGGAGGGCCACGGAAGCTTCGTCGCCTCCGGCGCTGCCGACGGGACCATCCGCGTCTGGGACGCCGCCACCGGGCAGTGCCGGCTGCTGCTCGCGGTGGGGAGCCCCGTACGCAGCCTCGCCGCGCACCCGTCGGCGGCCGGCGGGCGCGTCGTGCTCTCCTTCGCCGGGGACGCCGGGGCCGCCGCGGTGGAGATCGACCTCGCCGAATGCCGGGCGGGCGGATCCTGATCACCCGAGCCTGATCACCCGTATGCGCCCCCTGCGTTCCTTCGTGCGCCCCCGATGACCACCGCAACGCGGTCGCATTGGTCGTACCGGAGCATGAAAATGATCGTTCGGCATGTGCCACGGATCAATACGCCGTGGGGCGCCCGCCATCCGCTCATGAGCGCCCCTCATGGGCATCACACCGTCACGAGACCGGCTCTCCCGGCGGCCGGACCGCCCCGCCGGCCCGGCCGCCTCCGCGAGCCATGAGCATCACCGGCCCGCGCCTCGCGGAGGGCGGCCGGAGCAAGGAGAGCGGCCGCATGAGCCGGGACACCGTACAGCCGGACGTCGTCCTCATCCCCGCGCCCGACCAGGGCGTCTGGCGCCTGGGAAAGGCCAAGAACCCGGTCACGTACGAAAGGATCAGCCAGGAGGACGCGTCCCGGACGGGCGGAAACCGCTGGAGTCTGGTCAGCTACGACACCCTCTACTGCGCCTCCCAGCACGACGGGTGCTTCGCAGAGGCGTTAGCGCCCTTCCGTGTGGACCCCAAGATGAGGGAGGTCATCGGGGACGAGTGGATGAAGCCGTCCTACATGACCCCCGGCAAGATCCCCCGCGACTGGACCACGCGCCACATCCTGGTCCGCCTCCAGCTTCCCAAGGAGGCCCGCTTCCTCGACGTGGACGACGAGCGGACCCTGGAGACCCTCTCCCGCGAACTCAAGGACGAGCTGGCGGAACAGGGCGTGGACAGGCTCGCCACGGAGCACATTCAGGGCTTCAACCGCCGGATCACCCGGCTGATCTCGGCGTGGGCCATCACCCAGCGCACCGGCCCCTCGGAGCAGGAGCGCCTCATCCATGGCATCGCCTACCGCTCCCGCTTCGGGATGCGCCAGTGCTGGGCCGTCTTCAACGACGTGGAGCTCAAGCAGGAGGAGACCAGCCTGATCTTCCCCGAGTCGGAGGCTCTGCGGCGGGTGGCCGAGGAGTACGACCTGACGATGCTGTGACCGGCCCCCCTTAACCCCCGCACGTTGCCCACCTGAAAAGGTGACTGAAACCGACCTGAAAGCCGCCGTGCAGCTGTCGTCCAAAAGAGCGAAACAACTCGTTCCCTGCTGCCGACACACCGTCGGCCACCCTCTCACTCCAGCAATATATGCCCAGGTCAAGACGGAAGTCCGGCTTCAAACCCGTCAGTTGACACACCGTCGAGAACGTGCTGAATTCTGCCTAAGAGGTGGAGTTGGAAGGTGATAATGGGTAACCTAACCAGTACGTAGACCGACTTGGAGCATGTGGGGGATCTCATGAGCAACACCCGTTGCGCCGTCAGTGCGTTCTTACCCGTGGGGCTCGCGCCACGCGTCGTGGCACCACCGCCCGCCACGGGCTCTGCACCCTCAGAGCACCCCAGTCGTCCATGTGCCGGATCCCCACGGACCGGAATACATCGATGCTGAGCGCCGACCGCTGACCGCTGGTCGGCACACCCCACCGCACCCGCGCTGGTACACGCTTCCCGGCGGGTCGGGAACACACCACGAAGCGTTCACAGCTCGCCGAGACCGAGCGTCCCTTCCGTCTGCCCCCGCGGCAGTACGCGACAGCCAGGTCCTGCGGGCACACCCCGACACCCGTCGCCTGAACACGCGACCCGCCATCGTACGGGCGCGAAGTCAGGGCAACGAGGGAGACCTGACCATGCCTTCTGACACCACCACGCCCCCCGCCGCCGTCGCCGTTGCCGTTGCCGTCGCCAAGAGCGTTGCCAGCGCCGAAAGAGCTCACGTCGCCACCGTGCGCATGCACATCAGCGAAATCGCCCGCTTCCTCCAGGAGAACCTGGGGCAACGCCTGACCGCGCGGATCGCCAACATCAGCGATCCCAAGCAGGTCGGCAAGTGGGCATCGGGCGACACGACGCCCCGACCCGAGTCGGAGCAGCGCCTGCGCGCCGCCCTGCAGGTCTTCCAGCTCATCCAGGACGCCGAAAGCCTCTACACGGCTCGCGCGTGGATGATCGGAATGAACCCGCAGCTCGAGGACGAGGCGCCGGCGCAGTGCATCGCCGACGGCAGGATGCGCGATGTGATGGTGGCGGCCCGGGCCTACGTCGACGGCGGCTGACCCGACGCGTACCGGATCGGGTCGGCCAGCGCGCCGGGGACCGCGGTGAGCGTGCGCAGGCGGGGCGGGCCGGCGACAGGCGCGAGGCTGAACGGCGCGTAGCTGAACGGCGCGCCGTCCCGGGCCTCGACGGACAGGACTTCCAGGGCGGGGTGGGCCGCGCCTCCGCGCCCCGGCCCTCAGCCGGTGCAGAGGCGGTCTGACCAGCTAGATCAGCCTTGCGTCACCCCGCATGAAAACCCGAGGGCGCACCTGGGGAGTCCTTCAGCTCTTGCGGGCCAGCGGTTGCCCGGCGAAGCTCACGCCTTCCAGGCCATGGGCCAGGAGGTTGCGAATGTTGCCGTGGTCGGTGTCGTCCGGAGTCGCCAGCACACTGCGATAGTGCTCGCCGAATGCCAGCAGCGCCTCTTGGTCGCTCAGCCCTTCCAGCAGGGCCAGTCCCAGCGTCTTGCAGGAACCCTCGTTCTCACCCGCGGCATTTTCCAGTTCCCCGTTGCGGAACGCCTGTGGCTGATACTCGTAGTGCGCGGCGACGAAGGCCAGGGTGTCGGCGAACTCGTGCTCACCCGACGCAAGGCTTGCCCGCAGCGAGTTCAGATCAGTCATGGTGGTTCCCCTGGGTTGAACGGACGATCCGATTGCCGTCCGTGACCGGAGGACACTACCTCCCTTGTGGCCAGCCGGTAAGAACCGCTCCACATGTCGGAACGGCAGCATCTCCGCAGGTCACGGGGTGCGACTGGGCGACCCGCCAGGGGCCGGTTTCGGTCCGGGCGATCGGCCGCGGGGGTGGCGCTGATCAGCAGGCCGTTGCCGTTCCCGCGCTGTGCCGCAGGGCGGCCCGGTTGCGTGCCGCGGCGGGGCGGGGTCGGGAGGCGGCGTTGTCAGTGCGGGGCAGGATGATGACCTTCATGACCGAAAACAGTGCCCTGCTCTCTCCTGCCGCCTACGTGGAGGCCGTGACCACTGCCGTGGCGGCGTCGGCCGCGTACTACGGCGACGGGACCACCCCGCTCGGTGACGACGAGTACGACGGGCTGCTGCGCGCCATCGCGGCCTACGAGGAGGCCCACCCGGACGAGGTGCTCGCCGAGTCGCCGACCGGGAAGGTGGCGGGCGGGGCTGTGCAGGGTGACGTGCCGCACTCGGTGCCGATGCTCTCCCTCGACAACGTCTTCGACGCCGACGAGCTCGCCGAGTGGGCCGCAGGGCTGGAACGGCGTCTCGGGCACCCTGTGGCCGGGTGGTGTGTGGAGCCCAAGCTCGACGGCCTCGCGGTGGCCGCCCGCTACCGGGGTGGTCGGCTCGTTCAGGTCCTCACCCGGGGCGACGGCTCGGCCGGCGAGGACATCACCCACGCCGCCGACGCCGTCCTCGGTCTGCCGCAGGTCCTCACCGAGCCGATCGACGTCGAGTTGCGCGGCGAGGTGCTGCTGACGACCGCGCAGTTCGAGGAGGCCAACCGGATCCGGCTCGCCCACGAGGCCACGCCCTTCGCGCACCCGCGCAGCGGGGCGGCCGGCACGCTGCGGGCCAAGGACCGCCCCTACCGGATCGAGTTGACCTTCTTCGCCTACAGCGCGATCGGCCTGGAGGACCTCGGCCACGTCGCTCTGCTGGAGAACCTGGCCGCGCTCGGCGCGAACACGGCCGCCAGCACGGCCGCCGCCCCGATGCGGTGCGAGACCGTGGAGCAGGTGCAGGAACGCATCGACGTGATCGCCGGCCTGCGCGGAGACCTGCCGTTCGGGATCGACGGTGTCGTCGTCAAGGCCGACACGGCCGAGGACCAGCGGCAGGCCGGCAACGGCTCGCGCGCCCCGAGGTGGGCGGTGGCCCGGAAACTGGCGGCCGAACACAAGGTGACGCGCCTGCTGGCGGTGGAGTGGAACGTCGGCCGGACCGGGATCATCGCCCCGCGCGCGGTCCTGGAGCCCGTGGTCATCGACGGGGTGACGGTCACCTACGCCACGCTTCACAATCCGTCCGACATCACCCGCCGCGGGCTCATGATCGGCGACCAGGTGTTCGTGTACCGGGCCGGCGACGTGATCCCCCGGGTCGAGGCACCGCTGGCCGACCAGCGCACCGGCGCCGAGAGCCCGATCCCCTTCCCCGAGGCGTGCCCCCGTTGTGGCGACGCGATCGACACCTCCGAGCAGCGGTGGCGGTGCGTGCGCGGCCGCAGCTGTCAGGCCGTGGCCTCGGTGATCTATGCGGCCGGCCGGGACCAGCTCGACATCGAGGGTCTCGGCGGCACGCGCGCGATCCAGCTGGTGGAGGCCGGTCTGGTCAAGGACGTCGCCGACCTGTTCACGCTGACCCGCGAGCAGCTCCTCGGTCTGGAGCGGATGGGCGAGACCAGCGCCGCCAACCTCCTGGCCGCGATCGAGACCGCCCGCGGGGCCGCATTGAGCCGCGTGTTCTGCGCCCTCGGTGTCCGCGGCACCGGGCGCACGATGTCCCGCCGGATCGCCGCGTACTTCGGCTCGATGGCCGCGATCCGGGCCGCCGACGCGGACACGCTGGCCGGGGTCGACGGCATCGGCACCGAGAAGGCCCGCGTCATTGCGGCCGAACTCGCCGAACTCGCCCCGCTCCTCGACAAACTCCAGGCCCAGCAGGTCGGCACGCAGGTCGCCGAGCCGCAGAAGCCCGCGGCCGACGCGAACGACGGCGAGGACTCGGCGGGCGGCCCGCTGGCCGGACAGGCCGTCGTGGTGACCGGAGCCATGACCGGCCCCCTCGCGGTGTTGTCCCGCAACGAGATGAACGAACTGATCGAGCGGGCCGGCGGAAAGGCATCGTCGTCGGTGTCCCGGCGCACCACCCTCGTAGTGGCTGGCGAGAAGGCCGGCTCCAAGCGCGCCAAGGCCGAAGAACTGGGCATCCGCATCCTCGACCCCGAGGAATTCGCCGTCCTCGTCGCCGGTCTCCTCCCCACCACCTAAGGGCTGTCCCGTAATCCCCGGCGGGCGCACTCCTGCGTCTTGTCGGCGTACCAGACGAAGAAGACGGCGACCAGGGCGGACACCACGATCGCGATGGCCGACGTCACCACGCCGGTGAGGGCCTTGCCCCGGCCGATACCGGTCCGCTTGGCCGTCGTCAGGGCGATGATGCCCAGGATCAGGCCGATGCCGCCGAACAGGCCGCCGATGAAGAAGACCGACGTGCTCAAGCCGAGGACGCCGAGCAGCATGGCCGCCCCTGCCAGGCCGTTGGTCGATGCGGTGTGATGCGGCGGCATCCCTGTTCCTTGCGTGCTCATCGAACATCCTCCGGTCAACTGTTCAGGGCCCGATCCTGGCTTCCGGGGTCGCGGATGCGCATCGCGGGAAAGCGGGAGAAGGTGCTCCCCGGATCGGGGGAGGCCATCGGTGAGCTGCCCGGTTGAGCGGCGTGCTGATCCTCATGGGGATGGCCCTCCCCGAGGACTGGCTCGGTGCCGAAGCCGGGCTGAGTCTCTTCGGCCGGTCGCTGCGGTCCGACGGCGGCCGCCCCGAGGTCGCGGGCGGTGGCGACGTCCGGTTCTCCCTGTCCCACAGCGGCGGCCTCGCCCTGATCGCGACCGCAGCCGAACCCGTGGGCGTCGACAGCCGAGGACCGATCAAGGACGGCTCGGGGAGGGGCTCGCCTAGCGTCGGCGAGGTGACAGGAACGACCAGCAGCCAGGGGGAACGTGATGGGTAGGACACTCGCGGAGAAGGTCTGGGACGACCATGTCGTCCGGCGCGCCGAGGGCGAGCCCGACCTCCTCTTCATCGATCTGCACCTGCTGCACGAGGTGACCAGCCCCCAGGCCTTCGAGGGCCTGCGGCAGGCCGGCCGCAAGGTCCGGCGGCTCGACCTCACCATCGCCACCGAGGACCACAACACCCCCACCCTCGACATCGACAAGCCGATCGCGGACCCGGTCTCCCGGGCCCAGCTCGAGACGCTGCGCAGGAACTGCGCGGAGTTCGGCGTGCGCCTGCACTCGCTGGGTGACGTCGAGCAGGGTGTCGTCCACGTGGTGGGACCGCAGCTGGGCCTGACCCAGCCGGGCACCACCGTGGTCTGCGGCGACTCCCACACCTCCACGCACGGCGCCTTCGGCGCGCTGGCCTTCGGTATCGGCACCAGCCAGGTCGAGCACGTGCTGGCCACCCAGACGCTGCCGCTGGCCCGCCCCAAGACGATGGCGATCACCGTCACCGGCGAGCTCGCCGAGGGCGTCACCGCCAAGGACCTGATCCTGGCGATCATCGCCAGGATCGGCACCGGCGGCGGCCAGGGCTACATCCTGGAATACCGCGGCGAAGCCATCGAGAAACTCTCGATGGAAGCACGCATGACCATCTGCAACATGTCGATCGAGGCCGGCGCCCGCGCGGGCATGATCGCCCCCGACCAGACCACCTTCGACTACCTGCAGGGCCGCGACCACGCCCCGAAGGATGCGGACTGGGACGCGGCGGTCGCGTACTGGAAGACCCTGCGCACCGACGAGGACGCCGTCTTCGACGCCGAGGTCGTCATCGACGGCACCACCCTGTCCCCGTTCGTCACCTGGGGCACCAACCCCGGCCAGGGCGCCCCCCTGTCGGCCCGCGTCCCCGACCCCGCTTCGTACGAGGACGCATCGGAGCGCCACGCCGCCGAAAAGGCCCTGGAATACATGGGGTTGACCGCCGGACAGCCGCTGCGCGACATCAAGGTCGACACCGTCTTCGTAGGTTCCTGCACCAACGGCCGCATCGAGGACCTGCGCGCCGTCGCCGGCATCATCCAGGGCCGCAAAGTCGCCGACGGCGTACGGATGCTGGTCGTCCCCGGCTCCGTCCGCGTCGCCCTGCAGGCCGTCGAAGAAGGCCTGGACAAGGTCTTCAAGGAAGCCGGCGCCGAATGGCGCCACGCCGGCTGCTCGATGTGCCTGGGCATGAACCCCGACCAACTCGCGCCCGGCGAGCGCTCCGCATCCACCTCCAACCGCAACTTCGAAGGCCGCCAGGGCAAGGGCGGACGCACCCACCTGGTCTCCCCCCAGGTGGCCGCCGCCACCGCGGTACTGGGCCACCTGGCCTCGCCCGCCGACCTGTCCGACGCCCACGCGACCGCCGGAGTCTGAGAACCATGGAAGCCTTCACCACCCACACCGGCCGGGCCGTCCCGCTGCGCCGCAGCAACGTCGACACCGACCAGATCATCCCCGCCCACTGGCTGAAGAAGATCACCCGCGACGGATTCGAGGACGGACTCTTCGAGGCCTGGCGCAAGGACCCCGAGTTCGTCACCAACCGCCCCGAGCGCCGCGGCGCCACCGTCCTGGTCGCCGGCCCCGACTTCGGCACCGGCTCCTCCCGCGAACACGCCGTCTGGGCCCTGCAGAACTTCGGCTTCAAGACCGTCATCTCCTCCCGCTTCGCCGACATCTTCCGCGGCAACTCACTGAAGAACGGCCTGCTGACCGTCGTCCTCCCACAGGAGACCGTCGAGCGGCTGTGGGAGCTGACCGACAGCGACCCCACCGCCGAAATCACCGTCGACCTCGTCGCCCGCCAGGTCCGCGCGGCCGGAATCGAGGCGGAGTTCGAACTCGACGACAACGCCCGCTGGCGCCTCCTCGAAGGCCTCGACGACATCTCGCTCACCCTTCAGAACGAAGCGGACATCGCCACCTACGAAAGCACCCGACCGAGCCACAAACCGCGCACGGTCCGTCCGGAGCCCCGCGTCATCAGCCTCGCAGTGATCCCCGGTGATGGCATCGGCCAGGAAGTCGTGGCTCAGGGCCTGAAGGTCCTTACCGCGGTCCTGCCCCAGGATGTGAAGCTGGAGACCAAGCAGTACGACCTCGGCGCCACGCGCTGGCACCGCACCGGTGAGACCCTCCCGGACGAGGAGCTCGAGGCGCTCAAGCACCACGATGCGATCCTGCTGGGCGCCATCGGCGACCCGTCGGTCCCGTCGGGCGTCCTGGAGCGCGGCCTGCTGCTCAAACTCCGCTTCGCGTTCGACCACTTCATCAACCTGCGCCCGTCGAAGCTCTTCCCGAACACGGCCACCCCGCTCGCCGGCCGTCCGGAGATCGACTTCGTCGTGGTCCGCGAGGGCACCGAAGGCCCGTACACCGGCAACGGCGGCAGCCTGCGCACCGGCACCCCCGCCGAGGTGGCCACCGAGGTCAGCGTCAACACCGCGTACGGCGTCGAGCGCGTCGTGCGCGACGCGTACGAGCGGGCCAGCTCCCGCCCGCGCAAGAAGCTGACGCTGGTCCACAAGAACAACGTCCTCGTCTACGCGGGCCACCTGTGGAAGAACATCTTCGACAAGGTCGGCCAGGAGTACCCCGAGGTCACCACCGACTACCTGCACGTCGACGCCGCGACGATCTTCTTCGTCACGCAGCCCGAGCGCTTCGACGTCATCGTCACCGACAACCTCTTCGGTGACATCCTCACCGACCTGGCCGCCGCCGTGACCGGCGGGATCGGCCTCGCCGCCTCCGGGAACATCAACCCGACCGGCGCCTTCCCGTCCATGTTCGAGCCCGTCCACGGCTCGGCCCCCGACATCGCGGGCACCGGCAAGGCCGACCCGACCGCAACGGTCCTGTCCGTCGCCCTCCTGCTGCGCCACCTCGGCCACGAGGCCCAGGCCGTCCGCATCGAGGACGCCGTCACCGCCGACCTCGCGGAACGCGACGGAACCTTCCGCACCACGGAGGAGATCGGCGACGCGCTCGCCGTGCGGGCCGCCGTCTAGCGGGGCCGCGTTGCGTATCGCGTGTCTCCCACCCGCCCCGTGTGCCGCCCCGGTCGCTCCGACCAGGGCGGCACACGCCTGTCCGAAACCGCGGCATTCAAGGAGCCCGAACACATGATGACCGAACCGGTGAACATCCAGAGGACTCTCGATTCCTTCAGCGAGCCGTGGAGTCCGCGCATCGTCGCCCAGTTCAACGACTACGACGTCCGGGTGGCGAAATTCCACGGCGCCTACCTGTGGCACTCCCACCAGGACACCGACGAGCTCTTCATCGTCGCGGCCGGACGGCTGGTCATCCACCTGCGGGAGGACGGTGTGGAACGCTGCGTGACCCTCCACCGGGGGGACACCTACGTCGTGCCGCGCGGCATCGAGCACAAGCCGGTGTCCGATGAGGAATCGCACATCATCATGGTCGAGCCCACCGGCACGCTGACGGTCGGGGACACCCACGAGGAAATTCCCGACCACGTCGACGCGACCACCGGGCACCACGTCGGCTGACGCGACGCCGGCGGACACGTGCGAAATGGCGCCGGGCCCTCGGGAAGATCCCGAGGGCCCGGCGCCATTTCGCACGGTTCACGCATCAAGCGGCTGTCGGCCCCGGCGCGCCGCAAGGATTTCCGCGCAGACCGCTTCGAGCACGTCGTCCTCGCACTCGCGCAGGTAGTGGTGGCCGCCGGGGAACGTCCGCACCCGCACGCCGGCGGTCGTGGCCGCGCTCCAGGCGGACAGCCGGGAAACCGGGCACGTGTCGTCGCTCTCGCCGCCGAACACGGTCAGCGGCGCCCGCAGCGGGGTCAGCCGTGCGGGCCGGTACCGGTCCAGCAGAGCCAGATCCGCCCGCAGGGGCGGAAGGATCAGCGGCAGCAGCTCCGGATGGTCGAGCACCGCCGCGTCCGGACCGCCCAGTCGGCGCATCGCAGCGACGAGGTCCTCGTCGCTCAACCGGTGCCGGTGCTCCCCGTCGATCAGGTGGGGCGCCGGCCTCGCGGACACGAAGACGTGTTCCGCCACGAACCCGTCCTCGCGCTCGAGGATGCCGGCGACCTCGTAGGCCAGGCCGGTGCCCATGCTGTGCCCGAAGAAGAACATCGGGAGGTCCAGCAGTGGCCGCAGCGCGTTCGCCACCTGCTCGGCCATCGTGGCCATGTCCCCGATCGGCTCCTCGCCCAGCCTGTCCTGCCGGCCCGGGTACTGTACGGCGATCAACTCCACGCCGGCCGGCAGCCGGCCGCCCCAGCCGGCGAACGACGCGGCGGTGCCGCCAGCGTGGGGCAGGCAGACGAGCCGGCTGACCGCTGTCTCCTGCGCCTCACGGCGGCGCAGCCACTTGCCCATGGTCGTCACGCTCCGGTTCCCGCGCTCGCGCGCAGCTCTTCGAGCGCTTCACCCAGCCGGACGATGCCGTCGGCCACGGCCCATTCGTCCGGACTCAGGCTCAGTCTGATGCAGCGCTTGCCGTGCGTGCCGAGGAACGGTGTGTCCAGCGGCTCGACGAAGAAGTGCCGGCCGGGGACGATGAACATCTGCCTGCGCTTGAGGAACTCGTACAGCGTCAGGTCGTCGAACCAGTCGTGGTCGATCCACAGCCAGCAGAACATCCCCCCGTCGCTGGAGTGCAGCCGCCAGTTCAGGTCGTCCGGGAGGGACTCGGCGAGCAGGGCCTCGGCCATCGCCCGCTTGGCCCGGTAGTAGGGCTTGATGTGGCGCTCGGAGATCACGTCGATCTGCCGGGTCGTCAGTGAGCGTTCGACGACGGCCTGGAGCAGTTGCGGCGCGTGCAGTGTCGTGTTGGCGATGAAGGACACCATCGGGTCGATCAGGTCGGCCGGGCCGATCGCGAAGGCGATCCGCTCGCCGGGCAGCCCGGCCTTCGACAGCGTGAAGAGGTTGATGACGTGCGAATGCAGCACGGGGGCGAGCCTCGTCCGGACCACCTGGGGGAAGGGCTCCCCGTAGGCGTGGTCGAGCACCAGGGGCACGTCGCGCTCTTCGGCGGTGGCGATCAGCGTCTTCAGCTCGGACGCCTCGATGCTGCTGCCGGTCGGGTTGGCCGGGTTGGACAGCAGCATCATGCCCATGCGGGTCTGCCGGGCCAGGGCCTCTGTGTCGAGGCTGTAGTGGAACGAGTGGGATCCCTCGGGCACGATCAACGGCTCGATGCCGACCGTGCCGCCGGGGTCCGGGCTGAGTCCCTGGTAACCGGTGTAGTCGGGCAGGCGGGGCAGCACCAGTGGCTGCAGCACGCCGTCCGCGTCCGGGCCGGTGTACAGACTGGTCGCGATGAACGACAGCATTTGGCTGCCGGGCCCGACGACCACGTTCTGCGGCCCGATCGACCAGCCGTAGGTGAGGTTGAAGTAGTCGACGATGGCTTCGACGAGGGCGGCGGTGCCGCGCGAGGGCCCGTACCGGGTGCTGGACTCGACGAACCGGTCGTCCAGGGCCTCACGGGTGAGGCGGCGCCAGGCCTCGACGACCTCGGGGATGTGCGAGGGGTTGCCCGGACTGAGGTTGAGCCATTCGTCGTCGCTCGCGTCCCGGTCGGCCGCGGCGATGTCCTCCATGATGCTGCGGATGCCCGACAGGCGGGACATCTGCCGGCCCCGACTCGATAGCTGCACTGGGGGATCTTCCTGTAGTGGTGGGAGATGAACCGGCTGCGACGCCGGGGGCAGGGTGTGGAGCCCTGTCCCCGGCGTCGCAGCAAGGTCTGGCGGCAGCGGAGCCGAGATCAGGCGGCCGCGCGGGCCGTCTCGATGTGCTCGGAGATCGCCGCGACCGTGGACTTGCGGAAGAGCTGGTCCATCGCGACCTCGATGCCGAGCTCGGAGAGGATCTGGCGCTGGATCCGGGTCATGATCAGTGAGTGCCCGCCGAGGTCGAAGAAGTCGTCCGTGTCGGCGAACTCCTCGAGCTTGAGCTCACGGCTCCAAATGGCGTGGATCTTCGTTGCGATCACGTTCTGGGGTCCTTTTCGGTGAAGGGGAAGGAGAGGGGAGGTCAGCTCGCGGTCCAGCCGAACGGGGTGCCGTGGTTGTTCTCGGTGCGGATCCGGTTGTGGTCGTAGCGGTTCTCACCGGCCACGACGACGCTGCCGTACTCGGACAGGTCGAACGTCGCACCGTGGGCGCTGAAGGAGTCCTGGCCGGGGTAGACGCGCACGTGTGTGGGGACGTACCGGCTGGCGATCGCGAAGCGGGTCTCGCGCTCGGTGTTGTTCGGGGTGGAGCCGTGCACGCACGACGCCGTGAAGATGACCGCCTCGCCCGGCTGCATCTCCAGCTCGACGACGTCCTCGGGGCGCGGCTCCCACTTCGGGTCGATCTTGAAGTCGGCGAAGTCGTAGCCGAAGAAGCCGGTGTTGGCGTGGGCGACGTCGTAGTCCGCACCACGGCCGGCCTGAGTGGCCTTGTGCTCGTCGAAGATCCAGTCACGCTGCGAACCGCGCACGAACTTCATGCAGGCCCTGTCCTTGGTGGCCGGCGTGAAGGTCGTCCAGACGGTGATGTCGATGTAGGCGTTCCAGTCCGACTCGGTCGGCAGGAGCTGCGGCTTGCCGTTGGCGTAGCTGTAGTCGCGCACCTGGTGCCACTCGGTCGCCTTGGCGCCCGGGAACTTGGGGAACCACTCGGTCCGCCAGTTCAGTACGTCCGGGCCGAGGATGGCCGTGAGGTACTTGACGATCGTCGGGTGGGTGATGTGCCGGCTGAGCTCCGGGATGTCGAAGTGCCGGTCGTAGTTGACGCTGTTCTTGTACAGGGCGCGCGAGGCGTCCTGGTTGTTGATCCGGATCTCGCGGATCAGGGCGGCGGCCTCCTCCGGCTCGTACAGCTTGATCGGGCCGGTGAAGCCGTCGAGGCTGAACTGCTCGATGTTCGCCTTGATGTCCTCGGGGACGATCGCGTTGCCGGAGATCTGGGCGGCCGGGGTCGGGCGCTGCTGGTCGATGGTCATGCGGATGCTGTTCCTTTGCTCGAAAGCCACGCGTGCGGAAAAGAAGGTTTCTGGGGGCGCTCGCCGAGGACGCGGGCGAGCGGGCAGGTGGGGACGTTGAGGCCTGCGTCAGCCGGCGGCCAGGGCTGCCAGGGCCCGCCGGTCGGTCTTGCCGTTCGGGTTCAGCGGGAAGGCGTCGAGGACCGTGAAATCCTGCGGCACCATGTTCCGGGGCAGGGTGCCGAGCAGGTCGCGGTAGAGCGCCCGGGTGTCGAGACCGTCGGCCGCGGGCAGCACGAAGCCCACCAGACGCAGCTCGCCCGAGTCGTCCGGAACCGCGAGGACCACGACGTCGTCGACGAGCGGGTGGGACCGGACCCCGTGTTCCACGTCTCCCAGGTCCATCCGCATGCCGCGGATCTTGACCTGGGCGTCGACGCGGCCGACCACCACCAGTTCCCCGTCCGGGGTGACGTAGCCGCGGTCACCGGTCCGGTAGGTCCTGACGGTGCCGTCGCCCGTGGCCCGGTCGGTGAACCGGCGGGTGTCGGCCGGAGAGGCGTTGAGGTAGCCGGCGCTGACGCTGAGGCCCGAGATGCAGATCTCTCCGGTCTCGCCGTCCGGCACCTCGTTCGACTCCTCGTCGAGGAGGTGGATCTCGGTGTTGTACACGGGCTCTCCCACCGGCGTCGCGGTGCCCCGGTAGCGGGCGTAGTCCGCGAGTACGTGGGAGGTCGCCACGTCCGTGCACTCGGCCACCCCGTACTGGTGCAGCAGGACGCAGGAGTTGCCTTCCCGGCCTGCCCAGTCCTCGACCCGGGAGACTGTGAGCGGCTCCCCGCCGATGAAGACGTGGCCCACCCGGGTCAGTGCGTCGGTCCCCAGGGCCTGTTCGTGCTCGATGAGCACGTACAAGGTGCTCGGCGCGCAGTGCAGCTGCCGCACGCCGTGGGTCTCGATCAGGCGGTAGGCCATGCCCGGGTCGAAGATGCGGCTGGGCAGCAGGTGGAGGGTGGCACCGCAGAACAGTGGCGCCATCAGTCCGCGCTGGCTGATGTCGAAGCCGAAGGAGCTGACGGTGAGCCCGCTCGAACCGCTGCCCAGACCGTACTCGACCCGCAGCCACTCGAGGAGGTTGTACCAGCCCTCGTGGCGCACGGCGGTGGCCTTGGGCGTTCCGGTGGAGCCGGAGGTGAACACGACGTAGCACAGGTCGTCGTTGGAGAGGTCGACGACCGGATCCGTGACGGGCAGGGCGTCGAGCTGCCCGCCGAGCTCGTCGATGACGACGAGGTCGCCCGGCGCCCCGGCGACCAGGGCGCGGGTGTCGGCCGAGACCACGTTGAGCTTGATCTCGTCGAGCTGGGACACCATCAGGTGGAGCCGCTCGGCGGGGTAGGTGGGGTCCAGCGGTACGTAGGCGGCGCCGGCCTTCATGGTCCCGAGGATCGCGACCATGAGCTCGGGCGTACGGTCCAGGCATACGCCGATCACGGAGCCCCGGCCCGCACCGAGAGCGATGAGGTGGTGGGCGAACCGGTTGGCCCGTGCGTTCAGCTCGGCGTAGCTCAGCTCTTCGGCGCCGCACGTCAGCGCGGGCCGGTCGGGATGCTGCCGGGCGTGGGTCTCGAAGACCCGGTGCACGAGCAGGTCGGGTGGAAGCGCCAGGCGCCTGCCTATGAGGGACATACGGGGTCCGTTCCTCTCCAGTGTCCTGGACTGCGGGAATGCGGGAATGCGGGAATGCGGGGAATGCAAGGAATGGGGGAAGGCGACGAAGCGGGAGGGCCGGAGCGTTCAGGCGGCGGCGAGGGCCGACCTGCTGATCAGCACGCTCTCGTCGTACTCGAGCAGGTACCGGTAGAAGGGGTGGCTGGCACGGAAGCCGCGGGCCACGAGCCTGCTGACGTTCAGCCGGTACACCGTGGGCGCCCCTCCCGCTCCCGAGCCCTCGGCCGGCAGGAAGCCGAGCTGGGTGAGCTTGTCGACCGCCCGCCGGTCGGCGACCTCCACCACGACATCGCTCACCTCGTGCGACACCGCCCACTGCAGACAGCCCTTGAACAGGCCTCCGAGGACGCCGAAGGGAAGCTCCGGCAGGACCGTGTCGGCGAACTCGGGGCGCACCACCGGAAGGCGGCACTGCACCAGCCGGCCGCTGTGCCGCAGGACACCCGCCAGCTCGGGCCACTCGGTCAGCGGCAGCCCCAGCGGCGAGTAGGCGACGAGTTCCGCGCCGGCCACCAGAGCGCCCTCGACCATCACGAGCATGTGGGTGGTGTGCGGGGCGAAGGTGTCGTCGCCGGCGGGCGCTGCTGCGGGGAAACCGAGCAGGTCGCGGTCGCTGCGGCCGCGCAGGCCGTCGATGCCCAGCAGGTCGAAGTCGCTGTGCGCCGTGTACACGAAGCAGTCTCGGCCGGGGTCCTTCTTGCTTTCGACGAAGGTGAGGTCCATCTCTCAGCTCACAGGGTGCGGGTTCGGGTGCGGGGAGGGGTGGGCGGTCAGGCCCGGGCGCGGTTGACGGCCGAGGTGATGGCGCCGAGCCGGGCGCTCTCCTCGTCGCCGGAGATCGCGGCCCCGTACCCGGTCGTGCCGTCGAGGCTGATCTGCGCGTAGGCGGCGTACCGCGTGCCGAGGCTGTCGGTGAGGGCGTGACCCGTGGTCTCGGCGATCTCCACCGCCAGTCCGCCGCCGGCCAGGGCCGCGGCGTAGGCGTTGGCCGTGTCCTCGCCGGAACCGGTCAGCCGCCTCTCCCGGCCGTCGGCGTCGACGACCAGGGCGTCGACGGTCGCGGCGCCCCCGTGGTCCGTCAGCTGGAACTCCTTCAGCAGCAGGGAAGGGTGGTCGAATTCGAGATACATACCGGCGAAGATGGCTCGCAGCTCCCGGGAGGTGAGCTCGATGCCGTCGCCGTCGGCCACCTGCTGCACCTCGCGGGCCAGCTCCACCCGCATGCCGCGGGGGAGGTCCAGCCCGTAGGCGCTCTTGAGCACGTGGGCCACCCCGCCCTTGCCCGACTGGCTGTTGACCCGGACCACCGACTCGTAGGTGCGGCCGACGTCCTTGGGGTCGATGGGCAGATAGGGGACGTCCCACGGCACCTCGGTGGTGGAGGTGCCCGCCTCGGCGGCCTTCCGTTCGATCGCGGCCAGGCCCTTCGCGATGGCGTCCTGGTGGGTACCGGAGAAGGCCGTGTACACGAGGTCGCCGCCGTACGGGTACCGGGGAGGCACCTGGAGCTGGTTGGCGAACTCCACGGTGCTGCGGATCTCGTCGATGTCGGAGAAGTCCAGCTGCGGGTCTACACCCTGGCTGAACAGGTTCAGGGCCAGCGTGGCCAGGCAGACGTTGCCGGTGCGCTCGCCGTTGCCGAACAGGGTCCCCTCGATGCGGTCGGCGCCGGCCATGACGGCGAGTTCCGCGGAGGCGACCGCGGTTCCCCGGTCGTTGTGGGGGTGCACCGAGAGGATGACCGCGTCACGGCGGTCGAGGTTGCGGTGCATCCACTCGACCTGGTCGGCGAACACGTTCGGCGAGTCGGTCTCCACCGTCGTCGGCAGGTTCAGCGTCACCGGACGGTCCGGGCTCGCGTCCCACAGGGAGGTGATGGCGTTCGACACCTGGAGCACGTATTCGGGCTCCGTGACGTTGAACGTCTCCGGCGAGTACTCGAATCGCAGCTGTGTGCCCTTGGTCGCGTCCGCTCGGCGCGCAATGTGTTCCGCCGAGCGGAGGGCCATCTGCTGCACCTCGTCCGCGCTCATTGCGAAAACGACCTCGCGCCACAGGCAGGCGGTCGCATTGCAGAGGTGCACCATGGCCCGGTCCGCGCCTTCGATGGCCTCGAAGGTCCGGTCGATCAGTTCGGTCCGGGCCGGCGTGAAGACGGATATCGTCACGTCGTCGGGGATCCTGTCCTGCTCGATCAGAGTGCGCAGGAACAAGAAGTCCGCGTCGCTGGCCGACGGGTACCCGACCTCGATGTCCTTGAATCCCATGCGGACGAGGAGGTCGAACATACGGCTCTTGCGTTCGGTGTCCATCGGGCTGCTGAGTGACTGGTTCCCGTCGCGCAGGTCGACCGAGGCCCACAGCGGCGCCTTCACCAGGGACTTCGCAGGCCAGGTGCGGTCTGCCAGGTCGTAAGGGAGACGGGATCCGAGCCGCTCGTACCGCTGGAAGGGCATCGCCGATCCGCGCTGGGCGTTCCACCACTGCTGGTCGTCGCGACGCGGGCCGACAGGGGTCCTCAGCCTCGATACGGCGAGGGATTCCGGTGCAACCTCGATCATTTCTTGCCTCCGTTGGAAACTGCGGAACGGCGCAGTCTGCGGCGAGTTCGGATTCCTCGACCTGATGTCGGCAAACGTATGAGGAGGCGTCCTCGATGCATCCCCGAGCGATCCTCATGCCGCCCTCAGCCCGCCCTCAGCCGGTCTTCAACCGTCTTCAACCCGTCTTCACGGCCTTCGACGACGGAGCGGCGGAACGGTCGGCGGTGGAATCGTCCGGCGGGAGTACCGGGGAGGCCTCGGGCAATACGCGGGTCAGCTTCAGCAACGGCCCGGTCATGGCGGTCGTCACGACGGCCATCACGACCATCATGGAATAGAAGTCCTGGTTGATCAGACCCATCTCCAGGGCAACGGCCACGATGACGATCTCCGTGAGTCCGCGGGTGTTCATGAGTACGGCGGCCGGCACGGCCGTGGCGTGCGGGAGCCCGGAGAGCCTGGCACCGGCATAGGAGCCGGCCGCCTTCGAGGCCACGGCGACGGCAATCACGGCGGCCAGTGTGAGCAGGGCGGCCAGGTCGAACGCGGAGAGGTCGACCTTGGTGCCGGCCACCACGAAGTAGAGCGGAAGCAGGAGGTGCCCCACCTGTTCCATGTGCCGCATGATCTGGGTCCGCAGCTCGCCCCGTGTGCTGCGGGGCATCACCGCACCGAATGCGAACGCGCCGAAGATGAAGTGGATCCCGAGCCATTCGGTGGCCGCGCAGGACAGCATCAAGCCCACGACCAGGGCGGGCACGATCCGTGCAGCGCCCGCTTCCCGTGCTCGGGCCCGCTCGACGAACGCGCCCAGAAGGGGCCGGACCACGGCGAACATGACGGTGAGGTACACCGGGAGCAGCATCATCCGCCACTGCCCCGCGGCCCCCGCGTACGCGACGACTCCCGCCAGGCAGGCCCAGGCAACCAGGTCGCCGACAGCCGCTGCCGCCAGGGTGAGGCCGCCGACCGGGTGTCTGTTCAGGCCGCGGTCGGCGAGGATCCGGGCCAGCACGGGGAACGCGGTGACCGACATGGCCACCCCGACGAACAGGACGAAGGCCGTGTGGCTGCCGGGAGCGTAGGTACGGGCCAGGGGGACGGCCAGTGCGGCGCCCGCGACGAGGGGGACGGCCACGGATCCGGCGACCAGGCCCATCGTGGCCTTCCTGCGGCTGCGCAGGAAGCCGGCATCGATCTCGTAGCCGACGATGAACATGAAAGTGGCGAGGCCCACGTTGGCCAGGGCGCCCAGCAGGGGCTTCACGTCGGCGGGCAGTACGGCGTCGGACCCCGCCTGGGTGAGGACCATCGGGCTGGCCAGCAGCCCGGCGCATATCTCGCCGACCACGGCGGGCTGCCCGAGTCGGCGGGCGAGTGTCACGAAGACCTTGGCGGCGCCCAGGACGAGCGCAAACGTGAGGAAGAAGTCCGCGAGAGTGTTTCCGGTCATGGCGAAGCTCCGTGAGGGCGCGGTGAGGGAAGTCGGAGGAGGAGGAAGAGTGCGCGGGGAGTTCGGGCTGCCGGCTCAGGCCGCCAGCGGCTCGGCGCTCAGGGCACCGTGTCGTTCCGGCTGCGGCCCGCTCGTGCCGTCGTGCCCGGGGAGCTGCGCGCAGTACGTCTTCACCAGGGGGTGCATGCGGTACTGACCCGGCTCCGGCTGGAACAGGAGGTGCTCGTCGACCAGGCTCTCGAGCATCTGCTCGGCGACGAAGGGCGGCAGTCCGGCCAGTACGGACGTGGACGCCACGTCCGTACGTTCGCCTTCGGCCGTGCCGAGGAGGCGCAGCAGCCGCTGCTGACCCGCGTTCAGATGCCGGTACGAGGCGTCGAAGCAGGCCACGATCCCGCCGTGCTCCGTCTGCAGGTCGGCGAGGCGCACCGCCGGGTCCGCGAGCCGCTGGGCCAAGTACCACACCTGCCAGGAAGGCCGTCGCCGCAGGCGCGCCGCGGCTGCGGCGACGGCCAGGGGCAGATCGCCGCAGTGGTCCAGAATGCCGCTGACCTCATCAGGCCTGGGCTGGGGGTGCCGCTTGCCCAGCAGCCGGCAGAACAGTGCGTACCCCTCCTCGCGGGAGACGGGGTCCAGGGACACCACCCGAGTGGGAGACAGCGCGGTCATGGTCAGGCGGCGCCTGCTGGTGACCAGGGTCAGGCACTCGTCACCGGCCGGGAGCAGCGGCCCGATCTGCTCGGCGCCGACAGCGTTGTCGAGGACGACCAGCATGCGCCGGCCGGCGGTGCGACCGCGCCACATCTGGACCAGGGCCTCGACCGAGTCGGGCAGTTCGCCTTCCGGCAGTCCGGAGAGCACGAGCAGCTGGCGCAGCGCCGCCCGGTGGCCGAGCGGGTCCTCGTGCCGGGTGTGGCCGCACAGGTCGAGGAAGATCCGGCCGTCCGGGTACCGGTCCGCCACGCGATGGGCGAAGTACACCGCGAGGGTGGTCTTGCCCACGCCTCCCATGCCGTCGACGGACAGCACGCGGCGCGGCCCGGCGGCCGCGCCGCCGGCGAGGAGGGCTTCGATCTCCGCAGTCCGGCCGACGAAGTGCCCGCTCTCGAAGGGCAGGTTGTCCGGAGCGGGCACGCCGGCATCGGCGGTGGAAACGGCGTCGGCGGGCACAGCGGGGAGGGGCACGGGCGGAGCGGAGGGCGCGATCCGGACGGCGGGTGCGGCTGCGGGAGCCGCCGCGTCGAAGTCCTCGCGCAACATCAGCTGGTGGACTTCGAGCAGTTCGGGGCCCGGGCTCAGACCGAGCGACTCCGCCAGGTTGCGCCTGGCCTGTTCGTAGACGGTGAAGGCGCGCGCCCGGGCGCCGGAGCGGTGCAGGGCGAGCACGTACTGGGCGACCATCCGCTCGCGCAGTGGGTATTCGGCCACCCAAGCCGCGAGCTCGCTGACGAGGCTCTTGTGCCGGTCGTGGGCGAGTTCCAGGTCGATGCACTCCTCGGCAACCGAGAGCCGGCCCTCGTTCACGCCTGCGACCTGGGCCTGGAGGGTGGCGCTCTCGATCCCCGAGAGCATCGGACCGGTCCACAGGGACAGCGCGGCGCGGAACTCCACGATCGCGTCCGGCTTCCGCCCCTGGCCGAGATGGGTGCGCGCCTGCGCCAGATGCCGGCGGAACTCGTGGAGGTCGAGCCTGGCCTCGCCGATGTCGAGCTGGTAGCCGTCGGCGACGGGAGTGATGACGGCTCCGCTGGGGGCCAGGATATTGCGCAGGTCGGATACCGCATTGCGGATCTGTTTGCCCGCGGTGCTCGGCGGCGTGGTTCCCCAGACCGAGTCGACGAGACGCCCGATGGATGTGCGCCGGCTCTCTGCGGTCAGGAGCGAACCGAGCACAATCTGATGTTTCATACCTCTCAGAGGTACTGTGCGCCCGCTCACCTTGAGCTGAAGCGGCCCCAGCACCCGAAACTCGACTTCAGACATGAAGTTGAGACCCCGATCTTGCATTCCGTACGGATGAGCTTCATTTCCGTGCACGCGACGCTGGGTGCACGTGGGGGTTGGGAAAGCAGACACCCACCCAGGGCCGGGGCGAGGCCCTGAGCGGGTGATGAGCGGGCACATCGCCTTCCCCCCGGAGGCGTTGCGGCATTTCTCTAGTTTTCTTCCACTGTCCGTACAGTCGTCGAAGCAGCCTTGCGGTGGGATTCCCCGCCGTCGGCTCCCGAAAGGGGAGCGGGTGCGGCCGGATCGGCCTCCCGCCCGGTCTCCTGCGCCGGCTGCTCCGGGGCCTGCTGACGGAGGCGGCCCTGCGTCACGGCCAGCAGTGCGCCGGCGAGCATGACGGCGGCGCCCGCCAGCTGGAGTCCGCCGAACGACTCACCCAGGAAGACGACGGCGCAGGTCACCCCGAACACCGGGACGGAGAACATGATGACGGTCGCGGTCGACGGGCTGACGACCCTCAGGCCCCGGTAGTAGAAGAGGTAGGCCATGGCGGTGGGGCCGACGGCGAGGTACACGACGTTCAGCCATGTCGTCGACGACAGCGCGCTCCACTCCACGTCCGGGAACGCGGGCACGGCGAAGAGCAGCAGGGCGAGCGCCCCGGCCAGGGTGCCGAACGTGGTGGCCCGCAGCGGGTCCATGCCGACCAGGACCTTCTTCGAGGCGATGCTGTACACGGCCCAGGAGAGTGCGCCGAGAAGGTAGACGAGGTCCCCGGTCAACCGGGACCCGCCCGCATCCACGCCGGTGCCCCCCGCGCCGACGAAGAACACGACGGCGCCCGACACTCCCAGCGCCAGGCCGCCCATTCGGGCTCCCGAAGCCTTTTCCCGGCCCAGGGCCAGGAGAATTCCCGTCGTGATGACCGGGCTCAGAACCGGAACGATGATGCTTCCGTCGATCGAAGGGGCCAGAGAAAGACCCCAGAAGAAGAACAGGTTGTACGCGAAGACCCCGACGAGTCCCACTGCCGCCGCACGCGCAATTTGCGAACGTGTAAGCGACGGCCCCTTTGATTTCCGCCCGATGAAAGCGAGCAGAACCACCAGGATGACCGCGCCGCCACCGAAGCGGAGAACAGCGGCGACCTGGTGGGGCATATGGCCGACCACTGATTTAGAGCTGGCGAAAGCACTACCGAAGAGCGCCATGGTCGCGAGCAGGTACACATACGCCTGTGCGGATTCGCTCCGCAGCGACGTTTCCTTTTCCATGCCACGCCCCTAAGGAGACGTCACGGGTGCATTCGAGCGCCCTTGATGATCTTGTCTACCGCATTGCGCGGCCCGTATACGGCCATGCCGACGAGGTCCAGCTGGTCCCGGTGGACGGCTGCAACGGCGGCCCGGTTGTCCCGGTCGTTGTTGGTGGTGAAGAGGTCGGCGGTGAAGACCGACAGGGGCAGACCCCGGCTGACGGCACGCTGGTGCGAGGTGGTCAGGGCCTCTTTGCTCGCCTCGAAGACCAGGACCGGCTGGCGGAACATGGGCAGGTACTCGGTCTCATCGGCGTCCGAATAGGGCTCACCGATTACTTCCGGAACCTTGCGCCCGATTCCACTCACGAGAAAGGCGGTCATGTTGAGGCGCTGCCACACCTGAAGATCGTCACGCAAGACCACGGCGATCTTTGTCTCAAAACGAACGGGTTCGTTCACGCTGTCCATGGATGAATCAAACCCCGGGCACCCAGGTCAAGTCTTGTACGATCTTTGCATGCTTGATCATCCGCAGGTCCGCGCATGGCGCCCCGCCCTGGCGGGAATCGAAGAGGTCTACCACGCCCGCATCACCGACCACGTCTATCCCATGCACACGCATGACTCCTGGACTCTGCTGATCGTCGACGACGGCATGGTCAGATACGACCTGGACCGGCACGAGCACGGCGCCCTGGACCAAATGGTCACGCTGCTGCCCCCGCACGTCCCACATAATGGACGCTCGGTCACCCCGACCGGCTTTCAAAAAAGAGTTGTATATCTCGACTCCTCGCAGCTGGGCGACGGACTCATCGGCTTGGCGGTGGACAGCCCCGTCATGGACGACCTGCTGCTGCGCCGGCGCATCAGCCAGCTGCACCAGGTGCTGGAGCACCCCGGCGACGAACTCGAGGCAGAGAGCAGGCTGGCACTGGTGTCCGAACGCCTGCGCGACCACCTGGAACGGCACTTCGAGGACCGCACCCCGACCCGCGACGCCGGCATCGCCCACCGGCTGCGCGACCTCCTCGACGAGAAGTTCGTGGAGGGCGTCAGCCTCCAGGATGCCTCGGCGGCGCTCCACGTCCACCCCGCGCACCTCGTCCGGGTGTTCAGCAGGGAGTTCGGCATGGGTCCGCACCAGTACCTGACCGGACGGCGCGTGGACCTGGCCCGCAAACTGTTGCTCGCAGGCATGGCACCGCGCCTGGTGGCGGCCTCGGCCGGTTTCTACGACCAGTCCCATTTCAACCGGCACTTCAAGCGCGTGCTGGGCACCAGTCCGGGCCGCTACGCCCGCAGCGGCCCGGCCCGCCACCTGGCCGAGTAGCTCCCTGACCCTGGTGCGAGGTGACGGAGAAGTTGCTGTAGCCGCCGCTGTCGGTGGTGGCGGGCGAAGGGCTGTAGACGATCCCGGTGCTTCGGACGACCGAGGCCGACATGCGGTCCTCGGCCTGTACGACCATGCCGATCGGCTGCTCGAGCGAGTCGACGCCCGCGTTGATGGCGTGGACACCGACCTGTACCAGGCTCTCGGTGGGGCTCTTGGCGAGCCCGTCGAGGCCCACCCAGACGCTGAGCTGGTTGTCGGGGTCTTCCTGACGGCGCCCCTGCCTCCGGGCTGGTGCGGCCGGTGGAACCTGCGCCGGCCCCAACCGCCTGAGGAGCCGGTCGGGGAGCGTCGGTCCCGTACCTGGCCTGCGATGATGACGGAGTGCCAGAGCCAGGAACCACTGCCGTCGTCATTGTCCTGCCCGATGCCGCCCCGCTCCTCGATGCGGCGTGGCGTATCGATCCGGCTCTGGTGCGTCGCGGGGTGCCGGCGCACGTCTCGCTCCTCTACCCGTTCGTGCCGGAATCGGCGCTGACGGATCAGGACGAGAAGGGCGTGCGGTCCCTGGCGGCGCGTTTTCCGGCAGCCGATCTGCTCTTGGAGGAGGTCGTGACGGCGTCCGGCTTCGTCGCCGTCACCGTTCCGGGACTGCAACCGGTCGTCGATGCGTTTCGCGCCCGGTGGCCCGGGTTGCGCCCGTACGGGGGCCGCTTCGGGGCGCGGCCCGCCGCCCATGTCACCGTCGCGCTGGGGGCAGACGACCCGACGGCCGCCGCCCCTGTGCGCGCTGCGGTCGGCAGCCTGCTGCCGCTGCGCACTCGTGCGGCGGCGGTCCAACTGGTGGTGCAGACGGAGGAAGGCTGGCGGCCGCGGTTCTCCGCGCCGCTCGGCGGCCAGACGAGACTTTGACGACACCCCCTAAGGGCTGTCCCGTAATCCCCGGCGGGCGCACGGGATTACGGGACAGCCCTTAGCCGTCGGCCAGGCGGCGTTCGAGGGGGGTTCTCATGCTGGGCCGGATGCGGATCTCGCCGAGGAAGGCGGTCAGGCGGGCCGCCTCGGTGGCGATCGCTTCCCTGGCGGCTCGGGTGCGGCCCTCGGGTGTGAGCGGGTGAGTGGCGATCTGCCCGTCCCGGCGCTGGGCCCAGCCGCCGACGATGCGGCCGTCCCACCAGATGGTGGGGCCGATGTTGCCGAAGCCATCGAAGAGTTCGGGAACGAGGGCGGGGTCGAGGTACCAGTCACGGTGCCGCCAGCCCATGGCCGTGGGGTCGAGGGAGGGCAGCAGCGCAGCTGCGGGTTCGGTCTCGGAGGGCAGGTCGAGCTGGTCGGGCAGGGCGTGGCCGGGGCCGTGGGCGAGGTCGGCCTCGACCGCTTCGGTGCGGGCCAGGGCCCGGCGGGTGTCGGTGAGGGTCCAGCCGGTCCACCACTTCAGGTCCTCGGTGGTCGCGGGGCCGAAGGAGTGCAGGTAGCGGGCGAGGAGTCCGGCACGGGCGTCGTCGGACGGGAGCTCGGGGTGGGGCTCGGCCGGCGCCCAGCGGAACTGCGAGGACGCCCAGGTGCCCAACGGGCGGCCGCGTCGGATCCGGCCCTGTGCAGCCATCACGCCGAGCACCCGGCTGGTGATGCGGGGGGTGGCCTGGTACGGCTTGCCGGGCGAGACCAGGATCTGCGTGCGCAGGGCCGGCACCGCGGCGGCGAGCTCGGCGGCGGTGGCTTCGCCGAGGCCGGCCAGAGCCTCGAGCACGGCGTGCTCGGTGGCGGCCAGCCACTGCTCGCCGTGGCCGTGCTGCTCACCCAGCACCTTCAGGAGGCTCTTGCGCTCCCGGGCGGCGACCGTCCTCGCGGTCGATGCGTCGACCACGGGCGCGAGGTCGCGGGGCACCACGAACATGGTGCGGCGCATGCACAGCATCCGCACCAGGCTCCGCTCCTCGTACAGGGCCCGCTCCAGCTGCGCCGGCGCCGGATCGGCCGTACGAGCGGCCACCGCCAGGTAGACGGAGGCCGGGTCCGTCGCGTGCAGGGCCAGGAGGGCATCTGCGACCCGTTCGGGTGTCGCCGCACGCGCCGCGGGGGCCAGAAGGTGCGCGGTGGCGAGGCGGGCTCGCCGCTGCTCGTCGGTGATCCTCGGTCGGAACGTGGTCATGGGGGAGCGTAGGCGGTCGAGGCCGCCGCGGCCGTCCTTTCACTGAGGGGAGGGGTGGAACGGGGTGTCGGGATCCGCCTTTTCGCAGCCCGAGCCGCTCGAGGAGGAAGCCGTCGACAACGTCCAGAGTGCATGCCCTTGCGGACAGGCTCTGTCCGCAAAGTGGCAGCCCTCGGGACGAAATGCCCACTTAAGCGTTCTTTGCAGGCTTATGGCCTGCCGGTCGGTCATAATCCGCGTGTCAGCGTCGAATGCTGCCTCCGCCGTCGGGCAGCGGCCCCGGGGCCACGCGCGAACCGGTCAGCCGAACGCCTCGAGCGACGAAGGGAGCGGGCCAGGGTGTCGATCAGCGGTGGGTACGTGGGTGTGGGGCGCACCGCTGCCGTTGCGGCGCTCGTCGTCACCGGGTTCGGGCTCGCTGCATGTGGCGACGAGGAGGGCAAGGACGACGCGGCGGGCAAGGTCACGGTCGTCTACGAAGACGAGGCGGTCAAGCCGGAGAACAGGCAGGCCGTGGAGGTGATCCGGAAGTCCCGAGTGCTCGAGCGGACAGCCGACTGGGTCAACGCATCGGTGGCCCTCCCGCACGACATGGTCGTGAAGGTCACCGACAAGGTCCCCCCGGGGGTCACGGACGCGGTCACCCAGCCCGACGGCAGGACGATCTTCGTACCGCCGGCGTTCTTGACGCAGGTCGAAGGGGTCGTCGGCGATGTCGTCAAGACCGTGAAGCGTCCGGCCCTGTTCCCCGAGGACAAGTTCAACAAGGCCGACCTGACCGCGCTGGCGACCCAGTTCGTCTTGGGCCACGAGATGGGGCATGCCCTGCAACGTCAGCTCGCCCTGCCGAACCTCGGCCTCGAAGAGGACGCCGCCGACGGGTTCGCGTCGTTCTACACCGTCAACGAGATCGGCCCGGATCCGTCCCTTGCGGCCGCGATGGTCTTCGACGAGCTCGCCCGCAAGGAGGGCGAGCTGACCTTGGAGGGGTTCTCCAGCGACCACCCCGTCACTCAGCAGCGCGTCTTCAACTTCCTCTGCTCCCTCGACGGCAAGGACCCGAAGAAGTTCGACGGGCCCCTGGTCGGCGCAGGCTACCTGCCGCGAACCCGCGCCCCTCTGTGCCCTCAGTCCTGGGCGGCGCTGGACTACGGCTGGTGGACCCAACTCGAGCCGCACTTCAGCCGGAAGTTCAAGGGCCAGGGCGACAAGAGGCAGGAAGCGGCGCGCGCCCGCCTGATCGCCGAGACGAAGGCCTTCGCGGAGAAGCTCGACGAAATCCGCAGCGGCCAGTGAACCGCGTACTACCGGTCCAGGTGGGGAAACGAGGTCGCCAAGGACAACGACGGCACCGTCATCCCCGACTGCCGAACGGAGCGCGATACGCGGCCGGCCCGACGGATGGTCATCCGTCGGGCCGGCCGCGCCGCAGGTTCAGCGCCGTGGTGTCATGCCACGGCTTCGGGCTGTGCGACGGGTTCGGCGGGCTTCTGGGCCTCGGCGTCGGGCGGGGATGCCGTCAGCGTCGTGCGGGCGGAGAGAAGGGCCGGGCCGCACAGGGCGAGTGCCAGGAAGATGCCGCCGCCGGCGATCACGAAGACCAGGCGGGCGTGGCTGTCGGGGCTGAGCAGGCTGCCGGCCAGGTAGCCGGCCGTGCTGCCGAAGAAGGCGGCGGAGGACAGCGTGCCGCCCACCCGGCCCAGCACCTCGGCGGGAACGGCCTTCTGCAGCAGCGTCTCCTCGCCGACGTTGGCCACACCGTTGCCCAGGCCCGCGATCAGCTGCATGGCGATCGCGGCGAGCAGCACGGGCGCGGCGGCCGTCAGCAGCAGGCCCAGGCCGGTGAAGAACCAGCCGGCCAGCAGCACCCACACGGGCGAGCGGCTCTCGGCGGTGCGGACCAGCCACAGCGAGGCGGCGACCATGGCCACGCCGAACGACGCGGACAGGATGCCGAATCCGGTGTCGCCGGCGTCCAGGGTGTGCTCGGCGAGGAAGACCAGCGCCAGGTTGTCGAGCGAGCCGAAGAACAGGCCGAGCAGGAGCAGCAGCACGATGGCCCGGGACACCCGGTGGTGCCGTACGAACTTCAGCCCCTCGACGGTGTCGCCCAGCAGGGTCCGCCGCTGGCCGGTGCGCAGCGGCTCCAGTGCCGGGATGCGCGTCAGCAGCAGCGCGGAGACCACGAAGCTGCCCGCGTTGACGGCCAGCGCGCCGTACTCGCCGCCCCAGGCGGAGAACACGCCGCCGAGGACCGGGCCGAGCGCTGCCTGGAGGTTGAAGGCGGTGCCCATCCACGCGTTGGCGGGCATCAGGTCCTTCTCGTCGACCAGGCGCGGCACCACCGTGCGGCCTGCCGCGGAGAAGACGGTGGAGGCCGCGGCGGCCACCGCGACGAGCGGCACGAGCACGGCGAGTCCGGGCCGTGCCAGTACGACGATCCCGAAGACCAGGGCCTGGACGAGCTCGGCGGCGATCAGCAGGCGCCGCACACCCATCCGGTCCGCGAGCGCCCCCGCGAGCGGTCCGAAGAACCGCGGCACGGACTCGGCCAGGAGGATCAGCGACACACCGGTGCCGGCGTGGTCACCGCGGCTGACCAGCAGGACGAGGGCCACCATGGCGGCGCCGTCGCCGACGAGCGAGACCGCGCGTGCCAGCCAGAACCGGCGGAACAGCCGGTGACGTCGGATCAGATTGGGTTCTGCGGCCAAGGCCTTGGATCCTTTCAAGGGGAAAACGGGCGGTCCGCGCGCGGCGTGAGCACGGCGGCAGTGGGTCAGACCACGGCCCGGCCGTGTTCGCCGCGCCGGGATCCGGCGCTGCGCCGCAGATCGGCCGTGAGGTTGATGCGCTTGAGCCAGCGGTCGGTGCCGTCGTAGCGGGGCGTGAACGGCCGGCGGCCGTGCACCGCACGCTTGTTGTCGATGACGAACAGGTCGCCGCGGCCGATGACCACGTCGGTCAGCTTCGCCTCGATCGCGGTCAGCAGTGCGTCCTGCGCCTCGGCGGCCTGCGGGTCGAGCGGGTTGGTGTGCATGAACGGCGGGTCCACGCGCAGCCACGGGGCCGCGGGGTCGCCCTCCAGCAGGGCGATCGGCTCGGGCCGGTTCGCCATGGTGTCGATGCGCCGGAACTGATCGGCTCCGGCGGCCTCGGCCGCGTCGGCGGCGCCGGTGGCCACGTTGAAGCTCTTGGTGTGCGACTGGTCCGGGAGGATCGCGAAGCGCTTCTCGAAGAGGACGGCGCGGTGCTCGTCGCTGAGCTCGATGTCCTCCATGGCCGCGAAGGTCGTGGGGACCGCGTCGTGGTTGCGCAGGCCCAGCAGGATCATCCAGTCCGCGCGGTGCGGGTGGAAGGCGTCCTCGGTGTGCCAGTCGAGCATGGCGGTCGATCCCGAGCCGAGCTGGTCCAGCTCGTGCCCGGGCACCGGGAACAGGTCGAGGAGCAGCCGGCCGCGCTGCTGGCTGCTGAAGGAGAAGGGCTCCCCGAGCAGGGAGCCGACCAGGCACAGCACGGCGTCCGCGTGGCGCAGCTCGGGGCGGTCGGGGCGCTCCTGGTAGCTCATCGGGGTGGGGCCCAGCGCGTTCTCGTCTATGAGCAGCCCGCTGATCAGGAAGCCGGCGTTCGGGGACCCGGCCAGGCGGAACTCGGTCAGCAGCCGCCGCAGCGAACGCGGCAGCTCGTGGGCCATCAGGGCGGCGAGCTGGAGGGACCGCCTGGAGTCCAGCGAGGCCGAGGCCCGCGCGTACTCGTGGGCGAGTGCGGCAACGCTGTGGCGCTCGTCGGGCAGGAGTTCGATGCGCGGGACCTGCGGCCCCGGCTGTGACGTGGTGGCCGGTGCGATGGGGGCCGGTGCGATGGTCTGCATGGTGGCTTCCTTCCTCAGGAGACGTGAGGTTGCCGCAGCCTCTCAGGATCCACTCGAATGTCACTCAACGATCTCGCCGCCCACTGCGCCCCGACCAGCCTTCCATCCCGGCAAGCCGGTCCGCGTGCCGTCTCGATCGTTTCTCAAGCGGTTCTGTAGTCAAGCGAGTTGTTCTTGATCTCGGGAAAGGCCGAGGCCCCGAGCGGCACCGGCCCCGACCACGCCGGAACCCCGCAACCCGCGGATCCGGAGTTCCACCAGATCACGACTAGGAGTCGACGTGACGCAGAACAAGATGGACCAGCAGGCCGTTCAGACCAACAACAAGCCGGCGGCAGAGAACAAGGCGTCGATCAGCTCCCGCATCAGCAAGTACGGCAAGTACGACCGCCTCGAGGGCTGATTCGAGTCGTGTTCCGGGGTGTGAGTGAACGCCACTCACACCCCGGCACGCCTTTTCCAGGGAACGGCACTCACACCTCGGCACGCCTTCACAAGGAGGTTTCCTTGAACACCGCACAGCCCGTACCGATCAGCCCGGAGCAGTTCCGCAAGGTGTTCGGGGGTGACCTCGCAGACGTGTTCCTCCTGGTCACGTCGCCGGGCGTGCGCAGCGCGCTCACCGTGGAGACCGGCACCGTCCCGGTACAGGAGTTCACCTGGACCGGCCCCGACTCCCGCGCGGGCCTCATCGCCGAGATGGCCGCCATCCGCGCCTCCGGCCGCCGCGCCTCCGTCCTGTGGATCGCCGACGACGAGTTCGTCCACTTCGACGACGAAGACCTCGTGGGCATGGCCATGGGCGCCTTCTCCAGCTTCTCGGTGCCCTTCTCCGTGGAGAGCCTGCGCAACAACATCCGCGTCGTCGCCGAGGTCGACTACGAGCGCGAGCTCGGCATCGAGGAGGAGTTC
This sequence comes from Streptomyces sp. R33, assembly GCF_041200175.1. Classification (NCBI taxonomy): domain Bacteria; kingdom Bacillati; phylum Actinomycetota; class Actinomycetes; order Kitasatosporales; family Streptomycetaceae; genus Streptomyces; species Streptomyces sp. R33. The sequence goes on along the minus strand of NZ_CP165728.1, from coordinate 197,564 downwards.
CTGACCCTCCTCGACCAGGCCGACGACATGCTCTTCCTCGGCCGCGAGTTCGGCACCGAGGCCGTCTTCCAGCACCAGCTGTCCGAGCACTGGTTCTCGCTGCACGGCCCGCTCCTGCCCGGCCAGCAGGTCGTCCTGCCCACCGGTGAGCTGAGCTCGCTGGTCAACGCCTCGGGCGAGTTCGAGCTCCACACCCACTTCACGCTGAACGGCGAGATCACCCTCCAGGGCGCGCCCATCGTCCACCGCGGCGGTCACGAGACCAGCCTCGCCGAGACGGAGCAGGTCTACCGCGACCTCGCCGGGATGATCGACCAGCCGGCGATCATCACGCTGGCCGAGGGCCGCATCACCGCCGTCCGCCCGGCCGTCGCCGGACGCGCCGAGTTCGCCACCAACCTCGAGAAGCTGCTGGCCAAGGACGACCGCTACGCCAAGCTGCACGAGATGGGCTTCGGCACCAACGCCAGCTGCGCCCCGCTGATCCCCGGCAACCACTTCGCCAACGAGCGGCACCCGGGTGTGCACCTGGGCCTGGGCCTGGGCACGTTCACGCAGTTCCACATCGACCTGATGAGCACCGCCATCGACGTGGTGATGCGCGGCGTGGACGGCCGCGACGTGGAGCTGTTCCCGGCCCTCGGCCTGGCTCCGGCCCGGATCCTCACCGGCGTGTGAGTCAGTCCGACGACAGCGTGTGCCCGGCCGCTTCCAAAGCGGTCCGGGCCCGCTCGTATTCCCCGGCCGGTACGAGTACGAGGTCCGCGTCGAACGTCGAGGCGGCGAACACGCCGATCCCGGCCCCGGCCAGCGGCACCAACAGGCTGGCCAGCATGCCGGGCAGGTCCAGGGAGTGTGCCCCGGCCCCGTACAGACCGCGGTACGGACCGCTCGCGCCGGGCGCGCCCGGCAGCCGCTCGGCGCACACCACGGTGAGCCCGTCCCGCGCCCGGGTGACCGAGGACCACGGACGGCCGGGCAACGGGGGAACGGGGGCATCCGCCGGCAGGCGGTGCACCCACAACTGATCAGGGAGGACGTAGAGGTGCTGCGCAACGATGGTGACGGAGAGCTCGGCCATGGGGACGACCCTAAGGCGTCGGCCGCGGAGGCCGCGTTCTGGCTCCCGCGCCTGAACGGCGCCTGCCGCGAACCCCTGCTGGAGCCCGCGGGCGCGCCCGGCGCCGTCGCCGCACCGCCCGGCCGGGTGGGACCCGAAGCCGCCGCCGCCCTGCACGCGATGACCGGCGGCGCCCCCGAAGGCCTGCTGCTGCTCACCGTCGCCGCCGCCCGGATCGCCCTCGCCCGGCTCACCGGGTCCACCGGGTCCGGGGCGCCGGGGCGGGTGCCGGTCCTCGTACCGGCCCTCGGCGCACCGTCCGAGGGGGCCGAGTTCGCGCTGTTGGCCCCCATGGACCCCGCCGCGCCCGCCACCGACTTCCTGGAGGCCCTGCACGCCGAGCTGGAGCAGGCCTCCGCCCGCCCCTGGCGGGACCGGGACGCGCTCGGCGCCCGGCTGGACGCCGTCGCCCCCGGCGCGGGCCCCGCCCTGGCCCAGCTCGCCGTCGTCTGCCCGGCCCTGTACGGGGACCGCGCGCCGGCCCCCCGGGCCGCCCTGGTACTGCGCGCCGAACCGGCCCCGGACGGCGCGCTGTCGGTCACCGCCCACGGCACCGCCGACCTCACCGCGGCCCTGCCCCGCTGCGTGGCCGCCGTCCTCGAGGGCCTCGCCGCCGACCCGCGCCGGACCCCGGCGGAGGCGGACGTGCTCGGCGCCGCCCAGCGCGCCGAACTCCTCGCCCTCGCCGCGCTGCCCACTCCCGCGGCCTTCGAGGCCGCCACCCTCACCGCCCTGTTCGAGGAGTCCGCCCGGCGCACCCCCGACGCCGTCGCCGTCACCGGCGAGGGCCGCACCCTGACCTACCGGCAGCTCGCCGCCGAGGCCGGGCGGGCCGCCGCCGCGCTCACCGCACGGCACGGCATCGGCCCCGGCGACGCCGTCTGCGTCATGGCTCCGCGCGGCGCCGACCTCGTCACCGCCTTCCTCGCCGTCCTGCGCACCGGCGCGGCCGTCGTCCCCCTCGAACACCGCCACCCCGCCGCCCGCGTGGCGTTGCTGGCCCGGCTGAGCGGGGCCCGCCTGGTGCTGCGCGCCGAGGGGTACGGCCCCGCCGACGAGGCGCTGCCCGTCCCGGTGGCGGGCCTGACCGCCCTGCTCGCCGCAGCGCCGGCCGACGCAGACGCCCCCGACGCCGCCGAGCCCGGGGCCGCGGCCATGGTCCTGTTCACCTCCGGATCCACCGGCACGCCCCGCCCGGTCGCCGTGTACCACGACCAGCTGTGCCACAAGATGCTGACGGAAGTCAGCGCGCTCGGCATCGACGCCGCGACCCGCACCGCCCTGCTCTCCTCGATCACCTCCGACGCCACCGCCTTCCAGGTCTTCGCCACGCTCTTCGCGGGCGGCACCCTCGTCGCCGTCGGCGACCCCGACCGGCTCGACCCGCACGCGCTGTGGCAACGGGTCCGCGACGGCGAGGTCAACCTCGTCAACTGCGTGCCCGGACTCCTCTCCGTCCTGCTGCGCGCCCTGCCCGAGGACGGCGAACTCCCGCTGCGCCACCTGCTGCTGGGCGGCGACACCATCGCCCGCGGGCTGCTGCCGCGGACCGCCGGGCGGCTGCGCATCGCCACCTTCGCCAATCTGTACGGGCCCAGCGAGGCCACCGTCGAGGCCACCATGTTCATCCGGGACGGAGCGCTCGCCCAGCGGCTCGACCGGGTGCCGGTCGGCCGCCCCTCCCCCGGCTACGGCGTGTTCGTGGTCACCCCCTCCGGCGAACTCGCCCCGCCCGGCGTACCGGGCGAGATCCACGTGGCCGGACCCGGCGTCGCCCCCGGCTACCGCGGGGACACCGAGGCCACCGCCGCCCGCTTCGGGCGCTCCCCGCACGCCGGCGACGCCCGCGTCTTCCGTACGGGGGACCAGGGCCGCTGGAACGCCGACGGCGAACTGGAGTTCCTCGGCCGCGCCGACGGCCAGGTCCAGGTCTTCGGCACCCGGGTGGAGACCGGCGAGGTCGAACAGGCCCTGGTCCGGCACCCGGAGGTGGTCGAGGCCGTGGTCGTGCCCCGCACCGCCGCCGACGCCACCGTGACCCTGCACGCCTGGTACGTGGCCCGCCCGCAGGCGCCCGGGGGCGCCCCGCTCGCCCCCGACGCCCTCGCCGCATGGCTGCGCGAGCAGCTGCCCTCCCCGATGCTCCCGGCCGGCCTGCACCGGCTCGAGACGCTGCCGCTCACCGTCCACGGCAAGGTGGACCGGGCCGCGCTGCTCGCGCTCCCCACCGCTGCGCAGGGCCCCGGCTGGCAGCCCGCCGACGCCCTGGAGCAGCTCGTCCACGACGCCTGGGCCGAGGTGCTGGGCCACCCGCCGCACTCCGCCGACGAGGACTTCTTCACGGCCGAGGGCCACAGCCTGGCCGCCGTCCAGCTCGTCGCCGCGCTCTGCGAGGGCACGGGACGCCCCGACGCGGCCCGCGTGCTCGACGTGCTCGACCTGCGCACGCCGGGGGCGCTGGCCGCCGTACTGCGTGACCGCGGGGCCCTGCCCCGGGACCCCGGTGCGCAGGCTGCGGTCGCGCCCCCCGCCCGGGCACCCCGGTCCGGCAACACGTTCCCCGCCTCCAACGCCCAGCGCCGGATGTGGCTGCTGGACCGGCTGGACGAGTCGCCGGTCCCGCCGTACACGATGGTCGAGGCCTACCGGCTCGACGGACCGGTGGACGAGGCTCGGCTCGCCGACGGCGTCGACGCGCTGGTGGCCCGGCACGAATCCCTGCGGACCGTCCTGCGCCAGACGCCCGAGGGCCTGACCCAGGTGGTCCTCGACCCGCCCTCCGCGGTCCTGGCCACCGAGCGGGACGTCACCGTGGACGAGGCCTTCGCCCGGGCCTGCCGCCACCGCTTCGACCTCGCCGAGGGCCCGCTGGCGAAGGTCTCCTGGCTGCCCGACCCCCGGTCCGGGAGCGGGCCGGAGCCGGGCGGGGTGCTGCTGTTCACCGTGCACCATGCGGTCTGCGACGGCTGGTCCTTCGGCCTGCTGATGCGCGACCTCGTGCGCTCGCTGACCGGCTCACCGGCCGGCGGGGCCGCCGCGCAGGATCCGGCTCCCACGTACACGGAGTACACCGACCGGCTCGCCGCCCGGCTCGCGGGCCCGGCGGGCGCGGAGCACCGCGCGTACTGGCAGGAGCGCCTCGCCGGCCTGCCCGAACCGCTGGAACTGCCCGCCGACCGGCGCCGCCCCGCCGTCCGCAGCGCCGCCGGCGGCACCGTACGCCTGACCCTCGACCCGGAACTCACCCGCGCCCTGGCCGAGCTGTGCCGCGCGAACGCGGCCACCCCGTTCATGGGCTTCACCGCGGCGCTGCGCGTCCTGCTGTGGCGGCTGTGCGCGCAGCCGGACGTACTGCTGGGCACCGTGGTCGCGGGCCGGCCCGACCGGCGGTCCGCCGAGACGGTCGGGCTGTTCGCCAACACCGTGGTCCTGCGCACGCCGGTGGACCCCGCCGGCTCCTTCCGCGAGCTGCTGGCCGCCGTACGCACCACCGCGCAGGAGGCCATGGCCCACCAGGAGTACCCGTTCGAGCAGCTCGTCGAGGACCTCGCGCTGCCCCGCGACCCCAGCCGCAACCCCGTCTTCGACGTCCTCGTCGAGGCCGTCCTCGACGAGGACGCGCCCGGCGCCGCCGCGGGCGCTGCCGGTCCGGCGGTGCGCCACCTCGACCTCGAACAGCCGGTCAGCGACTTCGACCTGGCGTTCAGCTTCCTCGACGCCCGGGCCGGGGCCCCGGGCGAGCTGTGGGTCGGCTACACCGACGACCTCTTCGACCGGGACAGCGCACGCCGCATGGGGCAGCGGCTGGTCCACCTGCTCGCCGGGCTGCTGGCCGGCCCCGACGCCCCGCTGCCCGGGATCCCGGTCCTGCCCGCCGCCGAACGGCGCTTCCTGCTCGACGAGGCCAACGACACCACCGCTCCCTTCCCCGAGCACCGGACCCTCCTGGACCTGGTCGAGGAGCAGACGGCCGCCGGCCCCGGCCGGCCCGCCGTGGTGCACGGCACCACCGTCCTCAGCTTCGCCGAGCTCGACGCCCGCGCCGAGGCCGTCGCCGCCCGGCTGCGGGCGGCCTGCACCGCGGGCCCCGGAACGCTGGTGGCCGTGGTCACCGAGCGGACCGAGTGGATGGTCGTGAGCGCGCTCGCCGTCCTGAAGACCGGCGCCGCCTTCGTCCCGCTGGACCCCGAACAGCCCGGCGACCGGCTCGCGTTCGCCCTCGCCGACAGCGGGGCGCTCGCCGTGCTCGCCGACGGCCCGTACCACGCGAAGACCGCCGCCCTGACCGGCCTGCCCGTCCTCGACCCGCGCGCCCCCGCGGAGCCCGGCGCCGCCCCCGCCCCGCTGCCGCCCGCGCACCGGGCCGGTCCGCACGACCTCGCGTACGTCATTTACACCTCGGGCTCCACCGGCCGCCCCAAGGGCGTCATGATCGAGCACCGCGGCATCGTCAACACCGTCCACTACCGGGCCGGCTACTACGGGTTCGGGCCGGACGCCGCCGTGCTCCAGGTGCCGCCGCTGCACTTCGACAGCGGGGTCAACGACATCTTCTCCGCGCTGGTCGCCGGCACCCGGGTGGTGGTCCTCGGCAAGGACCGCCTCCTCGACGTCGAGCACCTGGCCGAGGAGATCGGCCGCAACGCGGTCACCCACATCATGCTGGTCCCCAGCCTTTACCAGCTGATGCTGGAGCGCTGCGCGCCCCGGCTCACCTCCGTCCGCCAGATCGTCCTGGTCGGCGAGAGGCTCCCCGAGGCCCTCGCCGTCCGGCACGCCGAACTGCTCCCCGACACCGTCCTCTACAACGAGTACGGGCCCACCGAGGACAGCGTGTGGACCACCGTCCACCGGATCACCGACCCCGGCGCCGACGTCCTGATCGGCCACCCCATCGCCAACAAGACGGTCGACGTCGTCGACGCCCACGGCGACCTCGCCCCCGTCGGCGTCCCCGGCGAGCTGTGCATCTCCGGCGCGGGCCTTGCCCGCGGCTACCTCGGCAACCCGGAGCTGACCGCCGACCGGTTCGTACCGCACCCGCTGCGCCCCGGCCGGCTCATGTACCGCACCGGCGACCGCGCCGCCCGCCGGCCCGACGGCAACCTGCTCTTCCTGGGCCGCATCGACGACCAGGTCAAGGTCCGCGGCCAGCGGGTCGAGCCCGGCGAGGTGGCGGCCGTCCTCGCCGAGCACCCGGACGTCCGGCGCTGCGCCGTCCTCGCCGTGCCCGACGAGCGCGGCGAACTCGGCCTCGTCGCCTACGTGGTGGGCGCCGCGGCCCCGCACGCCCTGCGGGCCCACCTCGCCGAGCTGCTCCCGGCCGCCATGGTCCCCCGTACGTACGTCGCGATCGACGAGCTGCCGCTGAACCCCAACGGCAAGCTCGACCGCCGCGCGCTGCCCGCCCCGCCCCGCGAGGAGCCGCCCGCGCGCGCGGACCTGAACCCCACCGAGGAGCGCGTGGCCAAGATCTGGGCGGACGTGCTCGGGGCCCCGGTCACCGACCCCGACGCCGATCTGTTCTCCCTCGGCGGCCACAGCCTGACCGCCGCACGGCTCGCCGCGGCCCTCCAGGAGGAGTTCGGCGTCCGGGTGCCGCTCGTCACCGTCTTCCGGCAGCAGACCGTACGGGCCCTCGCGGCCGTGCTCGGGCAGCCGGACGGCATCCCGCTCGGCGCCCCGGCCGCCCCGGCGGCCGTGTCCCTGCTCGCGCCCGCCCCCGACGGCGCCGCCCTGCCGCTCTCCCGCGCCCAGCGCCGGATCTGGATGGCCGCCCGGACCAGCCGCAGCCCCGTGGCCCTGAACATCAGCGATGCGGTACGGGCCGGCCGGACGCTCGACCCCGGCGTGCTCGCGGCGGCCGTCACCGCCCTCGCCGACCGGCACGAGGCGCTGCGCACCCGGGTGGCCGTCATCGACGGCACCGTCCGGCAGATCGTCATGGACCGCCTCCCCGACGGGCCGCCGCTGTCGGTCCTGCGCGTCGAGGGCGGCGACGAGGCCGTCGCCGAGGCGGTGCGTGCCGCCCACGACACCCCGTTCGCCCTCGCCGCCGGCCCGCTGTTCGCGGTGCGGCTGCTGACCGGCCACCCCGGCGGCGACGTCCTGGTGATCACCGCCCACCACATCGTGTACGACGGCGACAGCGCCGCCGTGGTGGCCCGCGACCTGCTGGCCGCGTACGACGCCCTCGCGGCCGGACGCGAACCGTGGGACGGCCGCCCCGCCCGCCCGTACCGCGACTGGGTGGCCGAGGAGGCCGCCTGGCTGGAGGGCCCCGAGGCCGCCCGCCAGCGCGCGTACTGGACCCGAACCCTCTCCGGGCCGCTGCCCCGCCTCGACCTTCCGGGCGCCGGCCCCCGCGAGGGCGCCGGGGCGCAGGGTGCGGGAGTGGTCCGCCGCGACCTGCCCGCCGCCGTGCTGCACGCTGCTGCCGGGAGCGGGGGCGCCACCCCGTTCAGCGCCCTGCTCACCGCCTGGGCGCTGGTGCTGCACCGTCGTTCCGGCAGCGCCGAGGTGATCATCGGCTGCCCGGCCGGCACCCGCGACCGTGCGGAGACCGCCGAGACCGTCGGCTGCTTCGTCAACCCCCTGCCGGTGCGGCTCGCCCCCGGTGAGGCCCGCGGCCCGGCCGAGCTGCTGGTCCAGGTGCGCGACCGGCTGGCCGAGGCGTACGACAACGCCCGCTTCCCCTTCGACACCACGGTCATGGAGATCGCGGAGCGGCCCGCACGCGGGCGCCGGTTCGTCTACGACGCCGGACTGAGCTGGGAGACGCCCGAACGTCTCGAGGGCGGGCCGGAGTTCCTGCCCGCGGCTCCCTTGCAGGCCCCGCTCGCCGACGACCTGCGGATCTACGCGAGCGAGCGCGAGGGCCGGGTGCTGCTCGAACTCGTCTATGACCGGGCGCTGTTCCCCGAGGCGACCGTCGAGGGACTGCTCGACGAGGTGGTGGGCCTGCTGCGCTCGCACCCGTCCTGGTACCCCGCCCCACTGAGCCACCGTCCCGACGAGCACCGGCAGGAGCAGCAGTGACCACCTGGCAGCAGACACTGGCCGCACTCAACGACACGGCCGCGCCCGTACCGCAGGGCCCGGTGGCGCACCTGCTCGCCGAGCGCGCCCGCCCGGTCGCGGACCGGCCCGCCGTGCTGGCCCGCGACCGGGACCTCACCCACGGGGAACTGCACGGCCTCGCCGAGGCGCTCGCGGTACGGCTGCGCGAGCGCGGGGCGGGCCCGGGCGTCCTGGTCCGGGTCTGCCTGCCCCGCTCCGCGGAGCTGGTCGTCGCCGTCCTCGCGGTGCTGCGCGCCGGAGCCGCGTACGTACCGCTGGACCCGGACCACCCGGCCGAGCGGCTCGCCCAGCTCGTCGAGAGCGCCCCCGCGCCGATCACCCTGACCGGCGCCCGGCTCGCCCATCTGTTCCCGGCAGCGGGTGTGCTGGAGGTCGACCTGGACGCGCTGGGTGTGGCGGAGGGCGAGCCGGACGACGCGCCCGGCGCCGTCGGCCCGGCCGTACCCGAGCCGGGCGGGCCGCAGCCGGGCCCGGCCGACCTCGCGTACGTCATCCACACCTCGGGCTCCACCGGCCGCCCCAAGGGGGTGGCCATCGAACAGCACTCCCTGGCCAATCTGCTGGAGGCCACCGCCGTCCCCTTCGGTCTCGCCCCCGGCCGGCGCGTGCTCCAGTTCGCCAGCCCCGCCTTCGACGTCTCGGTGTGGGAGATCCTCGCGACCCTGTGGGCCGGGGCGGCCGTCGTGGTCTTCGACGAGCCCGTCGCCTCCGCCGAGGCGCTGGCCGCGCTGGTCCGCGAACGACGCGCCGACACCGTGTTCCTGCTCGCCGCGCTGCTGGCCCAGCTGGACCCGGCCGCCTTCGCGGGCGTACGGACGGTCGTCACCGGCGGCGAGTCCTTCAGCCAGGCGCTGGTGGACCGCTGGGCCCCTGGCCGCGACTTCATCTACGTCTACGGGCCCACCGAGGCCACGGTGTTCCAGTCCTGGCACCGGTGCCTGCCCGGCGCCCCCGGGGAGCCGGCGTCCATCGGCCGCCCGATGGCCAACCTGCGCTACTCGGTGCGCGACGGCTCCGGCGCACCGGTCGGCCCCGGCGTCGAGGGCGAGCTGTGGATCGGCGGCGCCGGCGTGGGCCGGGGCTACCTGGGCCTGCCCGACGCGGGCGCGCCGCGCTTCGTACCCGACCCCGACGACCCCCGCCCCGGGGCCCGGCTCTACCGCACCGGCGACCTGGCCCGCCACCGCCCGGACGGAACCCTGGACTTCCGCGGGCGCGCCGACCGGCAGGTGAAGATCCGCGGCTTCCGCATCGAGCCCGGCGAGGTGGAGGTGGCGCTCACCGCTCTGCCGGGCATCGTGGCCGCCGCCGTGGTCGTGCCCGAGGGGACGGCGCAGCCGCTGCTCGCCGGGTACGTGGTCACCGACGGGCCGCTGCCCGCCGACTGGCGGGCCAGGCTGGCCGAGAGGCTGCCGTACTACATGGTTCCGGCGGCGGTGATCCCGCTGGACCGGATGCCGAGCACTCCCAACGGGAAGATAGACCGGCGCAGCCTCTCCGCCCGGCCGCTCCCCACGGGGCTGTCGGCTGTTGCGGCGGTTGCGGCTCCCGACGGCTCCGCGGATGGCGGTGGGGCGGCGGATGCCGGTGGGTCGGCGGACCGCGTCCGCGCCGTGCTGCGGGACCTGTTCTCCGAGGCGTTCGGCCGACCGGTCTCGGACAGCGGCGACTTCTTCCTGCTCGGGGGCACCAGCCTCAAGGCCGCCTCCCTGGCTGCGGCGGCAGCGCAACGGCTGTTCGTGCCGGTCCGCGTCCGCGACGTCTTCGAATGCCCGAGCGTCACCGACCTCGCCGACCGGCTGGCGCCACGCTGTGCCTCGGCCTCGGCCTCCGTGTCCGCTGCGGCCGAAGCCGAGGCCGAGGTCCCGGCCGGGGACACCGACGGGTCGCAGGGCGTCAGCGGGGCTCAGCGGTGGCTGTGGCTGGAGGACCGGACCCGGGGCACGGGGGCGCGCGGGAGCGCCGCGTACCACGTGCCGATGTTGCTGGAGTGCCAGGGCGTCGCCGATCCCGAGGTGCTGGGCGCCGCGTTCGCCCGCCTCCAGGAGCGCGAGCCGCAGCTGCGCACCGTCTTCCGCGAGGAGTGGGGGGAGCCGGTTTCCGGCCCCGCCGCCGAGCGCGCCCGCCTGGCGGTCCTGGACCTGCCCGGCGAGGCTGCCCGCGCGGCCGCCGTACAGGAGTGGGCCCACGCGCCGTTCGACCTCGCGCACGGGCCGCTGGTGCGGGCCGCACTGCTGCGCCGCCCCGGCGGCCGGGACCAGCTGCTGGTCGTCCTGCACCACATCGTTTCCGACCAGACCTCGCTCGAGATCATCGCCCGGGCCCTGGCCGGGACGGGTCCGGAGGCGGCTCCGGGAGTGCCCGGCCACGCTGCGTACGAGCCGTCCGGCGGGGACGAACTCGCCTACTGGCGCAGCCGGCTGAGCCCGCCGCCGGCTCCGCTCCCGCTGCCCGTCGACCGTCCGCGCAGCGGCCCGGCCGGGCGGGCCACCGCGGTCACGGCCGTCCACCTCGACGCCGCCGAACTCGAGGCGCTGGAGGAGCTCGCGCGCAGCCGCCGTACGGGGCTGTTCCCGGTGCTGGCCGCCGCCGTCGCCGCCACGCTGCACGAGGCGACCGGCGCCGGCGACATCAGCCTCGGCACGGCCGTCAGCCGCCGCCCCGCCCTCGGGCCCGGTCCCGCGGGCGCGGTGGGCTGCATGGTCAACACCGTGGTCCTGCGGACCGCCGTACAGGGCGGAACGCCCTGCGTCGCGCTGGTCGACGACCTCGCGGACCAGGCGGTCGGCGCGATGGACCACGGCGGTCTGCCGTTCAACGAGCTGGTGCGCACCCTGGACCCGCCGCGCAGCCCGGGCCGCAACCCGTACTTCGACGTGTGGGTGACCCTCTGGGACGAGATCGACACCGGCCCGGGCGCGCTCCGGCTCACCGGCGGCGCCATCCCGCTGGCCGAGGGCCTGTTCGAGCTCTCGTTCCAGTTCTCACGTAGCGCAGGTGGCTTGAAACTGCTCCTCCAATACGACAGCGCACTCTACGAACCGGGCACGGCACAGGGACTGGCCGAAAGGGCCGCCCACGCCGCGCGCCGGCTGTCGACGGCCGGCCCGCAGGCCCCGGTCCGCTCGCTCACACCTCCGGTGGAGGCCCCGCAGGCCCCCACCGCCCGTCCGGCGTTCGCAGGGTTCTCCTGGGGCGCCACCCGACCCTGAACCACTCCGATCACCTTCGTGCGGAGCCGCATCGGCGCCGCACCCACCCGAAAGCAGGAGACATGACCGAGTACACCCGCCCGGGCAACACCGCTTCCGACGCCGCTTCCGACGCCGCCGGATCCGCCGCTCCCGCCGCCGCGCCGGCGCCGCGCCGCCGCTTCACCGTCCAGCGCGGCGGCTGCGGCTGCGAGGGCAAGCCGTCCCCCACCGCCCAGCAGAAGGACAACGGCTGACGACGTCGGGAGCCGGCACCCCCTAGCGGAGGCGGGTGACGCGGGCGCCGAAGGAGGGTTCGGCCAGGTCGGTTGCGACCGCCACCGGGACGCTCTTCGCGCCCTCCCCGTCGCCGGCCGTGAGGACGCCGACCTCGGTTCCCGCCTTCGCGGCGTGCGGGGTCCCGGACGCTCCCGGCCGCAGGGTGAGCTTCAGCTGCTGGCCCGGAACGCCGATCACGTTCAGGTCCTTCGTGGCCACCAGCGGGGTACGGCCGCCGAGGCCGTCGTCCACGTGCCCGACGGTCTGGCCCTTGCGGACCACGGGAGCCGAGGCGAGCGCCTGCCGTACCGCCTCGATGATCTTCTTGCTGTTGGCCAGCACGAGCTTCAGGCTGTTCTCGCCGTTGAGGTCCGGGCCGTCCACGTGCTGGTCCATGAGCGTGCCGAGGATCAGCGGGGTCTCGTCACCGACCGACTTGTACGCCGCCCACATCAGCGTGCCGCCCGCGGGGGTGCTGGACCCGGTCTTGATGCCGCGGATGCTCAGGCCGTTGGCCGAGAGCAGGGTGTTGTTGTTGATGAGCGGCGTGGACAGCCCCTTGATCTCGGCGCTCGGCAGCGCGACCACCGAACGGAACGCCTCGTCCTTCATCACGGCCTCGGCCAGCTTCAGCTGGTCGGCGGCCGTGCTGACGGTCGCGGCGTCCAGACCGCTGGGATCCGTGTACGTGGTGTTCTCCATGCCGAGCTCCTTGGCCGCGGCGTTCATCTTCGCGACGAAGGCCGCCTCGGCGTCGGTGCCGGCGTCCCAGCGCGCCAGCAGCCGGGCGATGTTGTTGCCCGACGGGATCATGAGCATCTTCAGCATGTCCTGCTGGCTGAACTTCGTACCGGCGACGAGCCCCTCGACCCGGGACTCGTGCTCCGAGGTGCCGTCCGCCACTGCCTTCGTGTCGATCTCGATCTGGGGGCCGGCCTCGCCCTTGCGGAGCGGGTGGCCCTTGAGGATCACGTAGGCCGTCATCACCTTGGCGACGCTCGCCGTGGGGACGGGCTTCTGCTCGCCGAAGGCGCCGACGTCGCCGGAACCGGGCACGCGTACGGCCCCCTGGCCCTTGGCGGGCCACGGTACGGAGAACTGCCCGTCGAGGGTGTGCGCCTGCTCGGCCGCGACGATCTGCGGGGCGGGCAGCGGGCGCAGCAGCTGCGCGCCGGTGACCGCGCCGGCCAGGAGCAGCAGGATCGGGGTCCAGATCTTCACGCGCCGGACGGCGGTGCGGCGCGGGGTCTCCGGTGGGGGCGCGGTGTTGGTGAGCTCGGCCAGCAGGTCCAGCGGGGGCTGCGGGGGGAGCGGGACCTTGCGGGTGGGCTCGACGACCCCGGCGGGAGCCGCGGCCGGGGCCTGGGCGGGGGCGGCGGCCGGAGCCTGGGCGGGGGTCGCGGCCGGGGTCGCGGCCGGAGCCGGGCGCCGGTTCTGCGGTACGGCTGCCGGCCAAGGGGCCTTCTCCGCCGGGGCGTCCAGCTCCTTCAGGGCCACGAACTGGCTGGTGCGCTCCGGGTCCTCCGCGTCGGCCTCGGCCGCGTCGTTCCGAGCCCAGGACGGCGCCTGCCGGGGCTTGCGGCCCGCGTCGTCCGCCGGACCGTCCTCTGCGGGCCCTTCGGCCTCGACCGCTTCGGCTTCCTCGGCCGACTCGTCAGGTGCGTCCTCGTCCTGGGCCGCACCGCCGCCGCCATCACCCTCGCCGGTGGCCTCGGTCTCGGGCTCAGGTACCTCCCGGCCGTCGGCCTCCGCCTCGGGCTCGGCTACCTCCCGGCCGCCGGCCTCCACGTCAGGCTCGGGTGCGGGCCCGCCGGTGGCCTCCGCGTCGGGCTCCGCCTCCGTGTCGGGCTGTGCTTCGGCCTCGGGCGCGGTCTCGCCGGCCTCAGGCTCGGCGGCGGAGCTGCCTTCGGCCTCCGCCTCGGATGCCTGCTCGGCCTCGGCTTCCGGCTCGGATGCCTGCTCGGCCTCGGCTTCCGGCTCGGGGTCCGCGTCAGCCTCGGGCTCGGGCTCCGGCTCGGCGTCAGCCTCCGGCTCCGCGTCGGCCTCGGGCTCGGCTGCCGCCTCGGGCTCCGCGTCGGGCTCCGGCCCCGGCTCCGGCTCGGCGTCAGCCTCCGGCTCGGGCTCCGCGTCGGGTTCCGCGTCGGGTTCCGCGTCAGCCTCCGGCTCGGATTCCTGCTCCGCCTCGGCTTCCGCGTCAGCCTTCGACTCGGGCTCCGCGTCAGCCTCCGGCTCGGCTTCTGCGTTCGCCTCGGGTTCGGCCGGGGCGCCCTCGTCGGGCCCGGTCTCCGCGGCGCCGTCGGCCTCGGCCTCGGCCTCGGCCTCGGCGGGCGTTTCGGCCTCTGCACGCTCCGGGGTCTCCGAGCCGCCGGTGCCGGGGGGCGTGTCCTGCGTACCGGGATCCGTCACCGGGGCCCCGGTCCCTTCCGTCGCCGGACTCTCCGGGGTGTCCGGGGAACCGCCCGTCACCGCTACCGCCTTCATTCCTGCCCCGCCTTGCCACTCACCACCGGTCGGCCGCCGCCCGGTTCTTGCCGATACTGTCGGGCGAGGCCCCCGCAGGAGCCTCGCCGACCGGCTAGATGTACGCCGCACCCCGTCCGTTCCCGGAACCGGATCCTGTGACCGTCCGGTCATACTTCGGCGCCTCGTCAAGGCAGGTCGGAGATGCTGGTGCCCGGGGGAAGCCGGAGACCGGGAGGCAGCGCCTGCAGGCCGAACCGGGGAGGGTGGGTGAAGTCGGCTGCCTGCGAGAAGTCGACGGTGGCGCCACTGAAACGGGCGGGCGGCACCGTGACGTACACGGACGGAAGATGGTGCTCACGGAAATTCACCGTGCTGCCGGTGAACGTGGCGCCTTCGAAGTCCACGCACCCTTCGGAGAAGTCGGTGTCCTCGAAGAGGATCTCGCCCGCCGCGAAGGCAGCGTCCCGAAAGCTGACCTGTGCGCCTGTGAAGCGGGCACTGTCGAAGGTGACCCAGCCGCCGCTGAAGGTGGCCCGGTTGAAGCGGACGGAGCCGCTGCGGAATTCGGCCAGCCGGAAGTAGACGCAGCTGCCTTCGGCGAAGTCGACCTCGTCGAAGACGACCTGGTCTCGGCCGTGAGCCACGAAGACCGTCTCCACGAAGACGATGTCGCCGCCGGTGAAACGGGCACCACGGAGGTCGGCCACGTCGATGACGGCGCCGGCGAAGTTGAGGTCGTGGCCCTGCCAGGATTCAGGGGCCTCATCGCGTAAGTGGGCACCGATGAGCTGCAGGACGATCTCACGAACCTTCCGTTCGCGGCGCCAGGTCGTGAGCACCTGGTCGTCCGTGGGTGGATCGGGTGCGTGTGGCATGCGCAGGTAGCCGCACAGCACGTCGATGCACATCTGCCGTTCCTGAGGCCATTCATCGGCGAGCCGTGCCATCGCGTAGGCGCCCGCCATGCGTACAGCCGGCTGGTCGGCTCCGAGTTGCCCGGCGGCGGCGCCGAACCGTTCGATCAGCGCCTTGTCGTATTCCCGGGCGTCGGTGGTCTCATTGAGATGCTGGCGTCGATAGGCGACTACGAGTGCCACTACGCCGCCGGCTCCGGCCACGACAGCCAGTGCGATCTTGATGGCGTCGTAGGTGTCGCTGGGCTTGAGCGGTCCGGCCACCTGTATTCGAGGTGCCCCCAGCGTCAGCCACAGCAGCCCCAAGATCGTTATGGATGCAGCACCGGCCAGCAGCAGTGCCGTGACGACATGCAGAACCAGTGGCCAGCGCATGACACCGCGCGGAGTCAGAGCCCTCATCACGCCCTCCCCCTTTCCCGCCCGCGGCCAGCGTGGCGTACCACCGGCACGCGCACCAGAGGGCCGGCACCGTCGCCGGGGCCGGTCGGCGGGTGAAGGACGTGCGCAGTACGAAGAACCTGGTCGCGGTCGGCCGGGACGTCCCTCGGATCCTCATGCTCTGAAAACGAGGGGGGAGGGCGGCGCCCTCAGCCGGTGTGGAGGATTCGGAAGCGGTCGGGTTCCGCCGGATCCCGGTCGGCGACTTGTACCGGCGTCCAAGTCCATTGCCAGACGCTGATGCCCGGTGTGCGGGAGAACCGGATCCGGCCGCGGGTGCCTTCCACTGCAACGCGCGGCCAGGATTCGGCCGTGCGCGCCCGGTCCGCGCCGCTGGAACGCAGCACGTCGGCGAGGACGGCGACCGTGTCGTAACCCTCGAAGGCGACGAAGGAGGGCGCTTCGCCCAGCCGCTCGCGGAGGGCCGCCCCGACGCGTGCACCGAGGGGACCGAGCTGTTCGGGCAGGTAGCGCAGGAACGGGATCGCGGCGCCGTCGGCGCCCAGCAGCGCCGCCCATTCGGCGAACTCCGGCTGTCCGGCCGGGGCACCGATCAGGATCTCGGCGAGGCGCGGGTCGTGGCGGACGGACTCGACGATCGGCACGGCCGGCTCGGGGTGGCCGACCAGGAGGAGGAGCGCTGTCGCGCGGTGGTCGACGAGTTCGTCGCACAGCGCCGCGGGGGTGAGCGCGCTCATGTCGAGTTCGATGACGGTGCCGCCGCGTGGAGCGAGGTGGTCCCGCAGGATGCGGGTCCCGGAAGCCCAGTAGACACTCGGCTGTGCTGCCACGGCGATACGGCTGTGGCCCGCGCCGAGGAGGAAGTCTGCGTAGATCCGCCAGCCGTGGGACTGCGCCGGGGCGAGGCGCGCGACCCAGTGCGTCGGCTGTTCGGTGAGCTCGTCGAGCACGGCTGACGAACAGAGGAACGGCAGGCCGAGGGCGTCGGCCCTGGCGGCAGCGGCGCGGGCGACGACGCTGTGGTACTCCCCCGCCAACGCGGCCACGCCCAGGCCGGCCAGTTCGTCCACGGCCGCCGCCGCCCTCTGCGGGTCGGCCGCGGTGTCCCGGACCACCAGCTCGAGCGGTCGCCCGAGGATCCCGCCGGCGTCATTGACTTCGCGGACGGCCAGCTCGAGTCCGGCGAGCAGGTGCCGGCCCGCCTCGGCCCAGCCGGGCCGGGTCAGCGGTACGAGAGCGCCGATCCGGACGGCTGATCCGTCCGCTGCTCGCTGCAGCGCATCCGGGGAGCCCAGCATGGTGTGCGGCAGATAGCCGGACCGGACGCCGGGCTCCCACCCGTGCACCTGGACGGCAAGGGCGGCCAGGGCGAGAGCGCCGAGTGGCAGCAGGGTGCGGGGGGCGGGATCGGGGCCCACGCTCTCCCGGTGCTCGATGAGCCGGGTCGCGAGTGCCCGCTCGAAGGCGTGCTGGTCGTCGTCGAGGAGTACCCGAAGCAGACGCTGGTCCTGTGTCAGCGGGCCGGCTGCGTCGAGCCTTCGGGCGGCCCGGGCGCGCTCGTCGGCGTCCGGCTTGCGCAGGGTCACGGCGGGCCGGTTGCGTGGCAGGTGCCCGTCTGCCCTGGCCAGGTAGCCGCACAGTGCGTCCATCGCCGCGAGATCGGCCGGGTCCGACGTCGAGTTCAGCTTCGAGTGCGGCACCCCGTCGTGGATCGCGGGCGCATAGTCGTTGCGCAACAGCAGGCCGATCACCTTCTGCCGTTCCCACACCAGGCCGCTGACCATGCACGTTTCGAACGTGTCGAGCCACGTCCTGGCGTTGGGGGCCTGCCCGTCGGGGTCGAGTTCGACGACGTCGCCGAACTCGATGTCCTCGCTGCTGAGCGTCTCGTCGATGAGCGGGAAGAGGATCTCCTGGTCGCCGTGGGGGAAGCAGCCGAGGCTCAGCACCCCCAGGGAGCACTCGGCAGCGGTCCGCAGTGCCGAGCGCGTCGGCTCGTCGAGCGCGGGGTCCGCCACGGTGCGGGCGGCGACGTGGTCGAGGAGTTCGTCGTGCAGCTCCTGGATCCTCGCCGGGGATGCGTGGTCGTAGCGCATGTCGTACCACCGCCGCCGGGTCCGCCGGCCGATGTCCTCGAGCGCGTGGGCCATGCGCTCGCTGCTGACCTCGTGGCGTGTTTCGTCCTGCACGGCTGGCGTCCTTACTTGACATCCTTCCCGCCCGAAAGGGACGGGGATTCCTAGCTCACTGTGCCTGGCACCTAGCAGGTGGCGGGTCTTACAAGATCGGCACTAGCCGGGTTGAGACCAGCCCGGACGAGCATCACGCGGAAGAAGTTCTTGTCTCTGGGGGACACCGCCCCGCACGCGGTGCACGTATACGTTCGTTCGGAAAGTGGTAGTGCGTGCTTGGCTCTCGCTCCGCACCGCGCGCAGTCCATCGTGGTGTGCGCGGGGTGTACCAGGTGCACGGCACGACCGTGCTTGCGGCCCATCTCGATCAGGGCCGTCTTCGCCGCGGAGATCGCCGCGTCGGCCGCCTTGCGGGCCGTGGTGGTCTTCGCGAGGAACTTCGGGCGGAAGTCCTCGACCGCGTGGGCGTCGAAGTCGCGGGCCAAGGTCTTGGCCCACTTGCGGCCGGTGTCCTGCCGCTAGCGGGCGATCTTCTTGGACACCTTCGCCGCCTGCCCGGCACTCTTCCCGTGCCCGGCGTGCGGGAGGTCGTGCGCGTCGCAGGTGGTCGTCGCAGGTGGTCGTCGCAGTCTCCCTGACGCCCCAGTCCACGCCGACCACCCAGCCGGTCTGCGGCAGGTGCTGCACCTCGGCGGTCACGACGAACGACGCGTACCAGTGTCCGAGGCTGTCGCGGTACACCCGCACGCTGCTCGGGTCAGAGGGCAGGTCACGCGACCACACCACCGTCAGCACGATCCCGCCGGCCAGGTGCAGGCGTCTGTCCTTCAACCTGAACCCGCGTTGCGTGCAGTTCAGCGACGGCAGGGCTTCCCGCTTCTTCTTCACCCTGGGCATCCCGACGCGCTGGCGCATCGGCAGCTTCGCCTTGATGTCCTTGAGCGCCTTGGCCCGGGACTTCGCGACGTCCCGGATGATCTGCTGCTGCGGAACCGAAGCCCCCTCACGCAGCCATCCCATCGAACGGCGGGCCTCGGTCAGCATCTTGTCGAGCTGCGCCGGACCACACGTGATCTTCTGCTCAGCGGTCCTGTTCAGCTTGTGGACTTTCCGGGACACCGCCACGGACTCATTCCACACCCAACGACACCGCGCCCACTCGGCATCCAGCCGGCCCAGCGCGGTCGACGACACACGCAGCCGGAAGGTGTACTGGGCGTGCCCGGTCTCCTCCGCTGCCACTGCTGCTGCCGTCGTCACGACGATCACCCTAATCGGCACCACTGACAACGAACGAAAGTCGCTACCAGCAGGCGAGGGGCCGCCAGCAAGCTGACGGCCCCTCGGGGAGTTCAAGGTTCTCCCACCCTTCGGATCGGCAGGTTCTCAGCCGAGCGAAACATAGCCATGGGTTCGACGGCCCAAAAAGAGGTAGGGCGGAACATCCTGCATGCCGAGGCGGAAGCCAACTCCCGTGCGGGCGGCTGATCGTCGTTGTCATGCTCCGACACGATCAGAGGGGCGCCGCCTTACCGGACGTGGCCCTGCCCGAGGCGTTCGCCGCCCCGGTCGGGACGGCCGGCACGACCGTGGCCGACCTGGCGACGGTGCCGGTGGGCGCCGACGGCAAGGTGGAGTTCGCCAACCAGCAGGCGTCAGGCTGCCGGGGTCCGCCAGACCGTCATGTCCGTCGACACGAAGTTGGGTACGCCCTTCACGTGGACGGTCGACTTGACCTGGATCACGAGCAGCGCGATGTCCCCCGACGGGCTCCTGACGCAGATCTCGCTGCCGAGCGCCACCGCGGCCAGCGGGACTCTCCGGGAGCCGTTCGCCGTGAGTGCCCGGCACTCCTCGAAGGAGCCGCTCGGCTCTCCGAACAGCAGGGTCATCAGGCTCGAGTCGCTCTCCAGGGCGCATTCTTGCTCCGCGCACGTCAGGCGGATGTCGCCCGTGCGGTCCTCGTGCCGGACCGGGTCCTTGAGGCTGATGGAGTTCTTCTCCTCCAGCATCAGCATGGTGTGGGGAACGGGCTTCGGTGGCTGGGGCGTGCTTGCGCCTCCGGGTCCGGAGGCGGATCCGGACCCGGAAGCGGCCGGCTTCCCGTCGGCGGCCGCTGAGCCGGCCGGGCCTGATGGTGTTTTGTGGGCTGCCGCGGCCGAGGCGGCCGCTGCCGCGTCCCGGTCGCGCTGTCTGTCCGTCGCGTCCATGACCGTCCAGGCCAGCCCTGTCAGCACGAGCACCCCTGCTGTCACCGCCGCGGCCGCGATCAGCGCGGTACGCCGCCTGCGCGGGTTCCGTTCCTGCGGCTCGGCCGGCGTCGGCCGGCCGACCAGCGGCAGGGTGTGCACCGGGGTGGGATCCGGGACCGGCGCCGGAATCATCACCTCCGGCCCCGTCACCTCCCGCCAGACGGCCGGGCCGCCGCCCCCGTCGGCGTCCTCGCCCAGCCGCTGCCGGCACCACGCGACGATCTCCGCCGGGGTGGCCCGCTCCTCCGGATCGGCGGCCAGACACCGGGCGATCAGCGGACGCAGCGGCTCCGGCAGCCGGGAGAGATCGGGGTCGGAGTGCACGATCCGGAACAGCACGCTCACGGCGGGGCCGTCTCCGTACAGCGGCTCGCCCAGCGCGGCGAACGCCGCCGTCTGGCCCAGCGCGAAGACGTCGGTTGCTGTCGTCACCTCGCCCGCCGACGCCTGCTCGGGGGCCATGTACTGGGGCGTGCCGATGGCGGTGCCCGTGGCGGTGTGCGCGGTGGTGCCGGACGCCAGCGAAATACCGAAGTCGATGACACGGGGCCCGTCGGCGGCCAGGAGTACGTTCGAGGGCTTCAGGTCCCGGTGCACGATGCCGGCACCGTGAATGGCCTGGAGGGCTTCGGCCACCCCGGCCACCAGCCACAGCACCGCGGGCACCGGCAGCGGTCCGCGCCGGGCGACGGCCTCCGTGAGCGAGGGCCCGGGCACGTAGAGGGTGGCGAGCCAGGGCGGCACCCCGTCCGCCTCGGCATCGATCAACTCGGCGGTGTACGCCCCCCGGACGCGCCTGGCCGCTTCCACCTCGCGGCGGAACCGCCGCCGGAACGCCGGATCCTCGGCCAGCTCGGGCCGCACCACCTTGATCGCGACCGGGCGGCCGCCCCGGGTGTACGAGAGGTACACCCGGCCCATGCCACCCGCACCGAGCCGGGCCACGAGGCGGTAGCCGGCCACCGACTGCGGATCGTCCTCCTGCAGCGGCTGGAACACCTCGGTCGCGCTGTTCATCGGTTCCCCCCGATCCCCTGACCAACCGATGGGTTGATCCACATCACCCTAAGCGCCGGGCGGGGGACGGGAACGGCCGGGATGCGGACCGCACGGGCCGCCGGACAGGGCATGAACCGTGCACTGCGTACCGGGGCCGCCGCTGTCGGCTCCGAGGGCGCGTTCGTGATCTGTGGTGTCTCCAAGTATCGCATTCACGCTCAGTCCATTGCAACGAACAAGCACTCCTTGTTGCGTTAGGTTCAGGAACATTGCAACGATTTCTTGGCTATCACCTGCGGTGATGCTGATTTTGCGCAACGAACCTGTTGCCGGATCCATGAATGCAACGTAGCTTTTCCATCATCAGAAACAGCGGGCCGACGGAGCGCACGCTGCAGAAGAAGGAGAGCACCATGCAGAAGTTCGACACCCCCGCCGCCAGCTCCACCGTCGTCGACATCCCCGCAGGACGCGTCCGGTTCATCGCCGCCGACCGGGACAACACCACCGTCGAGATCCTGCCCGCCGACGCCTCCAAGAGCCGGGACGTGAAGGCCGCCGAGGAGACCACCGCCACCTACATCGACGGTGTCCTGCGCATCGAGGCCGCACCGGCCAAGAACCGGGTGCTCGGCTCTTCCGGCTCCATCGAACTGACCGTCCAGCTGCCCGCCGGCTCCCGTATCGAAGCGAAGCTGGCCAGCGGCGAGTTCCGGGGCGTCGGGCGCCTCGGTGACGTCTCCTTCGAGGGCGCGCAGGCCACGGTCAAGATCGACGAGGCGGCGAGCGCCCGTATGACCCTCATGTCGGGTGACGTCTCGGTCGGCCGCCTGGGCGGGGACGCGCAGATCAGCACCCAGAAGGGCGACCTCCACATCGCCGAGGCGGTCCGCGGCACGGTCACGCTGCGCACGGAACTGGGTGAGATCACGGTCGGTGCCGCCCGCGGCGTCTCCGCCTCCCTGGACGCCGGCACCACCTACGGCCGGATCCTCAACTCGCTCCAGAACAGCGAAGGCGTCGCCGGCCTGAACATCCACGCCAGCACCAACTACGGCGACATCACCGCCCGCAGCCTCTGACCCGCAGCAGACAAAACACCAGCATCCCCGCCCAGAACCAGCCGAAGGGGTCCGTCCGATGAGCTCCCTCTCCCTCGCCGTGCGCGACTCGTCCACGATGCTGCGCCGCAACCTCCTGCACGCGCGCCGCTACCCGTCCCTGACGCTGAACCTGCTGATGACGCCGGTCATGCTGCTGCTGCTCTTCGTCTACATCTTCGGCGGCGCGATGAGCGGCGGCCTCGGCGGCGGCGGCCGCGACGAGTACATCGCCTACATCGTCCCCGGCATCCTGCTCATGACCATCGGCAGCACCGTCGTCGGCGCCGCGGTATCCGTCTCCACCGACATGTCCGAAGGCATCATCGCCCGCTTCCGCACGATGGCCATCCACCGCGGATCCGTGCTGATCGGACACGTCATCGGCGGTGTCCTGCAATCCCTCGCCAGCGTCGTCCTCGTGGGCATCGTCGGCGTGGCCATCGGCTTCCGGTCCCACGACGCCACGGCCCTGGAATGGCTGGCCGCGTTCGGACTGCTCGCCCTCTTCGCCCTGGCACTCACCTGGATCGCCATCGGCATGGGCATGGCCAGCCCCAACGCCGAGGCCGCCAGCAACAGCGCGATGCCGCTGATCCTGCTGCCGCTCATCTCCAGCGCGTTCACCCCGATCGACTCGATGCCGGGCTGGTTCCAGCCCATCGCCGAGTACCAGCCCTTCACGCCCGTCATCGAGACCCTGCGCGGGCTCCTGCTCGGCACCGAAATCGGCCACAACGGCTGGCTCGCCCTCGGCTGGTCCATCGCCCTCATCGCACTCGGCTACCGCTGGTCCACCGCATCCTTCAACCGCGATCCCAAGTAACAGCCATGACAGCCCGACCCGTCCCGGGGCGGCGTACACCGGCACCCGCCGGCGCACGCCGCCCCCGCGGCATTCCCGGCACCGGCTGTACGGGTTCTCCAGCGGACCGCGAGCGGTCGTCGAGGACGGGGCGTGATGCTCGGGACATGAGCTCCGATACGGACGGGCGCGAGCCCTCGCGGGGCATCGAACCGCCCGCCGGCGCCCCATCCCCCGAGGGCACCGGCGGGCTTTCGCTCTGTCCGCCGCCGGTTCGGTCGGTGTGATCAGCGGGGGCCGTGTTGCCGGCACAGACGAAGGGACACACCGACCATGAACAACACGTGGTTCCGGCGCTTCACCACGACCACGACCACGGGAAACGGGCCACGCCTCTTCTGCTTCCCGCACGCGGGAGGCTCCGCGACGGCGTACGTGCAGCTGGCGCGTACGCTGCCCGCGGACTTCGACGTGGTGTCCGTGCAGTACCCGGGCCGCCAGGACCGGTACCACGAGGAGCCGTTCACGGCCGTGGCCCCGCTCGTGGAGGCAGTGGCCGAGGAGCTGGCCCACGAGCTGGCCTCGGACCCCGGACGGCCGTACGCCCTGTTCGGCCACAGCATGGGCGCGCTCGTCGCGTTCGAGACGGCCCGGCTGCTCGTCGCCCGGGGCGATCTGCCCGGGCCCCAGCGGCTGTTCCTCTCCGGCCGGGGCGCGCCGCAGCCCGGCACCAGCTCCCAGTACGACTTCTACGAGGACGCCGACGTGCTGGCCGAGCTGCGCAGGCTGGGCGGCACCGATCAGTCGATGCTCGACAACCCCGAGGTCCTGGAGCTGGTACTGCCGGCGCTGCGAGCCGACTACCGGGCCCTCGCCGCGTACGAATGGCGCGGGGGAGAGCCGCTCGCCGCTCCGATCACCACCCTGATCGGGGACAGCGACCCGATGGTGACGGTCCAGGAGGCCGGGACGTGGCGCGAGCAGACCACCGGTGACTTCGATCTGAAGGTCTACCCCGGCGGCCACTTCTACCTCGTCGACCAGGTCGACGAGGTCGCGGCGGCCGTCACCGAGGGACTGCTCGCCTCCGCCGCTGCCTGAACCCGCCTTCCCGGCCGGCCGCCGCCGTGCCCGGATGTGGCGAAGACCCCCGGTGTGGTGGTGTCCTGACACCACCACACCGGGGGTCTTCGTGTTCCACCGCGATGCCCGGAGTGCGGCTCAATATGCCGGGTTGACCTTGACCCTGGGTCAGGGTGGACGCTGATGGCATGACCCATTCCACTTCCTCGCCCTGGACCGGCATGGTCCCTGTCGACGACACGGCCCTGGCCGTCACCGATACCCGTGGCCCCGGCCGCCCCCTCGTCTATCTGAACGGCTCCTACGCCGACTCCCGGCCCTGGCGGCCCGTGATCGCCGAACTCGACTCCGGCTGGCGGCACATCACGTACGACGAGCGGGCCCGCGGCCGGTCGAAGCGGTCGGCGGACTACTCCTTCGAGGCGTGCGTCCGCGACCTCGATGCCGTCCTCGATGCGACCGGGGTGGAGCGGCCGCTGCTCGTCGGGTGGTCGTACGGTGCGGCGCTCGCGGCGCACTGGGCCGACCGGAATCCGGGCCGGGTCGTGGGGATCGTGCCGGTGGACGGCGGCATTCCGTACGGTCTGACCGGCGAGGAGGGCCGTGAGCGGATCCGGCGCCTGTTCCGCCGGATGCGGTGGCTGCTGCCGCTGGTGCGCCCGCTGGGCCTGGCCGCGCGGATGACCGCCGACCAGCATGCCGACATCAACATCGAGGCCAACGAGATCAACGCCGCCATCGAGCCGGTGCTCGACCGCCTGACCTGCCCGGTGCGGTACGTCCTCGCCACCGGGGGCAGCCTCGGCGGGGGCCAGGAGGAGATGGAGAAGATGCGGACCGCACTCGATCCCGTGCTCGCCCGCAACCCGAACGTCAAGGTGAGCGCGAAGGTCGCGAGCAACCACTCCAAGATCCTGGCCAGGGACTTCCGGGCGATCGCCGCGGCCGTCCGCGAGACCGCGGCCGCGCACGACCAGCGGGCCCGCTGAGCCGATGGTGTACGGACTCACGATCGGTCAGGCGGCCGCGTTCGCCGGCGTCACGGTGAAGACCGTGCGCCACTACCACCGGCTCGGCCTGGTCGACGAACCGGAACGCGACCGCTCCGGCTATCGCCGGTACGGGTCGTCCGACATGCTGCGGCTGGTCCAGGCCCGGACGCTCGCCGACGCGGGCGTACCGCTGGCCGAGGTCGGGGATCTGCTCGACGCCGATCCCGAGCAGTTCGTCTCCGCCCTGGACGACGTCGAGCGGCGGCTAACGGAGCGGATCGAGGAGCTGATCGCGCGGCGCGCGGTGCTGCACCGGCTCGCCGCCGGCGACCGCCTGCTGCTGCCCGAGCGCGCCTGCGCGGCCTTGGACCGGTTCGCGGAGCTCGGCTTCGGTGCCGAGTACGTGGCCATCCAGCAGGAGGCCCTGATTCTGGCCCGTGCCCTGGTACCGGAGTTCTTCGACAGCTTCCTGACCCAGCTCGAGCGCCAGCTCGGCGACCCCCAGTACGTCGAGCTGATGAAGCTCTGCCAGGAGGCCGAGGCGTGGGATCCGGACGACGCACGGCTGGACGAGCTCGCGTCCGCCCTGGCCGCCAAGATGCTGGCCAACCGCGAACTGCTGTCGATGCCGGCCGAGTTCCAGGCCAGGCCCGACGCCGCCACCCGCTACGGGCTCATCAACCACCACCGGGAGGACCAGGCCCCGGCGGCCGCCCGGCTGACCGAGCTGCTCGAGACGAACCTGCGCGCAGCGGGCGTCGACATCCCGCATCAGTGAGGGCCGCGGGCCACGGCGCAGACGACGGCCGGCCCGGTGGCTGATGCCACCGGGCCGGCCGGGTGTGCGGCTCCCTGACGGTTCCGGACGGGGGCCGGTCCGCGGCGGGAGTCCGCGGTGCGTGTCCCTTGCGGGGATCCGCTAGGAGACGCGGTCCGCGAGCTCGCGCTCGGGGACCGGGACCGAGCGGGCCACGATGCGGTTGAGCTTCTCGCCCTCCACGTCGATGTTCGGCAGGAGTGCGTCGAGCCAGCGGGGCAGCCACCAGGCGGCCTTGCCGAGCAGGGCGAACAGGGCCGGCACGATCGCCATGCGGACGACGAACGCATCGAAGAGGATGGCCGTCGCCAGCCCGAAGCCGATCATCTGGATCATGTCGTTGGCGTCCAGGATGAAGCCGGAGAACACGCTGATCATGATGGCCGCCGCGGCGGTGACGACGCGGCCGCTGTAGCGGAAGCCGGTGGCCACGGCCTCGTCCGGGCCCGCGCCGTGGACGTAGGCCTCGCGCATCCGGGAGACCAGGAAGACCTCGTAGTCCATGGCCAGGCCGAAGACGATGCCGATCATGAAGATCGGCATGGTGCTCATGATCGGGCCGGTCTGGTCGATGCCGAAGACGTCCTTCAGCCAGCCCCACTGGAAGACCGCGACGACGGCGCCGAGGGCCGCGCTGACCGACAGGAGGAAGCCGAGGGCCGCCTTCAGCGGGACGAGCAGCGAGCGGAAGACCAGGACCAGCAGGACGAAGGCCAGGCCGACGACCAGGCCGAGGTAGGGCACGAACGCGTCGTCCAGCGTCTTCGAGAAGTCGATGAGCATCGCGGTCTGGCCGGTGATCAGCACCTCGCCGGAGGTCTGCTCCTCCAGGCCGCCCGCGAGGGCGCGGAGGTCATGGACGAGGTCCTCGGTCTTCTTGTCGGCCGGACCGGTGGTCGGGACGACGTTGAGGATGGCGGTGTCGCCGGCCTCGTTGGCAGCGGCCGGGGAGACCGAGGCCACGCCGTCCACCTTGGCGAGGGCCTTGCCGACGGTGTCTCCGGCGGCCTTGGCGTCCTTGGCGCTGACCGTGACCATCAGCGGGCCGTTGAAGCCGGCGCCGAAGGACTCGGAGAGCATGTCGTACGCCTTGCGCTGGGTGGTCTCCGTCGACATGGTGCCCTCGCCCGGCAGGCCGAGCTCCAGGCTGGCGGCGGGCACCGCGAGCGCACCCAGGCTCACGACGCCGACGAGCAGGACGGCGATCGGGTTGCGGAGCACGTAGCCGGCCCAGCGGGAGCCGAGGTTGGGCTTGTTCGGGTCCTTCTTCGCGGCGCGCGCGGCGGCCTTGGCGGCCCGCTTGGCGGACACGCGCTGCTTGCGGGCCGACAGCGGCCCGCTCCAGTGCAGGTGGCGCTCGCGGCGGGGCAGCACCTTGAACGGGGCGAAGCCGAGCAGCGCGGGAACCAGCGTCAGCGCGATGAGGACGGCGACGGCGACCGTACCGGAGGCGGCCAGGCCCATCTTGGTGAGCAGCGGGACGTTCACGACGGAAAGGCCGGCCAGCGCGATGATGACCGTGAGGCCGGCGAAGACGACGGCCGAGCCGGCCGTGCCGACGGCGCGTCCGGCGGCCTCCTCGCGGTCGCGGCCCTCCGCCATCTCCGAGCGGTAGCGGGAGACGATGAACAGCGCGTAGTCGATGCCGACGGCGAGGCCGAGCATCATCGCCAGCGTCGAGGTGGTGGCGGAGAGCCCGAACGTGCTGCCGAGCGCGGTGATGCCGGAGATGCCGATGGAGACGCCGATGGTGGCGGTCAGGAGCGGCATGCCGGCCGCGATCATCGAGCCGAAGGTCAGCAGCAGGACTATGGCGGAGACCAGGATGCCGATGCCTTCGCCCGAACCGCCCATCTCGGCCTTGATCTTGACGGCGTCACCGCCGGCCTCGACGGTCAGTCCGCCGGCCCGGGCCTTCTCGGTGATCTCGTCGAAGGCGTCGTGGGCCTCGTCGCTCACCTCGGGGCCGGGCACCTTGTAGGTGACCACCGCGTAGGCGGTGGTGCCGTCCTGGCTGATGGTGTTGGCCTGGTAGGGGTCGGTCGCGCCGGTCACCTCGGGGGCCTTGGACAGGTTTCCGAGCAGCTCGGTGACGGCGGCCTTCGGGCCCGCGTCGGAGATCTTGGCGCCCTGGGGGGCGCGGACGACGACGCGGGCGCTGGCGCCGGTGGCGCTGGCCGTGGGGAACTTCTCCTTGAGCAGGTCGAACGCCTTCTGCGATTCGGTGCCCGGCATGGAGAAGGTGTCGGCGGGGGGCGGGGGTGCGGAGGACGCCGCGACTCCGACGCCGCCGAAGATCAGCACCCACAGGACGACCAGCAGCCATCGGC
Organism: Streptomyces sp. R33; assembly: GCF_041200175.1. NCBI lineage: Bacteria > Bacillati > Actinomycetota > Actinomycetes > Kitasatosporales > Streptomycetaceae > Streptomyces > Streptomyces sp. R33. The sequence continues at coordinate 169,605 of NZ_CP165728.1, read as the reverse complement.
GCCGGAACGCCAGGCGGCCGAGTTTGTAAAGGAAGGTGGCCACGGCGAGTGGACTCCCATCGGATCGGCAGAGCAAAGAGGCAGGACTCGAAGACAATAACAAACCGCTCATGCGGTTTTCTTGTGAGCGATGGATTCGCGCCACCACACCGGCTTCGGCCACGAACGCCGTACGCGACCACGCACACGGGTCGATCCAGCGCGGGCTGAACCCCGTCGGAAGTTCACCGGAGCCCGGTGGTGGCCCACTTGAGCCCCGCTCAACCCGCGGGCAGGCGGGCGTACGGGCGGGCAGTCAACACGAACGCCCGCGGCCCCTGGTCAGGGTGCCGCGGGCGCTCGGGTGTGACGGCCCGGTCAGAGAACGGCGCCTTCCCTCGTCCTCCTGCGCAGGGTCGGCCTGCTCGACTGGGCGAGGTCCTTCCACATGTCCGAGAGACCGGTGATGGTGCGCGCCGCGAACAGCCTGCGGATCGACACCTCCTGGTTCAGCTCCGCCCGGATCAGGCCGACCAGCCTGATCGCCCGCAGCGAGTTTCCGCCGAGGTCGAAGAAGTCCTCGTCGATGCCGACCCGGTCCAGCTCGAGCACGTCGGCGAACGCCGCGGCCAGCACCCGCTCGGTCTCGTTGCGCGGTGCCCGGTACTTCCCGGCGTCGAACTCGGGCTCCGGCAGCGCCGCCCGGTCCACCGTCCCGTTGACCGTCACCGGCAGGCGTTCCAGCACCGTGAACACCGACGGCACCATGGACTCCGGCAGCCACCCCGCGGCGAACCGGCGCAGCTCTTCGCCCGAGACGCTCTGGCCGCGGACCGGGACCACATAGGCCACCAGGCGCTGCTGCCCGGAACCGTCGGCCTTGACGACCACGACCGACTGTGCAAGGCCGCTGTGCTCGGACAGCACCTCTTCGACCTCGGCCAACTCGACTCGAACGCCACGTACATCGACCTGGGCGTCGGCCCGGGCCACGTACTCGAGCCGGCCGCCGGTACCCCAGCGCACCCGGTCCCCGGTCCGGTACATGAGCGCGCCGGCCGGACCGAACGGGCAGGGCACGAACCGCTCCGCGGTCGGCCCGGGCTGCCCGGCGTATCCACGGGCCACGCCGGGACCGGCGACGTACAGCTCTCCGGTCACGCCGACGGGGACGGGCGCCAGTCCCGGACCCAGCACGTAGAGGGCGGTGTTGTCCATCGGGCGGCCGACCGCGGACGCGAGGCGCACGGGTTCGTCCGCGGCCAGGCGCTGGCAGGCGGCGAAGACGGTGGTCTCGGTCAGGCCGTGGCCGGTGACGATCGTCAGCTCGGGGCAGGCCTCGCGGACCCGGCGCAGCGCGGCCGTCGACACTCGGTCGCCACCGGTCCACACCTCGCGCAGCCCGGCGAGGCAGTCGGGGCGTTCTGCGGCGATCACCGAGAACCGGCCCGCGGGCAGCCACAGCGTGGAGATCTCGTGGGCCGCCCGCAGAGCGGTCAGCGCGTCGATGTCGAGCTCGCCCGCGGGCGCCACGACCACGCGGCCGCCGTTCAGCAGGGGGACCCACAGTTCGAGGGCGAGCACGTCGGCAGTGTGCGGCGCGTGCCACAGCACCGTGCTCTGGCCGGCCTCCTTGCAGTGGCGGTCCTTGACGAACCGCTCCATGTTGCGGTGCGTCACTGCGACCCCGGTGGCCGCACCGGTCGTTGCGGAGCCGTGCATGACGGCCAGCAGGCTGTCCTGGTGGGCCGTGAGCGCAGCCTGCGGCGCGCCGTTGTCCGCGTCGTCGGCGGTGTCCGGGCGGACGTCGTCGAACACGATCGCCGGAACGTCCAGGCCCGAGGAGAGGGCGCCGGCGGTCGCCGCATCGGTGAGCAGTGCGCGCGCCGGGGCGGCGCCGATCTGCGTGTTGATCTGCTCCGCCGGGAGCGTCGGGTCGATCGGCAGGTAGGCCCCGCCCGCCTTCACCACGCCCAGCAGGGCGACGGCGAGGTCCACCGACCGGGGCAGCGCCACGGCGACGACCGTCTCGGGTCCCACGTGCTGCCCGCGCAGCGCCTCGGCGAGACGGCTCGACCGCTCGTCCAGCTCCCGGTACGAGACCTCCGAGTCGCCGGACACCATGGCGATGGCGTACGGGTCCCGCTCCACCTGCCGGGCGAACAGCTCGGGAACCGTCAGCCCCGGCAGCGCCACGTCCGTGTCGTTCGGCGCCGTCAGGACGCCGTCGCGCTCGACACCGCCGACCACGTCCAGCGCACCGACCGGCTGCGTACCGGCGGCCACCACGGCACGGATGTGCGCGATCAGCTCCTCGCCGAGGAAGCGCAGCTCCGCGCGGTGGTACAGGCTGGCAGGGGCGTCGAGCCGGATGTAGAGGTCGCTGTCGGCGCTCCCGTCGGTGTAGACGCCGATCGACAGTTCCTCGAAGGTGCCGGTCGTGGCGCCGGAGTAGCGCGCCGGGCTGTCGGCGAAGTGGAGCTGCTCCACGAACTCGACGACGTTCATGACGGCGCCGAAACTGCCGCGGCCGCTCAGGACGGTTCCGCTCGCGCGCTGGATGTCCGAGTAGTGGCAGGCGGTGTGGCCGAAGAGCTCGTACGTCTCGTCGACCATGGCGTCGGCTATCTCGGCGAAGGTCGCGCCGAGCGGGACCGACACCCGCACCGGCACCACGTTCACGGCCAGGCCGGGCGTCCTGCTCGCCACGCCGACGCGGTTGCCGACGGCCAGGGAGAGGAGGAACTCCGGACGGTCGCAGCGGTGCCGGAAGAACACCGCCGCGGCCGCGGTCAGCATCTGCGACATCCACACGCCCATGGACGTCGCGGTCTCGGTCCACACGTCGGCCTCGGCGCGCGGAACGGTCAGCGTCCGGCTCACCATGCCGATGGTCTCGGCCACCTCCGACCAGCGGTCGGCGCTGCTCATCGGCTCGGAGAGGGCGGCCCGCATCGAGTCGGACAGGGCGACGCGCGGAACCTGCGCGGGCGCCGGCGCATCCTTGAGGTAGTCGCGCCAGAAGTCCATGTCCTCGGTGAACTTCGGGGAGGCGAGGTAGTCCGTCGCCTCGGCCGCGAACGACTCGGCGTCCCACGGGTGGGGCATCTCCGGTACGTCCTCGCCCCGCACCAGCGCCGTGTAGACCTCGGCGAGGCGCTTCGAGAGCAGGCCGCCCGCGCCGAACCCGTCCGAGATGAGGTGGTGGTAGGCGATCACGAGGAGGGAGCGGGCCTCCGCGAGCTTGACCACGCCCAGTCGGAACAGCAGGTCCTTCGACAGGTCGAACGGCTGCCGCACCATGTCGGCCAGCGCCTCGCGCGCCGCCTGCTCGGGGTCGGCCTCGGCACTGAGGTCCAGGAAGAAGGGCCGCCAGTCCCCCAGTTCCCGGGGTACGAGGCGCAGTCCGCTGCCGTCGTCGACGAAGTTGACGCGCAGCACCTCCGCCTCGCCCATCACGTGCAGGAATGCGGATTCGATGACGGCCGTGTCCAGCTCACCGTCCACATCCCACATGGTCAGCGCATGGTTCGGCGTGTCGGGAGCCATTTCCTGCGCCCGCCACATGCCTTTATGCGCAGACGACGCACCGAACGAACGCACACAGATCAACCCCTCAGCAAACAGGCCCGGGAATCGGAGAACTTCACAGATCACCCCCACCTTCGGGGAAGGGGGTCAGCCGTTCAAGACAACTTGGCGCCGGGCGGGACAAGCCGCTGTGGAGCTTGCGGTGTCCCGCCGGCGGGACACTTCCTACGCGGCCATCGAGGACGTGACGTGCTCGGCGATCCGCCTCGGCGAGGGGAACTTCAGGACCAGGTTCGCCCTCAGCTTGAGGCCGGTCGATGCGGTCAGGCGCTTGCTCAGCTCCACGGAGAGCAGCGAGTCGAAGCCGATCTCCTTGAACTCCTGATCGGGGTCGACGGACGCGCTGGAGGGGTGGCCGAGCACGACGGCGACCTTCTCGAGGACGTGCTCGAGCACGAGTGCCTTCGCGTCGTCGCCGGAGAGGGCGGAGATCCGTTCCGGCAGGGGGACGAGGTGGTCGTCTCCTGCCGGCGGCTCGGTCGAGGGAACCTCGGCCGCCACCGCCGTCTGCGAGGAGTTCAGCCAGTACCGCTGCCGCTGGAACGCGTACGTCGGAAGGTCCACCCGCTCGCGCGTCCCGAACAGGGCGTCCCAGTCCACCGACCCGCCCCGGACGTGGAGCTGGGCGAGCGAGCCGACCACGGCCTCGACCTCGTCCCTGTCCCGCCGCGAGGAGGACAGGACCAGCGCGTCGTCCACGTCCTCGACGATCTCCTGCACGGGGACGGTCAGCACGGGGTGCGGGCTCATCTCGACGAACACCCGGAAGCCGTCCTCGGCCAGCCGCTGGACGGAGGTTTCGAAGAGGACCTTCTCGCGCAGGTTGTCGTACCAGTAGTCGCCGTTGAGCCGTGCGGTGTCGATGACCTTGCCGTACAGGGTCGAGTAGAAGGGCAGCTGCGACGTCTTCGGGCTCACGTCGGACAGCGGGCCGAGCACCTGCTCGCGGACCCGGGTCACATGGTGGGAGTGCGAGGCGTAGTCGACCGAGATCCTGCGGGCCTGGGCGCCGTCGGCCTTCATCTTCTCGACGAACTCGTCGAGGGCGTCCGGCTCCCCGGACACGACCACGGAGCGGGGGCCGTTGACGACGGCGATGCTCAGCTGGTCCCCCCACGGAACGAGACGTTCCGCTACGACGTCCGCGGACTCCGCGACCGACGCCATCCCGCCGTGACCGATCAGGTCCAGCAGCGCCAGGCTGCGCAGCGCCACGATCTTGGTGGCGTCCCTCAGCGACAGCGCACCGCAGACGTAGGCGGCGGCGATCTCGCCCTGGCTGTGTCCGACCACCGCGGCCGGTTCCACACCCCAGGAGCGCCACAGGCTCGCCATGGACACCATCACCGAGAACAGCGCCGGCTGGACCACGTCCACCCGGTCCAGGGACGGCGCCCCCTCCACCCCGCGCACCACGTCGAGCAGCGACCAGTCGACCCACTCGGACAGGGCGGCCGCGCACGCGTCGAGGCTCTGCGCGAAGACCGGGAAGGTGTCGTACAGCTGCCGGCCCATGCCCACCCACTGCGACCCCTGGCCGGGGAACACGAAGGCGACACCGCCGAGTTTGCCGGCCGAGCCGCGCACCACCGCGGGGGATTCCGCGCCCTCGCCGAGCGCCGCGAGAGCGCCGAGGAGCTCGTCGCGGCCACGGCCCAGCACGACCGCACGGTGCTCGAACCGCGACCGGCTCGACAGCAGCGACGCGCCGATGCCGGCGATGTCCGCCCGCGGGTCGGCGGCGAGGAAGTCGCGCAGCTTGTCCGCCTGGCCCCGGAGGGCGGCCGCGCTCTTGGCCGACACCACCCACGGCACGAGCCCGCCGACGACGTCCGGGCCCGGAACGCGCGCCTGCGCCTGCTCCTGCCGCGGGGCCTCTTCCAGGATCACGTGCGCGTTGGTGCCGCTGACGCCGAACGAGGACACGCCGGCCCGGCGCGGACCGTCCGCCCGGGTCCACTCACGGCCCTGCGCCAGCAGTTCGACCCCGCCGGAGGACCAGTCGACGTGCCGCGAGGGCGCGTCCACGTGCAGGGTCTTCGGCAGGTACCCGTGGCGCATGGCCATCACGGCCTTGATGACCCCGCCGACCCCCGCGGCGGCCTGGGCATGGCCCATGTTCGACTTCAGGGATCCCAGGTAGAGCGGCCTGCCCTCGTCCCGGTCCTTCCCGTAGGTCGCCAGCAGGGCCTCCGCCTCGATGGGATCGCCCAGCTTGGTCCCGGTGCCGTGCGCTTCGACCAGGTCCACCTCGGAGGCCTTGACCCCCGCGTTCGCCAGGGCCCGCCGGATCACCTTCTCCTGGGCGCGGCCGTTGGGGGCGGTCAGCCCGTTGCTGGCGCCGTCCTGGTTCACCGCGGAACCGCGGACGACGGCGAGCACCGGGTGGCCGTTGCGGCGGGCGTCGGACAGCCGCTCCAGGAGCAGGACGCCCACGCCCTCGGCCCAGCCGGTCCCGTCGGCCCCGTCCGCGAAGGCCTTGCACCGGCCGTCGGCCGACAGGGCGCCCTGCCGGGCGAACTCCACGAAGGCGGCGGGCGTCGACATCACCAGCGCCCCGCCGGCCAGCGCGAGCGAGCACTCCCCGGCACGCAGGGACTGCACCGCCATGTGCAGGGCCACCAGCGACGAGGAGCAGGCCGTGTCCAGGGACACCGCCGGGCCGGTCAGGCCCAGCTCGTACGCCACCCGGCCGGACGCGACGCTCAGCGAGCTGCCGTACAGCAGGTAGCCCTCGAGCTCGCTCTGGCCCGCCTCCAGGAAACGCCAGCCGTACTCGGTGGAGCTGACCCCGGAGAACACGCCGACCTCCGACCCGCGTACGTCGGCGGGGACGATGCCGGCCCGCTCGAAGGCCTCCCACGAGGTCTCCAGCAGCAGGCGCTGCTGCGGGTCGGTGGCCAGCGCCTCGCGCGGGCTGATGCCGAAGAAGTCCGCGTCGAAGCCGGCGACGTCGGCCAGGAAACCTCCCTGGCGCACGTAGGCACTGCCGACGGTGTCGGGGTCCGGGTCGTACACGTCCCGCCAGCCGCGGTCCGTCGGGAACGCGTCCACGACGTCCCGGCCGCTGCGGATCACGTCCCACAGCTCCTCGGGCGACGAGACGCCTCCCGGGTAGCGGCAGGCCATGGCCACCACGGCGATCGGCTCGCCGCGGCCGGCCTTCAGGGCGTCGTTCTCCTGGCGCAGGCGGTCGCGCTCCTCCAGCAGCGTACGGAGCGCCCTCTGGACCCGGTCCCCGCCCTCCGCCGTCTGATCCGCGGAGTTGGTCATGTCACTTACCTCTTCTCATCCAGAGCCAGGTCGAGCAGCGCGTCCAGGTCCATGTCCGACAGTTCGTCCGCACCGGTGTCCGCGTCCGCCGCGGCTGCCTCGCCGTTCTCCCGGGGCGGGTTGGCGCATGCCAGGACCAGCTCCAGGAGGCCCGCGCTGCGCAGGCTGTCGATCGGGACGTTCCGCAGCACCTCGCGGATCACAGCGTCCTCGTCCTGGCTCGCGTCCGCCTCGGGACGCAGCAGGCCCAGCAGGTGCAGGCCCAGCTCGCGCGGCGTGGGGTAGCTGAAGACGAGGGTGGACGCCAGGCGCAGTCCGGTGGCGGCGGCCAGGCGGTTGCACAGTTCGACCGCGGTCAGCGAGTCGAATCCGAGCTGGGTGAAGGCCTGGTCGGCGTCGACGGCCGCGCCGGACGGGTGTCCGAGCACGACGGCGACCTGGTCGCGGATCCAGTCCAGGGCCGCTGCCTCCGCCTCGTCCGCCGGCAGGGTGACCAGCCTGGCGGCCAGGTCCACGGAGCCGCCGTCCTTGGGCGTGCCCGTCCTGCTCCGGCGCGGGCGGCCGGAGTCGGCGAGGCCGCGCAGCAGCAGCGGCAGCTCGTCGGCGGCCTTGCTGCGCAGGCCGGCGAGGTCCACCCGGGCCGGGACGAGGACCGGCTTGCCGCTCGCGCACGCCGCGTCGAACAGGGCCAGTGCCTCGGCCGTCGGCATCGGTGCGATGCCCATCCGGCGGAGCCGGGAGAGATCGGCCTGGTCCAGGTCCCCGGTCATGCCGCTGCTCTGCTCCCACCAGCCCCAGCACAGCGAGGTGCCGACCAGGCCGGATGCGCTGCGCTGCGCCGCCAGACCGTCCAGGAAGCCGTTCGCCGCGGCGTAGTTCGCCTGTCCTCCGGTGCCGAGCGTGCCGGCGAGGGCGGAGAACTGGACGAACGCCGAGAGGCTGTGCTCCCGGGTCAGCTCGTGCAGGTTGACCGCACCGCCGACCTTCGCGCGCAGCACGTGGTCGATGCTCTCCGCGGTCAGCGACTCGACGGTGCCGTCGGCGAGGACACCCGCCGCGTGCACGACCGCCGTCAGCGGGTACTGCGGGGGCATGTCCGCGAGCAGGTCCGCCACGGCGGCCCGGTCCGCGATGTCACAGGCCACGACCCGGACGGAGGCACCCGCCCCCTCGAGGTCCGAGACCAGCTCGGGAACCCCGTCGGCCGCCGTGCCCCGACGGCTCGCCAGTACCAGGCTCCGTACGCCGTGTTCGGCGACGAGGTGCCGCGCCACCAGCGAGCCGACACCGCCGGTGCCGCCGGTGACGAGCACGGTGCCGCCGCCGAAACCGCTGCTCAGGTCGAAGACGAGCTTGCCGACGTGGCGGCCCTGGCTCATGTCGCGGAACGTCTTGCGGGCGTCGCGGATGCTGCGGACGGAGATCGGGCTGAGCTGCACCCGTCCGTCGGCGAACAGCTCCATGACGTCGCGGAACATCTCGTGGATGGTGTCCGGGCCCGCCGTGCCGTAGAGGTCGAAGGCCTGGTAGTCGACTCCGGGGTGGTCGGCCGCGACCTGCCGGGCGTCGCGGATGTCCGTCTTGCCCATCTCGATGAAGTTGCCGCCGCCCGGCAGCAGCTTCAGCGAGGCGTCGACGAAGGTGTGCGCGAGGGAGTTGAGTACGACGTCGACACCGCGGCCGTCCGTGGCGTCGAGGAACTTCTCCACGAACTCCAGGTCGCGCGAGGACGCCAGGTGCGCGTCGTCGAGGCCCATGGCGCGCAGCGCGGCCCACTTGGCCGGGCCGGCGGTGGCGTAGACCTCGGCGCCCACGTGCCGGGCCAGCTGGACGGCGGCCGTTCCGACGCCGCCGGCAGCGGCGTGGATGAGGATGCGCTGCCCCTTCTGCAGCTTCATCACGTGGAAGAGCGCGTAGTACGCGGTGAGGAAGGTGCTCGGCATGGAGGCCGCCTCGGCGTGGCTCCAGCCGTCGGGGACGGGGGCCAGCAGGCGGTGGTCGGCCACGGCCACGCGGCCGAAGGAGCCGTTGAAGATGCCGGTCACCCGGTCGCCGGGGGCGAGGCCGGCCACGTCGTCCGCGACCTCCAGCACGATGCCCGCGCCCTCGCTGCCGAGCCCGGAGTCGAAGTCCGTCCGGTCGATGAGGCCCAGGGCGATCGTGACGTCGCGGAAGTTGAGGCCGGCGGCCTGGACGGCGATGCGGACCTGCCCGGCCTCCAGGGGCGCCTCCACCTCGGGGCACGGGACCCAGGTCAGGTTCTCCAGCGTGCCCGCCTTCGTGATGCCCAGCCGGTACGCGCCGTCGGCCGGCGGCTCGAGCCGGTGGTCGGCGGGCGCGGCCTGCACCATCCGCGGCACGAGGAACGTACCGCCGCGCAGCGCCAGCTGGTCCTCACCGAGGGCGAGGGCGTCCGCGAAGGCCGCCCACGAGCTGTCCTCGTCGTCGATGTCGACGAGCCGGAACCGGCCGGGGTGCTCGGTCTGGGCGGAGCGGATCAGGCCCCACACGGACGCGCCGGGCAGGCTCTCGACGTCGTCGCCCGCGCCGGTGGCCTGCGCCAGGCGGGTGAGCACGACCAGCGTGGACGCGGCGAGCCGGTCCTCGGCGAGGAACTTCTGGACGGTCTCCAGCACGTGCTTGCCGGCGTCGCCGACCGTGGTGAGCAGGTCGTCGCCGCCGGGGGCGACGGCGTCGTCGAGGCACAGGACGAGGTGGCGGGGGGCGTCGGCGGTGAGGACCTCGCCGAGGGACGCGTACAGCGAGACGCTGCCGTCGCCCGCGGCGACGAGCCGGGCGGCCCGGCCGGTCTCCGCGCCGATGACGCCCCACTGCGCGCGGCCGGCGTCGGGCGCGGCCTGCGGGGCCGGGCGCCAGTCCAGTGCGTACAGGGACTGCTCGCGTCCGCCGCGTGCCGAGCGGACCTGCTCGGCACTGGCCGGGCGGAACGTCAGCGCGTCGACGTGGGCGATCTCGCGGCCGTGCTCGTCGGCGATCACGAGGGACACGACGCCTTCGGCGGCCGGGGTGAGCTTGACGCGCACGGTCGGGCCGCATTCCCCGGCGAGGTGCACGCCGGACCAGGCGAAGGGCATCCAGCCCTGGTCGCCCGTCACGGTGATGACGCCGCCGGCGACGACGGCGTGCAGCACGGTGTCGATCAGTGCCGGGTGCAGGGCGAACCCGCCGTCGGCGCCTTCCGGCAGGGTGGCGAGGGCGAACAGGTCGTCGCCCTTGCGCCAGACCTCGCGCAGGCCGCGGAACAGCGGGCCGTAGTCGAAGCCGCCGTCCGCGAGGGAGTCGTAGAGGCCGTCGAAGCCGATCTGCTCGGCCCCGGCCGGCGGCCACGCGGCGAGCGCGCGGGCGTCCTGGGCCCGGTCGGCGTCCTGCGGGGCGCCGGGCACCAGGGTGCCCATGGCGTGCCGGGTCCAGCCGCCGGCACCGGCGGCGTCCTCGGCGGGACGCGAGTACACGTCCAGGGAGCGGCGGCCGCTCTCGTCCGCGGCGCCGGCGACGACGCGCACCTGCACGTCGCCCGTGTCGGGGAGGATCAGCGGGACTTCGAGGGAGAGCTCCTCGACCGAGGCGCAGCCGACGTGTGCGCCCACCGACAGCGCCAGGTCCATGTAGGCGGTCGCCGGGACGACGACGGAGTCGAAGACGGCGTGGTCGGCGATCCACTCGTGGGTCCGCAGGGACCACAGGTCGGTGAAGACCACCTCGTCGGTGCCGGGGTGCTCCACCACGGCGCCGAGCAGCGGGTGCTCCGCGGCGGACAGGCCGGCGGAGGTCACGTCCGCGGACGCGAGGCCCGACAGGAAGTCCATCCAGTAGCGCTGGTGCTGGAACGCGTACGTCGGGAGGTCGACGCGCTCCTGCGTGCCGAACAGGGCGGCCCAGTCCGCGGCGGCGCCCAGGACGTGCAGCTCGGCGAGCGCGCCGGCCAGGCCCTGTGCGACACCGCGGTCGCGGCGCGACGAGGCCACGACGACGGCGTCGTGCACGCCCTCCGCGGCGAACGCGTCCTTGGTGAGGCCGGCGAGCGTGGAGCCCGGGCCGACCTCGACGAAGACGTTCGCGCCGGCCGCGCGGGCGCGCTCCACGGCGTCGTGGAAGCGCACGGGCTCGCGGACGTGGTCGACCCAGTGGGTGACGGACGTCAGCTCCTGGAGGGTGGCCTCGCGGCCCAGCAGCGTCGAGACGACCGGGACCGACAGCTCGCCGCCCATGGGCAGTGCGCGCAGCGCCCGTTCGAACTCTTCCAGGACCGGGCCCATCAGCGGGGAGTGGAACGCGTGGTCGACGGGGAGCAGCTTCGCCGACCGGCCGTCGGCGACGAGCCGGTCGCGCAGGTCGTGCACCTCGTCGCGCAGGCCCGAGACGACCACCGACTCCGGGCCGTTGACGGCGGCGATGCCGGTACGGGTGTACGGGCGCAGCAGCGCGGCGACTTCGGCTTCCGGGGCGCGGACCGCCAGCATGGCGCCGGGCTCGGTGACGGCCTGCATGGTGCGGCCGCGGGCGGCCACGATGCGGGTCGCGGTGTCCAGGTCGAAGGCTCCGGACACGTGGGCGGCGGCGATCTCGCCGACGGAGTGGCCGATCAGGTGGGTCGGCTGCGGGCCGTACCGGCGAAGGAGCCGGTAGAGGGCGATCTGCAGGGCGAACAGCGCGGGCTGCATGACGTCCGTGCGCTCGCGGCCCTCGGGCTCGTCGGCGAGGAGCAGGGGCTTCAGCTCGAAGGGGAGGTGCGCGTCGAAGCGCGCGCAGACCTCGTCGAGGGCCTCGGCGAAGACGGGGAAGGTGTCGTACAGCTCGCGGGCCACGCCGGTCCACTTCGAGCCCTGGCCCGGGAACATGAAGGCGAAGCCGCCCGGCTCGCCGGCCGCGCCGCGCACCACGGCGGGGGACTCGGCGCCCTCGGCCAGCTTCGCGAGGCCGTCCAGCAGGTCGTCCCGGCCGCTGCCCAGCACCACGGCGCGGTGCTCGAACTGTGCCCGGGCGGAGACCAGCGAGGCGCCGATGGCGGCGAGGTCCGCCGCCGGGTCGGCGGCGACGAACGCGCGCAGCTTCTCGGCCTGTGCCCGCAGCGCCTGCTCGGACCGCGCCGACAGGGCCCACGGCACGAGGCCCGCAGCGCCGGCCGGCACGCGGTCGGCGGCGTCGGGGGCCGGCTGCGGCTCGGGGGCCTCCTCGAGGATGAGGTGGGCGTTGGTGCCGCTGGCGCCGAAGCTGGACACGCCGGCCCGGCGGGGACGGCCCGGGGCGGTGGGCCACGCGCGGGCCTCGGTCAGCAGCTCGACCGCGCCGGCCGTCCAGTCGACGTGCGTCGAGGGCTGGTCCACGTGCAGCGTCTTGGGCATCACGCCGCGCTGCATCGCCATGATCATCTTGATGATGCCGCCGACGCCGCCCGCCGCCTGGGTGTGGCCGATGTTCGACTTCAGGGAGCCCAGCCACAGCGGGTTGCCCGGCTCGCGCTCCTGCCCGTAGGTGGCCAGCAGCGCCTGCGCCTCGATGGGGTCGCCGAGCTTGGTGCCGGTGCCGTGCGCCTCGACCACGTCGACGTCGCCGGCCTGGACGCGGGCGTTGGCCAGCGCGGCGCGGATGACGCGCTGCTGCGCCGGGCCGCTCGGTGCGGTCAGGCCGTTGGAGGCGCCGTCCTGGTTGACGGCGGAGCCGCGGATGACCGCCCAGATCTTGCGGCCGTTGCGCTGCGCGTCGGAGAGCCGCTCCAGGACCAGCATGCCGACGCCCTCGGAGAAGCCGGTGCCGTCCGCCGCGTCGGCGAACGCCTTGCACCGGCCGTCGGCCGCCAGGCCGCCCTGGCGCGCGAACTCGCGGAGCACCTGCGGCATCGCCATGACGGTGACGCCGCCGGCCAGCGCCAGGCCGCACTCGCCCTGGCGCAGCGACTGCACCGCCTGGTGCACCGTCACCAGTGAGGAGGAGCACGCGGTGTCGGTGGACACCGCCGGTCCCTCCAGGCCCAGCGCGTACGACACGCGGCCGGACGCGACGCTCAGCAGGGAGCCGATCTGCGCGTAGCCCGAGATGTTCTCGGGGGTGAAGTAGTGGTTGCCGTACCCGAAGTAGGCGATGCCGGCGAAGACGCCGGTGCTGGTGCCGCGCAGGGAGTGCGGGTCGATGCCGGCCCGCTCCAGGGACTCCCACGAGGTCTCCAGCAGGAGCCGCTGCTGCGGGTCGGAGGCCAGCGCCTCGCGCGGGTTGATCTCGAAGAAGTCGGCGTCGAAGTCACCCGCGTCGTGGAGGAAGCCTCCTTCCCGCGTGTAGCAGGTGCCCGGCCGCTCGCGCTGTGGGTCGTAGAGGTCCTCCAGGTCCCAGAAACGGTCCTCCGGGAACTCCGACACGACGTCCGCGCCGGCCTGCACCAGGTCCCACAGTGCTTCCGGGGACGCCGCCCCGCCCGGGAAGCGGCAGGCCACACCCACCACCGCGATGGGCTCGGCGGCGGCCTCGGTCAGCTCCTTCAGGCGCTTGCGCGTTTCGATCAGCTCGATCGACGTCCGCTTGAGGTACTCGAGAACTTCGGCGTTGTTGTCGTTTGTCATTGCTCTCCCCTAGCCGAGCTCTTTGTCCAGTAGCGCGAGAAGGTCTCCCGCCGAGGCCGAACTGATCTGGTCGGCGATGCCGACCGGTGCTCCGGCGCTCACCAGCGAACGGACCCGGCCCTGCAGCTCGCCGAGCAGAGTGGAAATGGTGTTCTTGTCCTCGTCCGCGAGCACGAGGAACGCCTCCTCCAGCCGGGCGCCCAGTCCGTTGATCTCCTTGGCCAGGTGATCGGCCGGAGACTGCGGGGCGGCGGCGGAGTCGGGGGTGATGCGCGCGTTCAGGAACTGCGCGAGGGCGGTGGGGTTCGGGTGGTCGAACACCAGCGTGGAGGGCAGCTTCAGGCCGGTCACGGCCGACAGCTTGTTGCGCAGCTCCAGCGCGGTCAGCGAGTCGATCCCCAGTTTCCTGAACGTCGCGGCGGGAGTGATCCGCCGGACGTCCGGGTGGCCGAGGACGATCGCCGTCTGCGTCCGGATGGCATCGAGCAGCGCCGCCTCCGCCTCGGCCGGCGTCAGCGAGGCCAGCTGCTGCGCGAGTCCGTTGTCGGTGGACTCCCGGTTCCCCGGCCCGCCGGGTCCGCCGGGCGCGCCGGCCAGCGCGCGCAGGAGCGGGGAAGCCGCGCCCGGCGCCGCGAGGTTCAGCCGCGCCGGCACCAGGACCGGCTCGGCCAGCGAGATCGCCGCGTCGAAGAGCGCGAGGCCCTCCTGCGAGGCCATCGGCAGCACGCCCTGCCGCTGGAGGCGTACGACGTCCGTGTCGCCGATGTCGGCGACCATCTCGCTGCGTTCGGCCCAGAAGCCCCAGCACAGCGAGGTGGCCGGCAGGCCGTCGGCCCGGCGGGTCTCCGCGAGGCCGTTGAGGAAGGCGTTGGCCGCCGCGTAGTTGGCCTGTCCTGCCGTCCCGAGCACGCTCGCGATCGAGGAGAACAGCACGAACGCGGACAGGTCCAGATGGCGGGTGAGCTCGTGCAGGTGCCAGGCACCGCGCACCTTGGGCGCGAGGACCGTGTTGACGCGGTCCTCGGTCAGCGCCTCGACGACGCCGTCGGCCAGCACGCCCGCGCAGTGGATCACCGCGGTCAGCGGGTGCTCGGACGGCACCGCGGCGATGAGCTCGGCGACGGCGTCACGGCTCGCCACGTCGCAGGCCACGACCTCGACCTGGGCTCCCGCCCCGGTCAGCTCCTCCTGCAGCCCTGCCGCCGAAGGGGCCGCCAGGCCCCGCCTGCTGGTCAGCACCAGCCGGCGCACGCCGTGGTGCCGGACGAGGTGCCGGGCCAGCATCGCGCCCAGGCCGCTGGTGCCACCGGTGATCAGTACCGTGCCGGACCCGAGGGCGGGTACGTCTTCCGCCCCGCCGGGGGATCCGTGACCGGCGGACGCACCGTGGGCGCGGGCCAGTTCCGGCGTGGTCACCTCGCCGCCCCGGATCTTGAGCTGGAGTTCCCCGGTGTCGGCCGCCGCCGGGACGCAGGCCCACGAGGCGGGCCGGCCGTCCGTGTCCACGAGGGTGAACCGGCCCGGGTTCTCGGTCTGTGCGGTGCGTACGAATCCCCAGACCGCGGTGGCCGCGGGGTCGGGGCGGGGCACCTGCTCGTCGTGGATCGCGTCCTGCGTCACGACGACCAGGCGGGAGTCGGCGAACCGGTCGTCGGCGAGCCAGTCCTGCGTCCACCGCAGCACACGGTGGAGGTTCCGCTCGACGGCGTCGGGCGTGTCCTCGCCGTCCGCGCCCGTCCGGCCGACGGCGGCGATGACGATCGGGGGTATCGCGCCGTCGGAGGCGGCGAGTTCCCCGAGGTCGGCGAAGACCTCTGCGCCCGGTGCCGGTTCCGCGGCGGGTGCGCCCAGGACCGCGTACCGGACCGCGGCGTGAGCGGAGGGGACCGCGAGGGGGGCCCAGTCCACCTGGAACAGCGCGTCCTGGTGGTCGAAGCTCAGCGCGGTCAGCTGCTGGACGTCCGCGGGCCGCAGGGTCAGCGATTCGATGCCGCCGACGGGAGCCCCGTTGGCGTCCGCGAGGGTCACGGACAGCGCGTTCTCCCCCGCGGGCGCCATACGGACGCGCAGCACGGCCGGTTCGGCGGAGTTCAGGCGCAGGCCCGTGCAGCGGAACGGCAGCCAGCCCTCGGGCCGGGAGTTGTCCACGAACTGCCCCGGTCCGACCGGGAGCAGCGCGGCGTGGAGCAGCGCCGGGTGGATCCGGTACCGGCTCCGGTCCGCGCCTTCGGCGGCGGGCAGCTCCACCTCCGCGAACAGGGCGTCGCCCTGGCGCCAGACCTTCTGCAGACCGCGGAACAGGGGCCCGTAGCCGAACCCGAGGGCCGACAGCCGGGCGTACTCGTCCTCGAAGGGCACGGCGACCGCTCCCGCGGGAGGCCACGCGAGGAGGCTCTCCTCGGCGGGGGTGCGTCCGGTGGCGGACCCGACGACGCCGACGGCGTTGCGCGTCCACTCGGTCTCGCCCTCGCCGCGGGAGTGCACGCTGATCACGCTCTTGGCGTCGACCACGATGCGGATCTCGCGCTCGGCCGTCCGGGAGAGCACCAGGGGCGTCTCCAGGGTGAGTTCTTCGACGACCTCGGCCCCCGCCTTGTGCGCGGCCCACGCCGCCATCTCGAGCAGCGCGGTGGCCGGCACCAGGACGGCGCCGTGGACCACGTGGTCGGCGAGCCAGGGGTGGCGCTCCAGGGACAGGCGCCCGCTGCCCACCACACCGCCGTTCTCTCCGTCGTCGGGCAGGTCGATCACGGCGTCGAGCAGCGGGTGGTCCGACGTGCTCCCGGCGGTGGTGGTCTCGTTGGGGGCGTTCAGCCAGTAGCGCTGTCGCTGGAAGGCGTACGTGGGCAGCTCGACCCACGGGCCGTCCCAGCCCTGGAACGCCTTCTCCCACGGCACGTCGGCGCCGGCCACGAAGGCCTCGGCCGCCGACCGGTAGAAGCGCGCGAGGCCGCCCTCGCCGCGGCGCAGGGTGCCCACGACGGCGGCCTCGACGCCCGCGCCGTCCAGGGTCTGTTCGACACCGATCGTCAGTACGGGGTGGGCGGACGCCTCGACGAAGAAGCGGAAGCCCTGTTCGGCCAGGGCCCGGGTCGCCTCCTCGAAGCGGACCGTCTGGCGCAGGTTGGTGTACCAGTACTCGGCGTCCATGCAGGTCGTGTCCAGCCAGTCGGCCGTCACGGTCGAGAAGAAGGGGACCTCGGCGGTACGCGGCCGGAGCCCCGCCAGCACCCGGCGCAGTTCGCCGTCGATGGCCTCCACGTGCCGCGAGTGCGAGGCGTAGTCCACCGGAACCCGGCGGGCCCGCACCTCGTCCGCCTCGCAGGCGGCCAGCAGGGCATCGAGCTCGGCCACGTCGCCCGACACCACGACGGACGAGGGCCCGTTGACGGCCGCGACGGACAGCCCGTCCGTCAGGCGTGCGCGCACGTCCTGGACCGGGAGCGCGACCGACACCATGCCGCCGCGCCCGGACAGGGCCAGGATCGCCTTCGAGCGGAGCGCCACCACCTTCGCGGCGTCCTCGATCGACAGGGCGCCGGCGACGCACGCGGCGGCGATCTCGCCCTGGGAGTGGCCCACGACGGCCGCGGGCTGCACCCCGAACGAGCGCCACACCTCGGCCAGGGACACCATCACGGCCCACAGCACCGGCTGTACGACGTCCACGCGCTCCAGCGCGTCGGCGTCGCCGAGCACGTCGTGGAGGGACCAGTCGACGTGCGGCGACAGCGCGTCCGCGCACTCCTGCATACGGGCCGCGAACACCGGGGAGGACTCCCACAGCTCGCGTCCCATCCCGATCCACTGCGACCCCTGGCCGGGGAAGACGAACACCGTCTTGCCCACCGGCTTCGCGACTCCGGACACCACACCGGGGGCGCCGCTCTCGTCACCCGCGGCAGCGGCGGTCAGGGCGGCGAGCAGTTCGTCGCGGTCGGCGCCGATGACCACCTGGCGGTGCTCGAACAGCGAGCGCGTCGTCACCAGCGCATGCCCCACGCCCGCGAGCGGGAGGTCCGCGTCCGCCGCCACGCTGTCGCGCAGCCGCAGCGCCTGCTCGCGCAGCGCTTCCGCGGACCGGGCGGACAGCACCCACGGCACCGCGGCGGGAGCCGGAGCGGCGGTGGGCTGCTCCTCGGGTGCCTGCTCGACGGCCTCGGGTGCCTGCTCGAGGATCAGGTGCGCGTTGGTGCCGCTGATGCCGAAGGCGGAGACGCCGGCCCGCCGGGGGCGTCCCGGTGCGCTGGTCCACTCCCGGGCCTCGGTCAGCAGCTCGACCGCACCGGACGTCCAGTCCACGTGCGTCGACGGACGGTCCACGTGGAGGGTCTTGGGCAGCACGCCGTGGCGCAGCGCCATCGTCATCTTGATGACGGCGCCGACGCCTGCGGCGGCCTGCGTGTGGCCGATGTTGGACTTCAGCGAGCCCAGCCACAGCGGGCTGTCCTGCTCGCGGTCCTGCCCGTAGGTGGCGAGCAGCGCTTCCGCCTCCATGGGGTCGCCCAGCCTGGTGCCGGTGCCGTGCGCCTCCACCGCGTCCACGTCGCTCGCCTGCAGCCCGGCATCGGCCAGGGCTGCCCGGATGACCCGGCGCTGGGCCAGTTCGTTCGGCGCGCTGAGGCCGTTGGAGGCCCCGTCCTGGTTGGTCGCCGAGCCGCGGATCACGGCCAGGATGCGGCGCCCGTTGCGCTGTGCGTCCGAGAGGCGCTCGAGGACGAGCACGCCCGCGCCCTCGGAGAACCCGGTGCCGTCGGCCGCGTCCGCGAACGCCTTGCACCGTGCGTCGTCCGACAGGCCGCGCTGGCGTCCCATCTCCACGAGCAGGCCCGGGGTCGGCATGGCCGACACCCCGCCGGCCAGCGCCAGGGTGCACTCCCCGGACCGCAGGGAGCGGACGGCCTGGTGGACGGCGACGAGCGACGAGGAGCACGCGGTGTCGGTGGACACCGCCGGGCCCTCCAGGCCCAGCGTGTAGGACACGCGGCCCGAGGCGACGCTGGGGAGCGTGCCGGTGAGCTGGAAGCCCTCGACCTCGCCGGCTGCCGCGCCGCCCATCCGCGGGCCGTAGTCGGTGGTGTAGACGCCGGTGAACACGCCGGTCGCCGAGCCGCGCAGCGCGGCCGGGTCGATGCCCGCCCGCTCCAGCGCCTCCCACGACGTCTCCAGCATCAGCCGCTGCTGCGGGTCCATCGCGAGCGCCTCGCGCGGGCTGATGCCGAAGAACGGCGCGTCGAACTCCGCGAGGTCGTGCAGGAATCCGCCCGAGCGCGTGTTCGTCGTGCCGGGCGTCTCGGGATCCTCGGAGTACAGGGACTCCAGGTCCCATCCGCGGTCCGCCGGGAACTCGGTGATCGCGTCCACACCGTCGGACACGACTCCCCACAGACCTTCGGGGGACGTCACCCCACCCGGGAAGCGACACCCCATACCCACGACCGCGATGGGCTCGCGTGCGGACTCCTCCAGCTCGCGCACCCGCTCGCGCAGGTCCTGCGCATCGCCGACGGCGCGTCGCAAGTAGGACCGGAGCTTGTCGACATCCTCCACCAGGGCCTCCCCCAACCAGTGACTCAGAAGAACAGGTGTGGCTACGCGTATCCGCGTTCGATCATTTCGTACAAATCGTCATCACTGCGACTTTCCAGACTCGGGCTGTCCGGCTGCGCAGCATCCCCCGTTTCCGGGGCCTCGGGCGCCTGCGGCTCGAGGAGGGAGTAGATGTGGTGGGCGAGCTTCTCCGGAGTGGGGTAGGTGAACGCGACCGTGGCCGGGAGCCGCACTCCGGCCACGGCGGTGAGCCGGTTGCGCAGCGCCACGGCCATCGAGGAGTCGAAACCCAGCACCTTGAAGGTCTCGGTCGACCTCGCCTCGAGATAGGCGAACGTCCGGTCCGCCTCACTCGCACTCAGCAGCGCCGCCGTTTCGGCGCACACGAGGGTGAGGACCGAGGACTCCGAGCCCAGGTACGCCGCCCGGGTGCTCGCGTCCGGTCCGCTCGCCTGCGCGGCGTGGCCGTTCGTGGCGCCGGTGTCGTCGGACGCCGACAGCCAGTACCGCTGACGCTGGAACGCGTAGGTCGGCAGGCCGATCCGGCGCGGCCGGGCCGCGGCGAACAGCGCCATCCAGTTCACCGGCACACCGCGTACGTGCAGTTCGGCCAGCGACGCCAGGACCTGACCCGCGCTCCCGTCGCGCTTGTGCAGGGTGTTCACCACGACCGGCGGGGCCGCCAGCGCGTAGGCGGCCTCCTCCATCGCCACCTGGAGCACGGGGTGCGGGCTGACCTCGACGAACACGCCGCCGTGGTCCTGCATCAGGCCTGCGACGACGTCGCCGAAGCGCACCTTCGAGCGCAGGTTGTCGTACCAGTACGAGCCGTCGAGCAAGCGGGTGTCGAGCAGTCCGCCGGTGACGGTGGAGTGGAACTTCACCGCCGACTCCCGCGGCGAAAGACCCGCGGTGTCCTCGAGCAGCCGGTCCCGGATGGCTTCGACGTGGTGGGAGTGCGAGGCGTAGTCCACCCTGACCCGGCGCACCCGGACGTCCTCGCCGGCAGCCGCCGCGGCGAACTCGTCGAGTGCCGCGCCGTCTCCGGCGATCACCACCGAGGCCGGCCCGTTGACGGCGGCCACGGAGAGCCTTCCGGACCACTGCTCCAGCCGGTCGTGGACCCATGCGGAGGGCGCGGCCACCGCGCTCATGCCGCCGCCCAGGCCGGACAGGTCGATCAGTGCCCGGCTGCGCAGGGCGACGATCCGGGCCGCGTCCTCGAGCGTCAGGGCGCCCGACACGCACGCCGCGGCGATCTCGCCCTGCGAGTGGCCGACCACGGCGTCGGGGACCACGCCGAGGGAGCGCCACACCTGCGCCAGCGACACCATCATCGCGAACAGCGCCGGCTGGACCACGTCCACCCGCTCCAGAGAGGCGGCCGACTCGGCTCCGGTCAGCACGTCCACCAGCGACCAGTCCACGTACGGGGCCAGGGCCTGCGCGCACGCGTCGACCGAGCGCGCGAACACCTCCGACTCCGCGTACAGCTGCCTGCCCATGCCCAGCCACTGCGACCCCTGGCCGGGGAACACGAAGACGACCGGGCCGAGCGGCCCCGCGGCCACCCCGCGGACCGCCCGCGCCGAGTCACCGCCCGAAGCGACCAGGTCGAGACCGGCCAGCGCCTCCTCGCGGTCACCGCCGAGCACCACGGCACGGTGGTCGAACAGCTGCCGCGTGGACACCAGCGAGTGGCCGACGTCCGCTGCCGACAGCGAGTCGTCCGCGGCGACGAGGTCGCGCAGGCGGGCCGCCTGCTCGCGCAGGGCCGGCTCCGAGCGGGCCGAGAGCACCCACGGCTGCACGCCGGAGGCGTCCGCCCGGCCCGGGTCGCCGGCTGCGGCGCCGGCTTCTGCCTGCGCCTGCACCTGCGCCTCAGGGGCCTGTTCCAGGATCACGTGAGCGGTGGTGCCGCCCAGGCCGAACGACGACACGCCGGCGCGGCGCGGCCGCTCGACCGTGCCCGGCCAGGGCCGCGCGGCCCGGACGACCTCGAAGTCCTCGTGGAAGTTCTGGATCTCGGGGTTGGGGGCGCGGAAGTTCACGCTCGGGACGAGGTGGCCGCGGTCCACGCAGAGCGCCGACTTCACGAAGCCGACGAGTCCGGCGGCCGGCTCCAGGTGCCCGACGTTCGCCTTCACCGATCCGATCGCCAGAGGACGGCTGCGGCCGCTCTCCCGGAACACCTCGCGCAGACCGGAGACTTCGGCGGGATCGCCCAACCGTGTGCCGGTGCCGTGGGCCTCGACGTAGTCGACGTCGTCGAACGCGACACCCGCGCGTGCGAGAGCCGACAGCACGGCCGAGGCCTGCCCGGTGGGGCTGGGGTCCGGCATCCGGCTGGACGCGCCACCGCTGGCAACGCCCCAGCCGCGCACCACCGCGTAGATGTGGTCGCCGTCGGCCACGGCGAGGTCGAGCCGCTTCAGCACGACGAAGGCCCCGCCCTCGCCCCGGACGAAGCCGTTGGCCCGTTCGTCGAAGGGGAAGCAGGTGCCGTCGGGCGACAGGGCGCCCAGGTTCGCCAGGCCGAGCCCCGCTTCCGGATCGACGACCAGCTCCACGCCGCCGGCGATGGCCATGTCGACCGCGCCGCTGCGGATCCGGTCGCACGTCAGCGCCAGCGACACGAGCGAGGAGGACTGGCCCGAGTCCGCGCAGAAGCTCATGCCGCGGACGTCGAAGAGGCTCGAGATCCGGTTCGCGATCAGCGCACCGCTCGAGCCCAGGGCGGCGTAGTGGTCGTCCTGGTCGCTGCCGGACAGCTTGCGCAGCAGCTCGTACCCGGAGGGCCCGCTGCCGACCACGACGTCGATCTCGCGGCCCGCGAGCGCGCCCGCCGGGATCCGGGCGTCTTCGACCGCTTCCCAAGCGAGCTCCAGGCCCAGCCGCTGCACGGGGTCCATGGCGGCCGCCTCCGCAGCGCCCGCCCCGAAGAACTCCGCATCGAAACCGTCGATGGCGTCGAGGAACGAACCGGATTCCAGGGTGGCGGCGTCCGGGTGGGACTTGTACTTCGAATCGGCCGCCCGCTGCTCGGGGAACTTTCCGACGGTCGACTCCCCGTCGAGCAGCAGGCGCCAGAACTCACCCAGGCTGTTCACACCGGGGAAGCGGCACGACATCCCGATGACGGCAATATCGGCGGCTGCGCCACTCATACGAATTCCTTCCGGTTCCCTCGGAACGCTCTTGCGGGCTGCACTGCTTTCATCGCCAGCTGGTCAGGATTTTCTGCAGCTCTTCCGGCGCGTCCATGAAGTCGTAGTGGCCGCCGTCGACGACCCGGAATTCGACCGAATCCGAGTACTGGCGCCACCCCTGGAGCTCGTCGAGGCTCACGTCGGGGTCGTCCTGCCAGTGCAGGACGACGATGGGGCAGTCCACCTTGACCGGCTCGGGCCGCCGGTACGCGCCCGCGGCCGCGTGGTCGCGGAGCAGCACGAACATGCCCATGTCGATCATGTCCGGCCGCGGCTCGATCCCGCGGCTGCGGACGAACGACTCCAGCTCGGCGCGCAGCTCCGGCTCGGTCATCGTGAGCATCCGGTCGCGCGAGGCGTCGTGCGGGGCCGGCTGGCCCGACACGACGAGGCAGTCCGGGCCGCGCAGGCCGAGTTCGGCGAGCCGGAGGACGGTCTCGTACGCCGGCATCGCACCGGCGCAGTGCGCGAAGAACGCGTACGGGCGGTCGAGCAGCGGCTCCAGCGGTTCGACCAGGCTCGCGGCCAGGTCCTCGTACGTGCCGAAGTGCGGGTGGCCCAGCCGGTTCTCGCGGCCGGGGAACTGCACGGGGCAGATCTCGGCGTCGTCGATCACGGCCGGCCACGCGCTGAACGCCGAAGCCCCGGACCCGGAGAAGGGGAAGCAGAAGATCCGGGCGGGGTGGTCGGCGGAGGGCGGCCGGACGAACCACGGCGAGGTGGCGGTGGTGGTGCCGGTGGTCATGGCGTCTGCCGTTTCTTGCCGACGATGGGGAGGTGGGTCATCCCGGCGATGAAGTACGACCGCAGGTGCTCCGGTTCGCCGGCGAGCTCGATCGATTCGAAGCGCTGGAGCAGCTCCTCGAAGAAGATGCGCAGCGTCATCCGGGCCAGCGGCGCCCCGATGCAGAAGTGCGTCCCGAACCCGAACGCGGCCTGGCGCTTGGCGCCTTCGCGCGTGATGTCGAACGTGTGCGGGTCGGGGAACAGGGACTCGTCCCGGTTGGCCGAGCCGATCCACGCGACGACCGCGCCGCCGGCCGGGATCACGCCCCCGCCGATCTCGACGTCGTCCACCGCGTAGCGCATGAAGTTGCACGCGGCCGAGGTCCAGCGCAGCCCTTCTTCGACCAGGTTCGGGACCAGCGAGAGGTCGGCCGCCGCCTTGTCGTACTGCACGGGCCGCTCGATGAGCGCCTGCACGGTGCCCGAGACGGTGTGCGGCGTCGTCACGTTGGCGCCCAGGAGGATGCTGTAGCCGTCGAGGGCGATCTCCTCGTCGGAGAGCGGCGTGCCTCCCGGAGCGACGCTCATGAGGTGGTGGAGCAGGCTCTCGCCCTCCTCGCCGGTCTCCCGGCGGGTCTTGACCCACTCCTTGACGTAGGTGACGAGCTCGTGGTGGGAGATGGCCAGGGTCGCGGCCTCGCTGCCCATCTGGAAGTGCGGGTCCGAGGGGGCCGTCACCATCGCGGTCAGCTGGACGAGCTCGGCCCAGTCCTTCTCCGGGATGCCCAGGAGCGGGCCCGTGACCATCGCCGGGAGGAGCAGCGCCTTCTCGGCCAGGTCGAAGGTCTCCCCCTCGAGCGCCGGCTCGAGGAAGCCCACGACCGTGCGCCGGATGGAGTCCTCCCAGGACTTCACTGCGCGCGCCGTGAGCTTGGAGCCGAGCGGGCGGCGGACCTCGGTGTGCCGCGGCGGGTCGGTGGACGTCATCAGCACGCCGGCCGCGACGTCGTCCGTCCCGAGGTGGGTGGGCACGGTGCCGCGCTCGGAGGTGAACTCCCGGTGGTCGCTGAGCACGCGGCGGACGTCCTCGTAGCGGGTCACCGACCAGAACTCGCGGCCGTCCGGCAGGACCTGGTGGTGCAGGGGCCTCTCGGCCCGCATCACGTCCCAGATCGGGTGCGGATCGCCCGACGTGTAGAGGTCCAGGTCGAACAGGTCGACGCTGTCGAGGTCGATGTCGCGCCCGGGACCAGGCGTCAACCTCACGCCGCCGCCCTCCCCTGCTCGATCAGCTCGGCGACGCGGGCCGGGGTCTGTGCCAGGTAGAAGTCGCGCACGGACAGCTGGACGCCGTAGGTCTGCGACACCTGGTCGATGATCTTGATTCCGGTCAGCGAATTGCCGCCCAGCGTGAAGAAGTCGTCTTCCACCCCGACCTCGGTGCAGTCGAGGAGTTCCCTCCACAGCTCGGCGATTTCCTGCGCCAGCGTCGATTCCATTGCCACTCTTTCCTTCCTCCGCCGACCGGGGGTGCCCGCCCGCGTCATTTTCGGCCCGGTCTGCGGACCGTCACCGCCATCACGACCACTGGGGCCCTTTGCGTTGTCCCGCCGGCGAGACAAATTCTTCGAATGGCCGAATCGAGTGTCGCGTGAATACGCGACCGCTCACACCGTGTTGGTGGTCTCCGGCGTTCACCGGCCGCCGGGGTTGAGCGTGGGCCGGCGAGCCTGCATGCGACGCTCCCCGTCCCGCCGGCGGGACAGGGCAAGTTCGGCAGCGGCCCGTGCCGCCCCGGCACCGGCGTTCCTTGACCGGCCGATCCGCGTTCAGTGAACGTGGACGAGATTTAACGACGTTAGAGGCGCACTGGAACGAGGGGGCAACGACGTGGGACACACCGGCTTCGACACGGATGTGGTGATCGCGGGCGCCGGGCCGACGGGCCTGATGCTCGCCTGCGAGCTGCGGCTGGCGGGCGTCGACGTGGTGGTGGTCGAGCGGCTCGCGGAGCGGACGGGCGAGTCGCGCGCCGGTGGGATCCACTCCCGCACCCTGGAGGTGCTGGACCAGCGCGGGATCCTGGACCGCTTCCTCGCGGTCGGCGAACTGCAGCCGGTGGGCCATTTCTCCGGCCTTTATCTGGACTTCGACGAGTCGGAGTCGAGGCACCCCTACCCGCTGATGATCCTTCAGTCCGACATCGAGCGGCTGCTGGAGGAGTGGGCCGCCGAGCTCGGCGTGCAGGTCCGCCGCTCGTCCGAGGTCAGCGGGATCCGCCAGGACGAGGACGGAGTGACGGTCGAGCTGGGCACGGAGCAGCCGGCAGCGGCGACGCTGCGCGCCCGCTACCTGGTGGGCTGCGACGGCGGGCGCAGCACGGTGCGCAAGCTGGCGGGCATCGACTTCCCCGGCACCGAGGCGACGATGACCGCGCTGATCGGCGACGTCGAGCTCCCCGATCTGCCCGAGGACTACGTCTGGGTGCGGCGCTGTGCGGGCGGCGACTACTCGGCGATCGCCTTCGAGCCGGGCTGGTTCCGGGTGATCACGTCCGAGTACGACCGCGTCGCGGACCGCGACGAGACGCCGACGTTCGAGCAGCTCCGGGAGTCCCTGATCAGGGTCGCGGGCACCGACTTCGGCATGAACAGCCCGCGGTGGGTCTCGCGGTTCAACGACGCCGCGCGCCAGGCCGCCGAGTACCGGGTGGGCCGGGTGCTCCTCGCGGGCGACGCGGCGCACATCCACTTCCCGGCCGGCGGGCAGGGGCTGAACATGGGCGTGCAGGACGCGGTCAACCTCGGCTGGAAGCTCGCCTCGGTGGTGCGCGGCCAGGCGCCCGAGAGCCTGCTGGACAGCTACCACGCCGAGCGCCACCCCGTCGGGGAGCGCGTGCTGCACAACACCCGGGCGCAGTCGGCCCTGGCCCGCCCGGGCGCACAGACGGACGCGCTGCGCGAGGTGTTCGGCTCGCTCATGGTGTTCGACGACGTCAACCGGCACCTGCGCCTGATGCTCACCGCGCTGGACATCCGCTACCCGGTCGACGTCGACCACCCGCTGGCGGGCCGCCGGGTCCCCGACGCCGACCTCAAGACGCCCGAAGGCACCATCGGCGTCTACGACCTGCTGCACGCCGGCCGCCCCGTACTGCTCGACCTGTCCGGCAGCGCCGCGCTCGCGGCGGTCGCCGGTGCCTGGGCCGATCGCGTCGACTTCGTCGAGGCGCGGAGCGAGGACGGCAGCTGGCCCGTCCCGGCCATCGACGAGGTCCCGGCTCCCGCCGCGGTCCTCATCCGCCCCGACGGCCATGTCGCCTGGGCGACCGACGACGGCGTGCCCGACACCTCCGCGCTGCGGACCGCCCTCACCACCTGGTTCGGTCCGGCCCGGCAGGGCTGACCCACCGCGACGGCGGCCGCCGGGACCCGTTCGGGTCCCGGCGGCCGCCGTCCGTCATTGCGCGCCGGTCACCCCGCCAGCTTGCGGTTGATGACCTCGAACACCTCCGCCACGGATGCGGGCATGTTCATCTCGTGGTGTGTGGCGTGTACGTCGTGCACCTCGATGGAACCGGTGACGTACGGCCGCCACAGGTGCGCGTACTGCTCGTCCTGGAGCGTCGCGCTGAAGAACAGCACGTCGCCCCGGTAGACCGGAGACTCGAACGTCATCATGAGGTTCGAGTTGTTGGCCAGCACCCTGGACATGGTGTCCAGGAACTCCTGCCGGTTGTCGGTGCCGATGTACTGGCCGAAGAAGTCCTCGAGCTCCGACCGGTACTCCGCCAGGGTCTTGTTGGCGTGGATCTCCGTCCACCCGTGCCCGCCGGGCTGGGAGTCCAGGATGGCCACGAGGGCGATCTCGTGCCCGAGCCGGTCCAGCGCATGCGCGACGGCCTGGACGACGGTGCCGCCGTAGGACCAGCCGACCAGATGGAAGGGTCCTTCCGGCTGGATCTTCAGCATCTCGGCGACGTAGTCGTCGACCATCTCCGCCACGGATCCCACGAGCGGGTCCACGCCGTCGGAGCCTCGGGACTGCAGGGCGTACGCCTTCCGGTCCTGCACGTGCGTCACGAAGCTGAAGTACGCCCAGCCCAGCCCGCCTCCCCCGTGGAAGAACCACATGGGCTCCTTGCCCGTGCCGGGGTCGCTGTTCAGCGGCAGCACGACCGCGAACGGGTCGTCGTTGTCCATGGGAGTGCCGATGAGCACCAGCGATGCCAGCTCGGCCACCGTGGGGAACTTGATGATCGTCCTGATGGGGATCTCGACGTCGAACTCCTTGCGGATGCGGACGCTGAGCCGGGTGGCCAGCAGCGAGTGCCCGCCGTGCGTGAAGAAGTTGTCGTGGATGCCGACCTTCTCCCGGCCGAGCAGCTCGGCGAAGAGGGCGCACAGCTTCTCTTCGTGGGCGTCGCGCGGCTCCTGGCCGGCCACGGGGGCCGCGTGCTCCGCGGGCAGCGCGCGCCGGTCGAGCTTTCCGTTCGGGGTGAGCGGGATCTCCGCCAGCGGGATCAGCGCGGAAGGCACCATGTACTCCGGCAGACGGCCGCGCAGGTGCTCGGACAGCTCGGCGAGCAGCGGACCGGCCGACTCGTCGGCCTGGACACCGGTACCGGCCGCCGGCACCACGTATCCCACGATGCGCTTGTCGCCCTCGCGGTCCTCGCGTACGACGACCACCGCCTGCGCCACACCGGGGTGGCGGGCCAGCGCGTTCTCGATCTCGCCCAGCTCGATCCGGAAGCCCCGGACCTTCACCTGGTGGTCGGTTCGCGCGATGTACTCGAGCTGACCGTCCCGGTCCCACCGCACCAGGTCCCCGGTGCGGTACATCCGGGCGCCGGCCGGGCCGAACGGACACGCCACGAACCGCTCCGCGGTCAGCTCCGGCCGGCCCTGGTACCCGCGGGCCACCCCGTCGCCGCCGATGTACAGATCGCCCTGCACCCCGCGCGGAACCGGCCGCATCCGCGAGTCGAGCACGTACACCTGGGTGTTCCCGATCGGCTTCCCGATGGGCGGCGCACCCGCACCGGCCTTCAGGGAGGCCATGGTCGACCACGTGGTCGTCTCGGTCGGGCCGTACCAGTTGCCCGCTTCGACGGCCTGCTCCGCCAGCGTCTCGGCCAGCCGGGCCGGCACGGCCTCCGCTCCGGTGATGATCCGCAGACCCTGCGCGGCGTTCGGCTCGTGCGTCAGCAGCATCTGCCAGAACGCGGGCGTGGCCTGTACGACGGTGACCCCGTGCCGGCGTATGAACGCCATCATGGCCGACGGGTCGGTGACGGTGTCCTTCTTCGCCATGACCATGGTCGCGCCGGCGACGAAGGGGAGGTACAGCTCGGTGTTCGCCATGTCGAACGAGACCGTCGTGCTGAAGAGCATCCGATCGGCGGGCGAGAGCGGGAACCGGCGCTGCGTCGAGGCGATGAAGTTCGCGAGCGCGCCGCGCGGGACCGCGACCCCCTTCGGGGTGCCCGTCGACCCGGAGGTGTAGATCACGTACTGGGTGTTCTCGGGGCGGACGAACACCTCGGGTGCCTCGTCCGGATACGCCGAACAGTCCGCGCCGGCCAGCGTCTCGGCGTCGAGCACGAGTACGGGATCGACCTGCTCGAGGATGAAGTCGATCCGGGAGCGCGGGTGGTCCGGGTCGAGGGGTACGTAGGCTCCGCCGGCCTTCAGCACCGCCAGCAGCGCCACCATCAGGTTCACGGTCCGGGGCAAACAGACGGCGACCAGCGATTCGGCCCGCACACCGCGGTCGGCCAGCCAGTGCGCCAGCCTGTTGGACCGCGTGTCCAGCTCCCGGTAGGTGAGCGACTCGTCCTCGCCGATGACGGCGAGTGCCTCGGGTCTCTCCGCGCACTGTCTTCGCACGGCTTCCATCAGGCCCTGCTCCAGGACCGGCTCAGCGGTGTCGTTGACCGCCCCCAGCAGCTGCTCGCGCTCCCCCGCGATCAGCACGTCGATGTCCCCGACGTACACGCCCGGGTCGGCGGCCAGCTGCTCCAGCACGCGCGCGAACCGGGCGGCCATGGCCTCGACCGTGTCCCGGTCGAACAGCTGGGTGACGTACTGGATGTCGCCCCGCAGCGCCCCCGACTCGTCCAGGGCCATGCTGAAGAACAGGTCGACCATGGCCTTCGAGGTGAGGGCCTGGACGAACTCCACCTCGAGCCCGGGGAACTCGAGGACCGGCTTCTCGAAGTTCTGCCAGCCGCACATGACCTGGAACAGCGGCCGGTACGCCGTGGAGCGGTCCGGGTTGATCGCCTCGACCAGCACGTCGAACGGCACGTCCTGGTGCTCGTAGGCCGCCAGCGACTTGTTCCGCACCTGGGCGAGCACGTCGGCGAACGACGGGTTCCCGGAGAGGTCCACGCGCAGGACCAGGTTGTTGACGAAGCACCCGATCAGATCGGCCAGCGCTTCGTCGGTCCGCCCGGCGATCGGGGTCCCGAGCGGTACGTCGTCACCGCCGCCGAGCTTGCTCAGCAGCACCGCCAGTGCGCCGTACATGACCATCGACATGGTCGTTCCGCGCTCGGCGGCCAGCTTCTCCAGCCCGGCCGCCACCTCCGGCTCCACGCCGAAGCCGACCGTGTCGCCGTGCGTCGTCGCCTCGACGGACCGCGGGCGGTCCAGCGGGAGGTCCAGCGGCTGCGGCACCCCGTCCAGTTCGTCGCGCCAGTACTCGATCTGCGCCCAGCCGAGGCTGTCCGGGTCGGCCAGGTCGCCGAGCACCTCGCGCTGCCACATCGTGTAGTGCTGGTACTGCACGGGCAGCGGCTCCCACTGCGGCGCCCCGCCGTCCCGGCGGGCGGTGTAGGCGGCGGCGAGGTCCCGTGCCAGCGGGGCGCCCGAGCTGCCGTCCGTCGCGATGTGGTGGACGACCAGGACCAGGACGTGTTCCTCGGGCGAGCAGCGCAGCAGGTGCGCCCGGAAGGGGATTTCGGTCGCCAGGTCGAACCCGTGGGCGACGGCCTCGTCGATCGCGCCGGGCACGTCCTCGGGCGCCACCTCGACCACCGGCAGCCGCGTCTGCGCCGAGGCCTCGGCCATCGGCAGGATCCGCTGGTGGGGCTCGCCCTCGTCGTCGGTGACGTACGTGGTGCGCAGGATCTCGTGCCGGTCGACCACGTCGCCGATCGCCGCCGCGAGAGCGTCCTGGTCCAGGGGGCCGGTCAGCCGCAGCGCCGAGGGCATGTTCCAGGTCTCCCCGCCCTCCAGCTGGTGCATGTACCAGTAGCGGCGTTGCGAGAATGACAGCGGAACCATTGGTTCACTCCTTGAGGATCGTCTGGCTCAGGCCCAGGGGACGCGGAGCAGCCGATTCCTCCGCCCACGCAGCCACCTGTGGCAGGTCGAAGAACGTGCGGGGTTGTCGCTCCCCGGCTCGGCGACGGCGCAGCCGATCAGCCGGGTGGGGAGCGGAAAATGCCCGCATGGTGCCAAACACGGAGCCGCCCCGGCGACGCGCGGTCAGCCGAGGCGGCTCGGAGAAGGACTCTGACCAGTCGGTACGAGCTGGTCGGGGTCACGCTCTCTTCTTGAACGTGGAGACCGCCCACACGTAGCCGAGGACGGCGATCCCCACGCACCAGGCGACGGCCGCGATGGCGTCGCCGCTGGAGGGGTTGCCCGCGAGCAGCCCGCGCAGCGTCTCGATGATCGGGGTGAAGGGCTGGTACTCGGCGAACTGCCGGATGCCGAAGCCCATCGTCTCCGCCGGCACGAACGCGCTGCTGAGGAACGGCAGCATGATGAGCGGCACGGCGCCGAGGCCCGCCGACTCCGCGGTCTTGGCGGCCAGCCCCATGGCGACCGTGAGCCAGCCGGCCGCGATGCTGAGCAGCACGATGATGCCGACCACACCGAGCCAGTCGACGGCGCTCGCCTTGGGGTCGAAGCCCATCAGGAAGGCCACGCCGATGATGGCCGCGCAGCCCACCAGGGCGCGCACGGCGGTGATGACGACGTGCCCGGTCAGCATGGCGCCGCGGGAGACGTCCATGACCTTGAACCGGTTGATGATGCCCTTGGTCATGTCGGAGTTCACGGCCGTCGCGGTGGCTCCCAGCCCGTAGCTGATGGCCATCACGAGCAGACCCGGCGTCGCGTAGTCGATGTAGTCGTCGCCGACGCTGAACGCGCCGCCGAACACCTTGACGAACATCAGCATGATCACGATGGGGAACAGGACCGCGTTGAACATCGTGATGGGGTTGCGCACGTTGTGCTTGATGTTGCGGCGCAACATGATCGACGAATCGGCCAACGGCGTCGAGGCAGTGCTCACTGCGCGATCGCCTCCTTGCTCAGGTGCTCGGCGTGCGTGGGGTCGGTCAGGGCGAGGAAGACGTCGTCGAGGTCCGGTCGCTGCACCGAGAACTCCTGGGCGTCGAGCGAGTGCGCGTCGAGCTGGTCCAGCAGGATCCGCAGCGACCTCGTCTCACCGTCGCTGGCCACCCGCAGGGTCAGCTCCTCGTCGTCCCGGGTGGACCCGGTCAGGAGGCGCGCCGCCGCGTCGAGTTCGTAGAGGTCGGAGAACCGGAACCGGACGTGGGTGCCGGGGATCTGGCGCTTGAGCTCCTCGGGGGTGCCCTGGGCGACCAGGCGGCCGCCGTTGAGCACCGCGATCTGGTCGGCGAGCTGGTCGGCTTCCTCGAGGTACTGGGTGGTGAGGAAGATGGTGGTGCCCTCGGCGACGAGCTCGCGGACGATCCCCCACATCGTGCGCCGGCTGCGCGGGTCGAGACCCGTCGTCGGCTCGTCGAGGAAGATGATCTCCGGGTTGCCGACCAGGGTCATCGCCAGGTCGAGCTTGCGGCGCATACCGCCGGAGTAGGTCGACGACAGCTTGTCCGCCGACTCCACCAGGTCGAAGCGCTCCAGCAGCTGCGTGACGACCTTGTCGCCGCCCCGCACCCGCTTCAGGTCCGTCATCAGCTGCAGGTTCTCGCGGCCCGACAGCAGATCGTCCACCGCGGCGAACTGGCCGGTCACACCGATGGCGGCGCGCGCCTGCTTGGTCGCGGTCGCCACGTCGTGCCCGGCGACCCGCACCGTGCCGGCATCGGCCTTCATCAGCGTCGTGAGGACGTTGACCGTCGTCGTCTTGCCGGCCCCGTTCGGGCCGAGCAGGGAGAAGATCGATCCTGCGGCGACATCGAAATCGATGCCGTCGAGGACGACCTTGTCGCCATATGCCTTGCGCAGCCCTGAAACTGCAATCGCTGAACTTCTCATTCCTCCACTTTCCTCTCCGGG
The DNA here is from genome assembly GCF_041200175.1 of Streptomyces sp. R33. NCBI lineage: Bacteria > Bacillati > Actinomycetota > Actinomycetes > Kitasatosporales > Streptomycetaceae > Streptomyces > Streptomyces sp. R33. The sequence continues at coordinate 137,421 of NZ_CP165728.1, read as the reverse complement.
CCTGTCACGCACCTGTCACCTCCCTGACACGGCGTTCGACAAGATCGCCCGGGCCAGAGGACCGCTCATTTCACTCGCAAACCGCCCCCGCCCTAACGACCGCGGGCGGACTCCGCCTCGATCACGTCCAGCACCTCACGGCCGAGATCGACCAGATACATGTGATCGCCCGGAAACTCCACATAGCTGAATTCGGCCGTGGTCGCCGCCTGCCACTGCCGGGCCTCTTCCGCGGTGACGAGTCCGTCCGAGTCGCCCCGCAGCGAGCAGATCGGGACCGACACGATCTCGTCGGTGCTCGGGACGTAGTTCTCGTGCATCTCGCAGTCGGCCTGCAGCACGGGCAGGATCAGTTCCCGCATTTCCGGGTGGTCGAGGGCCTCGTGCCGGAACCCCGCGAACTCCTCGACCCTGGCGAGGAACTCATCGTCCTGGAGCCCGGTGGCCCGCCGCTCGCGCTGGGTCCACGGACCCGGCGAACCGCTGACGACCAGCCGCTCGACCTGCACGCCGCGTGCGGTCAGCAGGTGCACCAGCTCGTACGCGAGCACCGCACCCAGGCTGTGCCCGAACAGCACGACCCGGGCCCCTTCGCCGAGGTCCGCGATGATGTCGTCGATCGAGCCCTTGGCCGCCTCGGTGACGTTCCGGTACGGCTCCTCCAGGATCTTCCGCTCCCGGCCGGGCAGCTCGACCGAGGTCACGCGCCAGCGGTCGGCGGACAGCTCCCGCCACGGGTGGAAGAACGAAGGACCCGCTCCTGCGAACGGCACGCACAGCAGCGTGGCCTGGTCCCCGTGTTCCGCGGACATGCCGGGCTCTGTCACCCCGACCAACCCCAATCATCCATTCGATCGTTTGTTGAAACAGTTCCGGGACACGGATGTCCGCTCGCTACGCCAGCTTGCCGCTGACGACCTCGAAGAATTCGGCCACGGGTGCGGGCATGTGCATTTCGTGGTGCGTGGCGTGCATCTCGTGCACCTCGAAGGAACCGCCGACGTACTGGCGCCACAGGTGCGCGTACGACTTGTCCTCGAGCGCCGCGTGGAAATACAGCACGTCGCCGCGGTAGACCGGGGATTCGAAATCCATCATGCGCTTCGTGTTGTTGGCCATGACCTTCGACATGGTGTCGAGGAAGCCCTGCCGGTTGCCCATGCGGATGTACTGGCTGAAGTCGTCCTCGAGCTCCACCCGGTAGTCCGACGACTCCTTGCCGGCGTGTACCTCCGTGAACCCGTGCCCGCCCGGCTGGGCGTCCAGGATCGCCACGAAGGCGACCTCGTGCCCGAGCCGGGCCAGCGCGTCCGCGACGGCCTGCACGATGGTGCCGCCGTAGGACCAGCCGATGAGGTTGAAGGGCCCTTCCGACTGGATCTTCAGCATCTCGGCGACGTAGTCGTCGATCATCTCCTGCACGGAGCCCGCCAGCATGTCGACGCCGTCGGAGCCACGGGACTGCAGGGCGTAGGCCGGCCGGTCCTGCAGGTGCAGTACGAAGCTGTAGTACGCCCAGCCCAGCCCGCCGCCGCCGTGGAAGAACCACACCGGCGCCTTGCCCGTGCCGGGGTCGCTGTTGAGGGGCAGCACGACCGCGAACGAGTCGGCGTCGTCCGCGGGGACACCGCCGGCGAGCATCAGCGCGGCCAGCTCGGCCACCGTCGGGTACTTGATGACCGTCCTGATGGGAATGTCGATGTCGAACTCGTTGCGGATGCGGACGCTGAGCCGGGTGGCCAGCAGCGAGTGGCCGCCGAGCGCGAAGAACCCGTCGTCGATGCCGACCTTCTCCAGGCCGAGCAGCTCGCTGTAGAGGGCGCACAGCTTCTGCTCGAAGGCGTTGCGCGGCTCCCGGCTGGACACGGTGTTCGTGTCCTCCGAGGGCAGTGCCCGCCGGTCGAGCTTGCCGTTCGAGGTCAGCGGGATCTCCTGGAGCGGAATCACCACGGAGGGCACCATGTAGTCCGGGAGGCGCTCGCGCATGTACTCGGACAGCTCGGCGATCAGCGCACCGGCCGGCTCGTCGCCGGACTCGGGCACGACGTAGCCCACGATGCGCTTGTCGTCCTCGTGGTTCTCGCGCACCACGATCACCGCCTGCGCCACACCCGGATGCCCGGCCAGCACGTTCTCGATCTCGCCCAGCTCGATCCGGAAACCACGGATCTTCACCTGGGTGTCGGCCCGCCCGACGTACTCCAGCTGGCCGTTGCGGCTCCAGCGGACCAGGTCGCCGGAGCGGTACATCCGCTCGCCCGGCACGCCGAAGGGGCACGCGACGAACCGTCCCGCGGTCAGGTCCGGCCGGCCGTGGTACCCGCGGGCCAGGCCGTAGCCGGCCACGTACAGCTCGCCGGTCACGCCGGTGGGCGCCGGCAGGAGGTTCGAGTCCAGGACGTAGGCGCGCAGGCCCGGGATGGCCGGGCCGATCACGCTGGCGCGGAAGCGGGCGGCGGAGTTCTCGTCCAGGTCGATGCGGGTGACGTGCACGGTCGTCTCGGTGATGCCGTACATGTTCACCAGCACCGGCGCGTCGTCGGCGTGGCGCTGGTACCAGTCCGCAAGGCGGTTCAGGTCGAGGGCCTCGCCGCCGAACACCACGTACCGCAGCGCCAGGTCCTGGCCGGGGGCATCGGCGTCGGCCTGCACGAGCTGGTAGAAGGCCGAGGGCGTCTGGTTGAGGACGGTGACCCGCTCGCGGGCGAGCAGCTGCAGGAAGTCGCCCGGGGAGCGGGAGACGTCGTAGGGGACCACGACCAGGCGTCCGCCGTGCAGCAGCGGCCCCCACAGCTCCCACACCGAGAAGTCGAAGGCGTAGGAGTGGAAGAGGGTCCACACGTCGTCCGCGCCGAAGGCGAAGTCCTCGGCGGCGCTGAAGAGCCCGACCACGTTGCTGTGCGGGATCAGCACGCCCTTGGGGCGGCCGGTCGACCCGGACGTGTAGATCACGTACGCCGGGTGCTCGGGGCGCAGGGCCGTGCGGCGCTCGGCGTCGGTGAGGTCGGCGGCCGACTCCTCGGCGAAGGCACCGGCCTGGTCCAGGTGGATCAGCGGGAGGTCCTGGTCCAGCCCCTGCGCGGCGGCGTTCGAGCTGGTGGTGACCAGCAGGACCGGCTGGGCGTCCTGGACCATGTACGCGATGCGGTCGGCCGGGGAGTCGGGGTCGATCGGCAGATAGGCGCCGCCCGCCTTGAGCACGGCGAGCAGCGCGACGACCAGCTCGGCCGAGCGCTCCAGGCAGACTCCGACCAGGGACTCGGGGCCGACGCCCTGGGCGACGAGGTGCCGCGCGAGCCGGTTGGCCCGGGCGTTGACCTCGCCGTACGTGAGCGCGTCACCCTCGTGGGACACCGCGACCGCGTCCGCCCGCTGCGCGGCCTGGCGCTCGAACAGCTCGACCAGGGTGACGTCGGGAATGACCGTGCCGGCGGGGTTCACGTCCCGCACCAGCCGCTCGCGCTCCGCCGCGCTCAGGACGTCGACGTCCCCGATGCGCACGCTCGGATCCGCGGCCAGCTGCTCCAGTACCCGGACGAGCCGGGCGGCGATGACCTCGGCCGACTCGCGGTCGAACAGCTGGGTCGCGTACTGGAGGTCGCCCCGGAGCGCGCCCGACTCGTCCGCGGTCAGGCTGAAGAACAGGTCGACCATGGCGGTCGACGGGATGGCCTGCTCGAACTTCACGTCGAGCCCGGGGATCCCGAGGTCCGGCTTCTGGTAGCTCTGCCAGGCGAACATCACCTGGAACAGCGGCTGGTAGGAGGCGGAGCGCTCGGGGTTGATGGCCTCGACGAGCAGGTCGAACGGGACGTCCTGGTACTCGTAGGCCGTCAGCGCCTTGTCGCGTACCTGGGCGAGCAGCTCGGTGAACGCCGGGTTGCCGGAGAGGTCGGCCCGCAGCACCTGGGTGTTGACGAAGAAGCCGATCAGATCGGCCAGCGCCTCGTCGGTCCGGCCGGCGATCGGGGAGCCGATCGTCAGGTCGTCGCCGCCGCCGAGCTTGCGCAGCAGCACCGCCAGCGCGCCCTGCAGGACCATCGATATGGACGCGCCGCGCTCGTCGGCCAGCTTCTGCAGCCCGGCCGCCACGTCCGCCGGCACGGAGAGGCCGATCGTCTCGCCGTGCGAGTTCGCCTCCGCGGGCCGCGGGCGGTCCGTCGGCAGGCTCAGCGGCTGCGGCACACCGTCGAGCTGCTTGCGCCAGTACTCGACCTGCTGCGCGGCGAGGCTCCCGGGGTCGGACACGTCGCCGAGCACCTCGCGCTGCCACTGCGCGTACTCCTTGTACTGCACGGGCAGCGGCTCCCACTGCGGCGCCTGGCCGTCCTGGCGGGCGGCGTAGGCGGCGATCAGGTCCCGCATCATCGGCGCGCTCGAGCTGCCGTCCGAGGCGATGTGGTGGACGACCATGACGAGGACGTGCTCCTGGGGGGAGCAGCGCAGCAGGTGCGCCCGGAAGGGGAGTTCGCCCTCCAGGTCGAACCCGTGCGAGACGGCCTCGCCGATGGCGCGGGACATGTCCTCGGACGCCACCTCGGCCGTCTGCACCTGCGGCGACGCCTCCGCCAGCGTCAGGATCCGCGAGTAGGGCTCGCCGTCGTCATCCGTCGCGTACGTGGTGCGCAGGATCTCGTGCCGGTCGACCACGTCGCGGATCGCCGCGACGAGGGCGTCCTGGTCCAGGGATCCGGTCAGCCGGAACGCCGCCGAGATGTTGTAGGTCGCCGCCCCCCGCTCCAGCTGGTGCAGCAGCCACATACGACGTTGTGCGAATGACAGCGGAATCATTACTTCACATCCTTACTTGACGATCATCTGGCGCAGGCTGGGGCGACGGGGAGCGGCCGACTCCTGCGACCAGGCGGCGAGCGCGGCCACCGTCGGCAGGTCGAAGATCTTCCGGATCGGAATCTCGATCCCCATCTCGGCGCGTGCCCGGCTGATCAGGCGAGTTGCGAGCAGCGAGTGCCCGCCGAGCTCGAAGAAGCCGTCGTCGATGCCGATCCGCTCCACGCCGAGCACCTCGGCGAACAGCTTGGCCAGAGTCTCCTCGCGCGGGGTTCGAGGCGCCCTGTAGGCGGCGCCGTTGTACTCCGGCTCCGGCAGCGCGGCGCGGTCCAGCTTTCCGTTCGGGGCGAGCGGCAGCCGGTCGAGGAACATGAAGGCGGCCGGCACCATGAAGTCCGGCAGCCGCTCCGAGACGAAGCCGTGCAGCTCCTTCCTCGACGGGCCGGAGCCGTCACCGGCCTTCGTGTCCTCGCCGGTGACGACGGGCACGACGTACGCGACCAGCTGCTTGCTCGAGCTGCCGGCGCGCCCCTCGCAGGCGATGACGACGGCCTGCGCGACCCCGGGGTGCGCCGTGACCGCGGCCTCGACCTCGCCGGGCTCGACGCGGAAGCCGCGCACCTTGACCTGCGCGTCTCCGCGGCCCGCGTACTCCAGGGCGCCGTCGGCGTTCCAGCGGGCCAGGTCACCGGTGCGGTACATGCGGGCGCCGGACGGGCCGAACGGGTCGGCGACGAAGCGCTCGGCGGTCAGTTCGGCGCGGCCGTGGTAACCGCGGCCCACGCTGCCGCCGACGTACAGCTCGCCGACCGCGCCGGGCGGCAGCGGCGTCAGGCCGGGTCCGAGGACGTAGGCCCGCATGTTGCCGAGCGGGGTGCCGACGGGCGTGCTGCCCGTCCCTGCCTGCATGTCGCCGTGGACGGCGAAGGTGGTCGCGTAGAACGACTCGCTCTGCCCGTAGGCGTTGACGACCCGTACGCCGGGGAAGGCCTTCCGCGTCTTCTCGACGAGCGACGAGGGCAGGGCCTCGCCGGCGAAGACGACCGTCTCCACCCTGGTGCGGCCGGAGATCTCGTCGACGAGTTCGGCGAAGGCGGACGGCACGGTGGAGATGACGCTGCCGCTCCAGCCCTCCCGCTCGCCCAGGACCAGGACGTCCCGGACCACTTCGACGACGCCGCCGCAGGCGAGGGTCGTGAAGATCTCGAACGCCGAGACGTCGAAGTTGACCGAGGTGCCCGCGAGGAGCCGCTTGCCCGGCTCCATGCCCACGCGGGAGGCGAGCCGCAGCACACCGTTGACCACGTTGGCGTGGGTGATGGCGACGCCCTTGGGCTTGCCCGTGGAGCCGGAGGTGTACATGACGTACGCCAGCTGGTCCGCGTGGAGCGGCAGACCGAGGCCGGTGCCGTCTCCGGACAGGTCGAGCCTGTCGAGGAAGACGTCCGGGGCGTCGTGCTCCGGGAGCACCCCGACCGTCGTGGAGTCCGTCAGGACCAGGCGCGGCCGGGCCTCCCCGAGGATGGCCTCGAGGCGGTGGCTGGGGTACTTGGGGTCGACCGGCAGGTACGCGCCGCCCGCCTTCAGGACTGCGAGCAGCGCGACCACCAGGCCGGCCGACCGCGGCAGCGACACCGCGACCACCGACTCCGGGCCCACCCCGCGTCCGGCCAGTTCGCGCGCCAGGCGGTTGGCCCGGGCGTCCAGTTCGCGGTACGTGAGCGACTCGCCCTCGGCGACCACGGCGACCTCGTCCGGGGTCCGCGCCACCTGTGCCTCGACGAGCTCGCCGACCGTGACGTCCGGAGTGGGGACGGCCGTGTCGTTGAACCCGGTGAGCAGCCGGTCGCGTTCGGCCGGATCCAGGATGTCGACCTCGGCGACCTTCAGGTCGGGGCGGGCCGCCAGCTGACGCAGGATCCGCACGAGGCGGGCCGCGATCACCTCCACGGCGTCCTGCTCGAAGACGCCCTGCGTGTACTGGAGGATGAAGTGGAGGTGCGGGTCGAGCGCCGCCATCAGGGTGAGCGGGTAGTTGGTGCCGGTGGCCGCGCGCAGGCCCGTGAAGGCGATCCCGTCCGCGGCGTCGGAGGCGGCGCCGATGGCCTCCTCGTCGACCGGGTACGACTCGAAGACGACCAGCGTGTCGAAGAGGGACTTCAGGCCGACGGACTGCTGGATCTCCGAGAGCCCGTGGTAGTGGTGGTCCAGGAGACGTGCCTGCCGGCCCTGCAGCCGGGTGAGGACCTCGGCGAGGGTGTCGCCGGGCCCGTACTCGACGCGTACGGGAAGGGTGTTGATGAACATCCCGACGATCGAGTCGACGTCCGTCACCTCGGGCGGGCGCCCGGAGACGGTGGCGCCGAGCACCACGTCCTGGCGGCCGGTGAGCTGGCCGAGCAGCAGCGCCCAGGCACCCTGGACCAGGGTGTTGACGGTGACGCCCAGCTCGGTGGCGCGCCGGCCCAGGGCGCGGGCCTCGTCCTCGGGGAGCGTTATGTCGACCTGGCCGACACCCTCGCCCTTGCCTTCGGAGCCGGGAGCGAGCAGCGTCGGCTCCTCGACGCCTTCCAGCTCGGCCGCCCACACCCGGGCGGTCTCCTCCTGGTCCTGGCGGGCGCGCCAGGACAGGAACTCGCCGAAGTCCCGGGTCGCGGGCAGCCCGGACGGGTCGCCGTGGGACGCGTAGAGCAGCAGCAGGTCCTGCATGAGCAGGGGCATGGACCAGCCGTCGATGAGCACGTGGTGGGCGGTCATCACGAGCTCGGCGCGGCCGTGCTCGAGGACGGCGAGCGCCACGCGGATCAGCGGCGGGGTGGCCACGTCGAAGTGGGCGCCCCGGTCCTCGGCGAGGAACGCCTCGAACTGCTCGGTCCGCTCCGCCTCTTCGAGGGCGGTCAGGTCGAGGTGTTGCCACGGGAGCGACACCGTCTCCGGCACGACCTGCACCACGTCGCCGTCCGCCCGGTTGACGAACGCCGCGCGGAGGCTGGGGTGGCGCGCCAGCAGGGCCTGTGCGGCCCGGTGCATCCGCTCCGGGTCGACGTCGCCGGACAGGTGGAACACCAGCTGCATGTGGTAGGCGTCGAACTCGGCGCCGGCCAGCATCGTGTGGAAGAGCATCCCGGACTGCACCGGGGTCGTCGGCCAGATCCGGCACAGCTTGCCGAACTGCGCCTCCCAGGTGTCGATCTCCTGCTGGCCCACCTCGACCAGGGGTGCGTCGCTCGGGGTCAGGCCGCCGGCCTCGGGGGTCGCGGCGTGCCGCGCCAGGGCGGTCAGCGCCTCGACCCACAGGCCGGCCAGCTCGGTGACCTCGTCGCGGGTGAGCACGCCGGTCGGGAAGCCGAAGTAGGCGGTCAGCTCGTCGCCGGCGGCCACGGCGTTGATCTCCAGCGCCGACAGCACCGGCATGTCCGCGTCGGGCGCGGCGATCAGGTCCCGGTGCGTGGTGTCCGGCGCCCAGCCGAGGCCCCGCAGCTCCTCGGGGATGTCCGCGCTGGACGCCCGGCCGAGGTAGTTGAAGCCGATCCGCGGCTCCCGCCGGCCGGCGAGCGCGGCGGCGGTCTCCGTGTTGAGGTGGCGCAGCAGGCCGTAGCCCATGCCGTTGTCCGGCACGGCGCGCAGCTGTTCCTTGACGGCCTTGACCGCCCGGCCGGCGGCGGGGCCGCCGGCGAACGCGTCCGCGACGTCGATGCCCGTCAGGTCCAGCTTCACCGGGTACATCGCGGTGAACCAGCCGATCGTGCCGGACAGGTCGGCGCCGGGCACGAGGTGGTCCTCGCGGCCGTGGCCTTCGAGCCGGACCAGCGTCGAGTCCCCGGACACTCCGCGGGTCCGGCGCCACTGCGCGAGCGCGAGCGCCAGGCCGGTCAGCAGCCCGTCGTCGACGCCGCTGCGGAACACCGCGGGCACCGTGTCGAGCAGGGTCGCGGTGACGTCGGCCGGCACCTGGATGCGTACGGTGTCCACGGTGGCCGTGACATCGCGCGCCGGGTCCACCTCCCGGGCGCCGAGCACGGGCTCGTCGCCGCTGAGCATCTCCTGCCACAGGGGCAGTTCGGCCACCCGCTCCGGGGTGGCGGCCTCGTCGGCCAGGGCGTGCATCCACCGGCGCAGCGAGGTGCTCTCCGGGGCCGCTTCCGGGGCGAGGCCCTCGCGGACCCGCTTCCACGCGGCGGCCAGGTCCGGCACCAGGATGCGCCAGGACACGCCGTCGACGACCAGGTGGTGCAGCACGATCAGCAGGCGGTCCGCCTCGTCGGCGGAGGTGAGCCACACGAACTGGGCCATGACGCCCGCGTCCGGGTCGAGCCGGTCCGCGGCCGCGTCCAGCTCGGCCTGCACGTCGGCGCCGGCGTAGCGGACCTCGTGCACCAGGGCGCCGGCGTCCACGCTGCCGGCGGGCTCCATGCGCAGGCCCGGCTCCGCCCGGTCGAGGCGGGAGCGCAGCACGTCGTGCCGGTCCAGCACGGCCTGGAGCGTGGCGACCAGGCCCGTACGGTCGATGTCCTCGGGCAGGGTGAGCAGCGCGGACATGCAGAACCGGCCGGTTCCGCCGCCGAGGCCCAGCACGTGCGCGCCCGTCGGGGGCAGCGGGGCCCAGCCCACGCCGCCGCCCGGCAGCTCGGCCAGGACGACCCGCTCCTCTCCCTTCCGGCCCTCGACCAGTTCCGCGAGGCGGGCGACCGTGCGCTGCTCGAAGATCTCCCGGGTGCTGACCACGACGCCGCGCGTCTTGGCGCGCGCCACGACCTGGATCGAGCGGATGCTGTCGCCGCCGCTGGTGAAGAAGTCGTCGTCGATGCCGACCTGCTCGGTGCCGAGCACGTCCGCGTACACCTCGGCCAGGACCCGCTCGGCCTCGCTTCGCGGGGCCCGGAACTCGGTGCGGGCGAACTCCGGCTCGGGCAGGGCGGCCCGGTCCAGCTTTCCGTTCGCGTTCAGGGGCAGCCGGTCCAGCACCATGATCAGCGCGGGCACCATGTAGTCCGGCAGCCTCTTGGCCACGAACCGCTGCAGGTCCGCGGAGGAGAGAGCGGCGTCCTGGGCGGTTTCGCCGTCGGCGGCGCCCGCCGGGGCCACGTAGCCGACGAGCCGCGCGGTGCCGGTGTGGTCCTCGCGGACGGTGACCACGGCCTGGCCGACCGCGGGGTGCCGGCCGAGGGCCGCCTCGATCTCGGTCGGCTCGACACGGATGCCGTTGACCTTCACCTGGTTGTCGGCGCGGCCCGCGTACTTCAGCCGGCCGTTCTCGTCCCACTGGGCCAGGTCACCGGTGCGGTACATGCGTGCGCCGGCGGGACCGAAGGGGGATGCGACGAACCGCTCGGCGGTGATGGCGCCGTTGCCGTGGTAGCCGCGGGCGATCAGACCGCCGACGTACAGTTCGCCGATCACACCGGGCGCGACCGGGGTGAGCTCCGGCCCGAGCACGTAGGTGTGCATGTTGGCCAGGGGTGCTCCGACCGGTACCGCACCGGTCTCGTCCGACTCCTGCGGGAGCGTGTGCGTGGCGGCGTAGAAGCTTTCCGTCTGGCCGTAGGCGTTGACGACCCGGACGCCGGGCAGGGCCCGGCGCACCTTGCGGACCAGGTCGGCCGAGAGGGCCTCGCCGGCGAAGACGACGGTGTCCACGTCGAGTTCGAGGCCGCCGGGGGCGTCGGTGATCTGGTCGAGCAGCGCGGAGAACACCGCGGGCACGGCGCTGATGGTGGTGCCGGACCAGCTGCCGCGCTCGCCGAGTTCGAGTACGTCGCGGACGACCTCGACGCTCGCACCGGCGGTCAGCGCGGTGAAGATCTCGAACACGGAGACGTCGAAGTTCACCGAGGTCGCGGCGAGCATCCGGGAGCCCGCCTCGACCTGCACGGTCCGGCGCAGGTCCTGCACACCGTTGACGACGCTGCCGTGGGTGATGGCGACGCCCTTGGGCGTGCCGGTCGACCCGGACGTGAACATCACGTAGGCCAGGTTGTCCGGCCCGATACGGACGTCCGGGGCCTCCACGGCCCGGCCCTCGAGGCTCAGGTCGTTGAGGTGGAGCACCGGCTGGCGGCACTTGGACACGGTCGGCGCCGTCTGGTAGTCGGTCAGCACCAGGGCGGGGTCGGCCGTGTCGAGCAGCAGGTCGATCCGCGCGGCGGGGTAGTTGGGGTCGATCGGCAGGTAGGCGCCGCCGGCCTTGAGCACGGCGAGGAGCGCGACCACCAGGTCCGCGGTCCGCGGCAGTGCCACGGCGACCAGGACGTCCGGCCCGACACCGCGGTCCCGCAGGACCGCGGCCAGCCGGTTGGCGCGGGCGTCGAGGTCCCGGTACGACAGCGTGGTCGCTCCGGACACCACCGCGGTCGCGTCCGGCGTCTGCGCCGCCTGGGCGGCGACGAGCTCGGGCACCGTCGTGCCGCGCACCGCTGCCGTCGTCTCGTTCAGCTTGGTCAGCCAGTTGCGTTCGGCGTCGGTGAGCACGTCCACCCCGCCGAGCCGCGTCCCGGAGTCGGCGACCACCTGGCGCAGCACGCGCACGTAGCGGTCGACGAGGCTCTGGGCCGTGGCGTGGTCGAACAGCTCGGTCGCGTACTCCAGGCGCCCGTACGCGCCCCCGGCCGGGGCCGGGACGATGTTGAAGAACAGCTCGAACTTGGCGGTGCCGGTGCCCGCCGGAACGGGCGTGATGCGCAGACCCGGTATCTCGATCTGCGACCACTCGAACTGCCAGGCCAGCATGACCTGGAACAGCGGCTGGTAGGCGGTGGTGCGGTCCGGGCTCAGCAGCTCCACCAGGCGCTCGAACGGCACGTCCTGGTTGTCGTACGCGGCGAGGGCCCGGTCGCGGACCTGGTCCAGCAGGTCGCCGAACGAGGGGTTCTGCGACAGGTCGACGCGCAGCACCCAGGTGTTGGCGAAGAAGCCGATCAGGTCGTCGAGCTGTTCGTCGGCGCGCCCCTCGATCGGGCTGCCGATGGTCAGGTCGTTGCCGGCGCCGAGGTGGTGCAGGAGCACCGCGAGCACGGTCTGGGCGACCATGGGCGCGGTGGCGCCGTGCGCCCCTGCGAGCTTCGCGACTCCGGCGAGGAGCTCCGGTTCCAGCTCGAAGTCGACGTGGCCGCCGCGGTGGTCGGCCGCCGTCGGCCGCGGCCGGTCCAGCGGGAGCTGGACCGGCTGCGGGACCCCGGCCAGTTCGGTGCGCCAGTAGTCCAGCTGCGCCGCGGCGACGCTGTCCGGGTCCTCCTCGTCGCCGAGGACCTCGCGCTGCCACAGCGTGTAGTCCTTGTACTGGATCGGAAGAGGAGCCCACTGCGGCGCACCGCCCTGCAGGCGGGCGTCGTAGGCCGCCAGCAGGTCCCGCATGAAGGGCGCCATCGACGCCCCGTCCGCGGCGATGTGGTGGATCACGAACACCACCACGTGCTCCTGCGGGGAGATCCGCAGCACGGTCGTCCGCAGGGGGAGTTCCGTGTCGAGGTCGAAGCCTTCGCACGCGGCCTCGGCGGCCGCCGCCTCCGCCGCGTCCGCGGCCACGTCGACCACCCGGAACTGGAGGGGGGCCTCCTGCGCGGGCACGATCCGCTGCTCCGGGGTGCCGTCGGCGTTCTCGGCGATCAGGGTGCGCAGACTCTCGTGCCGGGTGACGACGTCCGTCACCGCCGCGGCCAGGGCCGCCGTGTCCAGCGGCCCGTCCAGGCGCAGCACGAACGGGATGTTGTAGGTCGCGGACGGGCCTTCCAGACGGTGGAGGAACCACAGCCGACGCTGTGCGAAGGACAACGGGATCATCGACGTACTCCTACACGTTCATCGGGCGAAGCTGGGGGCGGTTCGACGTGCCCGTCTTCTCGAGCCGGGCCGCCAGCTGGGCGACGGTCGGGCTGCGGAAGACGGTGGTGACCTTCACGTCGACCTTGAGCTCGTTGCGGATGCGTCCGGTCAGCCGGGTGGCGAGCAGCGAGTGCCCGCCGTGGTCGAAGAAGTCGGCGTCGATGCCGATCTCCTCGAGACCCAGCAGTTCGGCGAACAGCCGGCAGAGGACTTCCTCGTTGTGGTTGCGGGGCCCCCGTCCGGTCACCGCGGCTTCCGTGTGGTCCGGTGCGGGGAGCGCCTTGCGGTCGAGCTTCCCGCTCGGCGTGGTGGGGAAGGCCGCGAGCGGCACGATCGCCGAGGGGACCATGTACTCCGGCAGGTTCTCCCGGGCCAGGTCCGTCAGGGCCGTGAGGTCCGGCTGGGCCTCGCCCTTGCCCGTCACCACGTACGCGACGAGCCGCTGGTCGCCGGGGCGGTCCTCGCGGACCAGGGCCACCGCGCCGTCGACGTCCGGGTGCTTGGCCAGCGCCGTCTCGATCTCGCCGAGCTCGATGCGGAAGCCGCGGAGCTTGACCTGGAAGTCGGACCGGCCGATGTACTCGACCTGGCCGTCCTGGTTCCACCGCACGACGTCGCCGGTGCGGTACATCCGGGTTCCGGGCTCGCCGAAGGGGCAGGCGACGAACCGGTTCGCGGTCAGCTCCGTCTGTCCCAGGTAGCCGCGGGCGAGCCCGGTGCCGGCCAGGTACAGCTCGCCGGTGACGCCCGGCGCGACCGGGCGCAGCGCCTCGTCCAGCACGTACACCTGGGTGTTCCAGACGGGGGCGCCGATCGGCACCCGGTCGGCACCCGGCACGTGCTGGTACGCCGTGACCTCGACGGACGCCTCGGTGGGCCCGTAGAGGTTGTGCACGCCGCAGCCGGGCAGCACGTCGACGACCCGGTTGGCCAGCGCGGGCGGGAACGCCTCGCCGGCGACCTCGATCCAGCGCAGGCTGGTGCACTCCTTGGCCGCGGGCTCGTTGACGAACGCCTCCAGCAGGGAGGGCACGAAGTCCGCTCCGGTGACCCGCTCCCGCTGGATCAGGTCGGCGAGGTAGGCCGGGTCCCGGCGCCCGTCGGGACGCGCGATCACGACCGCGGCGCCGACCTGGAGCGGTGCGAAGATCTCCGGCACCGAGACGTCGAAGCTGGCCGTCGTGCTGAGCAGCACCCGGTCCTCAATGCCGACGTCGAAGTGCGCCAGACCCCACTTGAGCCGGTTCAGGATCGCCCGGTGCGCCACCTGCACGCCCTTGGGACGGCCGGTGGAGCCGGAGGTGAAGATGACGTACGCCGCGTTGTCCGGCGACAGTGCGCGCTCCGGGTTCGTCTCCGGGTACGCGGAGACGTCCGGAAGGTCCGCGTCGAGCACCAGCAGCGGCTTCGCACTGTCCAGCACGCGCCGCACCCGGTCCTCGGGCAGCTCGGTGTCGATCGGCAGGTAGGCCGCACCGGCCTTCACCACCGCGTAGATCGCCACCATCAGGTCCACCGAGCGGGGGATCTTCACGGCGACCAGCCGCTCTGCGCCGGCACCCTGCTCGACCAGCCAGTGCGCCAGCCGGTTCGCGCGCCGGTTGAACTCGCCGTAGGTCAGCGTCTCGTGCTCGCCGATCAGCGCCACACGGTCAGGGGTGCGCTCCACCTGAGCCTCGAACGCGCCCGGCAGAGTGTCCGCCGCCACCGGATGTGCCGTGTCATTGATCCCCTTGACCAGCCAGTCCCGCTCCTGTGCCGACAGCACCTCCATGGCACCGACCGGCTTCTTCGGGTCCTCGAGCACCTGTTCCAGCACCCGAACGAGCCGGGCGGCGATCTCCTCGGCCGCGTCGCGCTCGAAGAGGTTGGTCTGGTAGTCGAGGGAGAGCCGCAGGTACGGGTCGGAGGAGTTGAGGGTGAGCGGGTAGTGCGAGCCGGCGAACGGCCGGATCGCGTCGATGGTGAAGCCTGCCGAGTCGTTCGCCTCGACGATGCCCTCGCGGTCGATCGGGTAGTTCTCGAACACCACGATCGTGTCGAACAGGGCGGGCAGTCCGACGCCGCGCTGGATGTCGGCCAGGCCGTAGTAGTGGTGGTCGAGCAGTGAGATCTGCCGGTCCTGCAGATCGGCGATGACCTCGCCGACGGTCTGGCCCGGTCGGCAGCGCACCCTGGTCGGCAGGGTGTTGATGAACAGGCCGACCATCTCGTCCGAACCGACCAGGTCCGCCGGGCGGCCGTTGACGGCCGCACCGAACACGACGTCGTCCTGGCCGGTCAGCTTCGAGAGCAGGACCGCCCACGCGCCCTGGAGCAGCGTGTTCAGCGTGACGCCGAGTTCCGCGGCACGCCGGGCGAGCTCCCGGCCCTTGTCGATCGACAGCGGGACCTCGACGCGGCCGAGGCGGGAGGCCTCGCCCTTCTCGGGAAGGTCCGCGGCCAGGAGGGTCGGCTGGTCGAACTCGGCGAGCTCGTCCTTCCACCGGGCGGCCGATGCGTCCCGGTCCTGCCGGGACAGCCAGCCCAGGTAGTCGCCGTAGCTGCGGACCGGGGCGAGGTCCTCGGTGCCGCCGTACAGCCGGACGAGGTCCTTGATCACCAGCGGCGACGACCACCCGTCGAACAGGGTGTGGTGCGCCGTGATGATGAGCTTCGCCTTCTGCGGCCCGCAGGTGAGCAGGGCCAGCCGGATCAGCGGCGGGCGGGTGGGGTCGAGCTGGTCGGCCCGGTCGTCGGCGAGGGCCTTGTCGACCGCGGCTTCCTGTGCGGCCTCGTCGAGGCCGGTCAGGTCGATGTGCTGCCAGGGGATGGCGACGTGCTCCGCCACGACCTGGACCGGATCGCCGTCGGCTCCGGACACGAACGCGGAGCGCAGGTTCGGGTACCGCTCGAGGAGCGCCTGCCCGGCCGCCCGCATGCGCGCCGGGTCCACGTGCCCGGTCAGGTGCAGCAGGAACTGCATGTGGTAGACGTCGAAGGTGCCGTCGGCGAGCGCCGCCTGGAACTGGATGCCGGACTGGCCCGGGCCCTGCGGCCACACCTGGACGAGCCGGCCGTAGCGCTCCTCCCACTCGTCGATCTCGTGCTGCTTCACCGAGACCAGCGGGGCGTCCGAGGGCGTGAGCCCGCCGATCTGCGGGCGTGCGGCGTGCGCGGCCATGCCGTGCAGCACCTCGACCCACAGCTCGGCCAGTTCGGCGGTCCGCTCGCGGGAGAGCACCCCGGTGGGGAACATGAAGACGGCCTGGAGCCGGGCGCCGTCGGCGGTGTCCG
Organism: Streptomyces sp. R33; assembly: GCF_041200175.1. Taxonomy (NCBI): domain Bacteria; kingdom Bacillati; phylum Actinomycetota; class Actinomycetes; order Kitasatosporales; family Streptomycetaceae; genus Streptomyces; species Streptomyces sp. R33. Next base: position 121,536 of record NZ_CP165728.1, on the reverse strand, counting down.
TGACGACCGAGTTGACCTCGAGCGCGGACAGCGCGGGCAGGTCCGGGTCGGGCATCGGGATCAGCTGGGCGGACCAGTCCGCCGGTACCCATCCCTCGGCGCGCAGGTGCTCGGGCACGTCGGCGTCGGAGATCCGGCCGAGGTAGTTGAAGCCGATCTGCGGCGCCGCGTAGTCCTCGAGCTGCGGGGCGGTCTCCGGGTTCAGCCAGCGCAGGAGGCCGTAGCCCAGTCCCTTGTCCGGGACACCGCGCAGCTGCTCCTTGACCAGCTTGATCGCCTTGCCGGCGGCGGAGCCGCCCGCGAGCACGTCGGCCAGGTCCACGCCCTGCACGTCGACCCGGGCCGGGTACATGCTGGTGAACCATCCGACGGTCCGGGAGAGGTCCGCTCCGGGGACGACCTCTTCCTCGCGCCCGTGTCCTTCCAGGCGGACCAGGGTCGAACGGTCGTCACCGCGCCAGCGGTTCACCGCGAGGGCGAGCGCGGCGAGCAGCACGTCGGTGCCGGTGCCCTTGAACGCGGCGGGAAGCTTGGTCAGCACCGCCTCGGTGACCTCGGCGGGCAGCTGCACGCGCACGGTCTCGAGGGTGGACATGACGTCCACGGCGGGGTCGAACGCCCGCTCGCCCAGCGGAAGGTTGGGCGACTCGAGCATGTCGCGCCAGTAGTCCAGCTCCTCTTCCCGCTCCGGGGAGAGGGCCTCGGACTCCAGCGCCGCCGCCCAGCGGCGGGCCGAGGTGCCGACCTCGGGAAGCTCCGGCGCCTTGCCGGACTTGACCTGCTGCCAGGCCTCGGCGAAGTCGGACATGAGGATGCGCCAGGAGACGCCGTCCACCACCAGGTGGTGCAGCACCACGAGCAGCCTGCCCGCACCCGAGTCCGCGGTGAACCAGACGAAGTCGGCCATGGTGCCGGCCTCCGGGTCGAGCCGGCCGGCCGCGGCGTCCACCTCCGCCTTCGCCGCCTCCAGGGCGGCGGGGTCGTCCCACCCGCCGGCGACGGGCACGCGGCGGATCAGGTCCGCCGCGCGCACCGCGCCCTGCGGACGGACGACGAGGGAGGGCTCGCCGCCGCGCACCAGCTGCGCGCGCAGGAGGTCGTGCCGGTCGAGCACGGCGTCCAGCGTGGCGGCCAGTCCGCTCTCGTCGATGCCCGTGGGCAGCTCGAGCACGATCGACATGGCGAAACGGTTGATCCCGCCGCCGTGCTCGAACACGTGCTGCGCCACCGGCTGCAGCGCCAGCTCGCCGACGCCGCCGCCGTCGAGCTCCGCGAGCACCGGCACCCGGTCCTTGCGGTCGGAGGCCACCTCGGCCAGCCGCTCCGCAGTGCGGCACTCGAAGATCTCCCGCGTGGTCAGCTCCAGGCCCCGGGCCCGGGCGCGGGCCACGACCTGGATCGAGCGCAGGCTGTCGCCGCCCACGGCGAAGAAGTCGTCGTCGATGCCGACCCGGTCCACGCCGAGCACGTCCGCGTACGCGGCGGTGATGATCTTCTCGGCCTCGGTGCGCGGCTCCCGGTAGGCCTCGCCCAGGAACTCCGGCTCGGGCAGCGCAGAGCGGTCCAGCTTGCCGGTCGCGCCGAGCGGGAGCTGGCTGACGGCCACGAAGGCCGACGGCACCATGTAGTCGGGCAGCCGTGCCGCGACGAACTTGCGCAGCTCGGCGGCCGAGGCTCCGGCCTGCACGTCCACGTCGCCGATACCGCCGGCGCCGTCGTCGCCGACGGCCCCCTCGCCGGTGTGCACCACGTAGGCGACGAGCCGGCGCCCGGCCGAACCCACCTCGCGGCCGATCACCACGGCCTCGCTGATACCGGGGTGCTGCGTGATCGCCGCTTCCACCTCGGCGGTCTCGATGCGGAAGCCGCGCACCTTGACCTGGCCGTCACCGCGGCCGACGCATTCCAGCTGGCCGCGGGCGTTCCAGCGGGCGAGGTCGCCCGTACGGTACATCCGCTCGCCGGCGGCGAACGGGTTCGCCACGTAGCGCTCGGCGGTCAGGCCCGGGCGGTCGTGGTAGCCGCGGCCGAGGCAGGTGCCGACCACGTACAGCTCGCCGATGACGCCCTGCGGCACCGGGGCGAGGCCCGGGCCCAGCACGTAGGCGCGCATGTTCCCCAGCGGGGTGCCGATGGGCGCGACGTCGCTCTCCGCCCACTCCTCGCTCGCCGCGAGGGAGAAGGTGGTGGCGTAGAAGCTCTCGCTCTGCCCGTAGGAGTTCACGATCTGCACGTCGGGCAGGGCCTCGCGGACCTGGCGCACCAGGCGGGCCGGGAGCACGTCGCCCGCGAGGACGACCGTGCGCACGTCGGTCGCCTTGTGCAGGTGACCGACGAGCTCGCCGAGCACCGAGGGGACGCCGCTGATGACGTGGCCGTCCCAGCCGTCGCGCTCGGCGAGCGCCAGCGCGTTCGGCACGACCTCGGCGGTGCCGCCGGTGGACAGGGTGGTCAGCAGCTCGAAGACCGAGACGTCGAAGTTCACCGAGGTGCCGGCGAGCATCTTCCAGCCGGCCGGCGCGTCGATGACGCGCACCAGCTCCTGCACGCCGTTGACGACGCTGCGGTGGGTGATCGCCGCGCCCTTCGGCTTGCCCGTGGAGCCGGAGGTGTACATCACGTACGCCAGGTTGTCGGGGCCCAGCGGCGAGATGCGGCCGGTGTTGTCCAGGGCCCCTCGGGGCGCGTCCCATTCGGCGCGGAGGTCGAGGTTGATGCTCGACATGTCGTTCTGCGGCAGTTCCCGCCCCGTCGCGGTGTCGGTGACCACGAAGCGCGGGCGTGCCTCGGACAGCACGGTCTCCGCGCGTCCGGCGAGGTACTGCGGGTCCATCGGCACGTAGCCGGCACCGGACTTGAGGATGCCGAGCAGGCCGACGACCAGGTCTTCGGTACGCGGCAGTGCCAGGACCACCAGGTCGTCCGGCCCGGCACCGCGCCGGACGAGCTCCCACGCGACGGCGTTCGCCCGCTCGTCGAGCTCCCGGTAGGTCAGCGTCCGGCCGTCGCACAGGATCGCCGGGGCGTCCGGGGTCCTGGCCGCCTGGCTCTCGAAGAGCTCCGGGACCGTCAGCTCGGACGCCGCCGTGGCGTCGTCGTTGTCGTTGAACTCGACGAGCAGAAGGTCCCGCTCGGCCGCGTCGAGCACGTCGATGCCGCCGATGGCGCGCTCCGAGTCGGCCACGAGCCGGCCCAGCACGCGCACGAAACGGTCCCCGAGGAGCTCGACCGTCGCCCGCTCGAACAGGTCGGTGGCGTACTCCAGACGGACTCCGGCCCCGCCGGCGCCGTCCGGGATCATGTTGAAGAACAGGTCGAACTTGGCCGTTCCGGTCTCGAGCGTCTCGGACTCGACACCGAGGCCGGCGAACTCCAGGTCCCCCAGGGGCTCCTGCCAGGCGAGCATCACCTGGAAGAACGGGTGGTAGGCGGTGGACCGGTCCGGGTTGAGCAGCTCCACCAGGCGCTCGAACGGCATGTCCTGGTTGTCGTACGCGGCCAGGGCCCGGTCGCGCACCCGCTGGAGCAGCTCGAGGAAGGTCGGGTTGCCGGAGAGGTCGACGCGCAGCACCCAGGTGTTGACGAAGAACCCGACGAGGTCGCGCAGCTCCTCGTCGGTGCGGCCGGCGATCGGCGCACCGAGGGGCACGTCGTCACCGCAGCCGAGGTGGTGCAGGAGCACCGCCAGCGCCGACTGCATGACCATGGACACCGTGGTGTCCTGTTCCGCGGCCACCTTCTCCACGGCGCGCAGCAGGTCGGGCTCGATCGGGAACTTGACCAGGTCGCCGCGGGGGCTCGTCATCTTGGGGCGCGGGCGGTCCGTCGGCAGGGCCAGCGGCTGCGCCATGTCGGCCAGGGCCTCGCGCCAGTACTCCAGCTGCCGGGCCGCCAGGCTGTCCGGGTCGGACTCGTCGCCGAGCATGTCCTGCTGCCACAGCGTGTAGTCCGCGTACTGCACCGGGAGCGGCTCCCACACGGGGGCGTCGCCCTCCTTGCGGGCCGAGTACGCCGTGGTGAGGTCGCGGAGCAGCGGCCCGAGGGACTCCCCGTCCAGGGCGATGTGGTGCACCACGAGGACCAGGGTGTGGTCGAGCGCGCCGGTCCGCACCAGCGTGGCGCGGATCGGCACGTCGGTGGCGAGGTCGAAGGTCTCGACGGCGGCCGCGCCGACGGCAGCCGCCCGCTCCTCCTCCGCCACCTCGACGAGCGGCAGTTCGAACGGCTTGTGGCCGGACGCCAGCACCTCCTGGTGCGGGATGCCGTCGTCGCCCTCGACGATCACCGTACGGAGGACTTCGTGCCGGTCGATGACATCGCGGAGCGCCGTCTCCAGCGCACCCACGTTCAGCTCACCGGTCAGCCGCAGGGCGAAAGCGCCGTTGTAGGTCGGCGAAGGGCCTTCGAACCGGTCCACGAACCACAGCCGACGCTGCGCGAACGACAACGGGATCATTGTTTCTCCAAATCGGCGGAACCAGGGAGCAAGTCGTCACTCAGCTCTGGTCGAGCAGGGTCAGAAGTTCGTCGTTGTAGAAGTCGTCGATGGAGCACGCCCCCGACAGCGTCGAGAAGTACCGGTCGATGTGCTCCTGGTGGCCGACCAGCTTCCGCAGCATGTCGACCCGGCCCTCGGGCTTGAGCTCGGCGACGTTGAGCGCGCCCTGGTAGTGGTTGAGGGCCTCGTTGCTCAGCTCGTTCTCGTAGCGCCGCAGCGCGGACTTGAGCTTGTCGTCGTCGTGCAGGCCGTCGCCGATGAAGTCGGTGAGGTTCTGGGCCTGGACGAAGGCCTCGGTGATGCCGCGGGCGGTGATGGAGTCCTTGTGGTTCACCGCGTCGCCGACCAGCGCCCACCCGGGCCCGTAGGCCTTGCGGAAGTAGTTGTCCTGGTGGCCCGTGCCGTACAGCTGCTCCACGCGCTCGCCCGACTGCATGCGCTCCCACAGCTCGGGCGCCGTCGTGCGGAAGGCGTCGAGGTAGGCGGGTTCGACCGCCTTGCGGACCGCGCCGAAGTCCGCCTGCGGGAAGTAGGCCATGAGGAGCGTGAGGTCGTTGTTGGTCGGCAGCACGCCGATCCAGCGGCCCGGCTGCTCGTACAGCTCGAAGTCCGAGGGAACCCCGGCCCAGTAGCTGTAGTAGGTGCAGGTCAGCCGCGGGTGCTCGATGACGTTCTCCGCGCCGACCTTGCGGGCCACCAGCGAGCGCATGCCGTCCGCGCCGACGACCAGGCGGGCCCGCTCCGTCGCCTCCGCGCCGCCGGGCGTGGTGTACCGCACGCCGACGACCCGGCCGTCCTCGAACAGCAGGTCGTTGACGGCGCAGCCCTCCTGGAACTCGACGCCGGCCTCGACGGCGCCTTCCGCGAGGATCGGGTCGAGCACGAAGCGCCGCGGGGCGTACGTCTCCGTCAGGCCGTCCATCGGCAGGGAGAAGCCCTCGATGCGGACGCCGGGGCCCTCGTAGACCTGCTTGGTGATCGGCCGGCAGCCCGCGTCACGGAGCTTGTCGAGCAGTCCCCACCGGTTCATCAGGGCCACGCCCTGCATGTGCAGGTAGTGCGAGGACAGCGTGTCCTGAGGGAATCGCGCTTTCTCCAGGAGCAGCACTCGATAACCCTGCTGCGCGAATAGCATGGCCGTCGGCGAGCCCGCACAACGGGCACCGATGACAATCACGTCGTACATGGCGCCTCCGCCTCTCTTACCAGGTAGTTTTTGGCCCAACGCGGCAGCAACCGGAAATCCCTTGTGATTGAGCGCGCTATCGGCGCAGCGGACCGAATAACCGCTGCCGAGCATGAATGCGATGCTAGCCGATATGAACTAGCGGGATAATAGAACCAGCGCGGTAAATACATGCCGATGCCGTGCCGTGTCTCGCCGGCGAGACACGGCAGGGCATCAACCACGCCTGGATTTACCGGGTCGGGGCACCCAGCGATTCGATGTACGCAGAGATCGACGCCACCGTCGAGTTGAGGAACATCTGGTCCATCGGGACCTCGACGCCCAACTCGTCCATGAAAGCACCCTGAATCCTGACCATGATCAAAGACTGGCCGCCCAGGGCGAAGAAATCGTCGTCGACCGATATGTCGTCCTGCTGGAGTTCCCGGCACCAAATGGCGCGCACGCTGTCGGCGATCATCACAGCCCTCTCGGTTGTCATCAAAAGTCCGCCGACTATGCGGCAATGCCGCTGTCGGCGAACTGCTTCCGGTATGCATCGACCAGCGCGACGCGGTCGACTTTCCCGTGCGGGCTGAGCGGAAGCAGCGGGACGTTCACGAATTTGGCCGGCACCATGTTCCGCGGCAGCGTCTCCAGGAGGCCGGTGCGCAGGTCGTCGTCGGCGGGGGCGTCCGCCACCGGGACGATGAACGCGATCAGCTCGGCCTCGCCGGCGTCGGTGTACGTGATGGCCACGGCGGCCTCGCGGACCCCGGCCAGCCGGGCGAGCGCGCGCTCGATGTCGGTGGGGTCGATGCGCATGCCGCGCACCTTCACCTGGGCGTCGATCCGGCCGAGGACGATGAGCTCGCCGGCCTCGTTCACGTGGCCGCGGTCGCCCGTGCGGTAGACCCGCAGCGGCTCGCCGTCGACCTCGATCGTCGTGAACTTGGCGTTCTCGGGACCGTTGTTGAGGTAGCCCGCGCCGACGCTGGCCCCGGCGATGCAGATCTCGCCCTGCTCCCCCGGCGCGACACCGCGCAGGTCCTCGTCGACGAGGTGGATGTCGGTGTTGTAGGCCGGCTTGCCGACCGGCGGGACGTCGTGCTCGCCGGGCCGGTAGGCGGCCAGGTCGTACGAGGTCGCGACGTCCGTGCACTCGGCGACGCCGTACTGGTGCAGGAGGGTGCAGGTGTTGCCCTCGCGCCGCGCCCAGTCCGTGAGCCGCTCCACCTTCAGGGCCTCGCCGCCGAAGAGCACGTAGTCGAGCCGGCTGAGGACGTCGCCGCCGCGTGCGGTCTCCCAGTCCACCAGCAGGTACAGCGTGCTGGAGGCGCAGTGCACCACGCGCACGTCGCGCTCACGGAGCAGGCGGTAGGCCATCATGGCGTCGAAGTTGCGGGTCGCCATCAGGTTCTGGGTGGCGCCGACGAACAGCGGCGTCATCAGGCTGCGCTGGGAGAGGTCGAACCCGAAGGCGCTGACGACCAGGTGGTTCGACCCGCTGTGCAGGCCGTACTCGAGCTTCAGCCAGTTCATCAGGTTGAACCAGCCCTCGTGCCGCACCGCGGTCAGCTTCGGCGTACCGGTCGAGCCGGACGTGAAGACCGCGTAGCAGATGTCGTCGCCCGTGACGGTGACCTCGGGGGCGGTCGCCGGGAGGGCCGCCAGGCCGTCGGCGAGCTGCTCGAGGTCGATGACGTCGACGTCCGCCGACTCGACCATGTCGGCCGTGGCCGGGGAGGCGACGATCAGGGCGAGGTCGGGCACCTGGCCCAGCAGCAGCTGGAGCCGCGCCGCCGGGTAGGCCGGGTCGAACGGCACGTAGGCCGCGCCCGCCTTCAGCGTGCCGAGGATGGCCACGAGCATGTCGATCGAGTAGTCGAGACAGACGCCGACCTTCGCACCGCGGCCGTGTCCGCGCTCGGCGAGGAAATGGGCGAAACGATTCGCCTTCACGTCCAGCTCTGCGTACGTCAGCTCCTGGCCGGCCCAGAAGACGGCGACGGCGTCGGGCGCCGCCGCCACGTTCGCCTCGAACTGCTTGTGGACGACGGGCGCCGAGGGCAGGGCGACCCGCTTTCCCTGAAGGATCATCAACTGACTCCGATGTGAGAGGTGTCCGGTCGGACGAGCCGCCGGCACACCGCCGGGAACGGGGCGGTGGCCGGCACAGTGGGGCGATGCGCCTCTAGGCGGTCCGGCGATCGGCGGTTTCGAGCAACTGGGCCACCCACTTGTCGACGGTCAGACCGTGCGCGGCGGCCGTCTTCGAGTAGTACTCCAGCTGGCCTGCGGACAGCTCGATGGTGAGCGTGGTGCGCTTCTGCTGGCGCCGTTCGGCGGCCGCCGAGTCGGCCAGCCGGGGTACCTCTTGCTTCTCGTCGCCGCTGCCCGCGGGGACCTCGGTCGTATCGCTCTGCACGGCCAGGCTGGCGCGGACCGACCTGCGGAGTTCGTTGCGCGACCACTTCTGCTGCTCGGCCTTGCGCAGCCAGTAGTCCTGCTCCGGCGGCGACAGGCGGGCCACCTCGGCGTGGTGGGCGAAGCTGAGGCTGTCCCGCCTGCGGTGGTGCTCGAACCGCCGGCCCACCCAGGCGTAGTTGCGCAAGGTCTGGTAGTCGAGGCCCGTGCGCTCGATCGCCTCCTTGTACCGCCGCCACCCGTAGGTGGCCTCCCCGTAGCTCATCCAGTCGGCGAGCCACCACGCGGAGGAGTTCACGAGCTCGCGCAGGTTGGTCCCGATCTGCTCCCAGGACCGCTCCGACAGGTTCTCCGGGAAGACCATCCCCGACTTCTGCACCTTGGCCTGCGACCCCACGAACGACAGGACCGCGTCCCGTTGCGCGGGCTCACCGCTGTTGCCCCCCGGCCCCGCCTTGTATCTGCTGGCGGTCCTCACAGCGCCGCTCACAACCTTCATCTCCCCACTCAGAGTGTTTGCCTGGGCGTACACCCGGTCGCCCTGCCGAGCACCCGGGCGGCGGTCACTGTCGTTCCACTGCGCCGGCGCACGAGCATCAGAGCGGCGATCAGCCCGCTGCCATGGCCTCGCGCAGGCTCTTGGGGCGCAGGTCGGTCCAGTTCTGCTCGACGTACTGCAGGCACTCGGACCTGGCAGCCTCACCGAAGACCACCCGCCAGCCGGCGGGCACCTCGGCGAACGCGGGCCACAGGGAGTGCTGCTCCTCGTCATTGACGACGACGTGGAAGCGGCCGTTCTCGTCGTCGAAGGGGTTCGTGCTCAACTGGCACCGTCCTTAACTGTCATGGGGTGACTCTGAGTTGGAGATGGCCCAGGCGCCGGTCCGCCGATCGGCGTTGTCCGGTCGGCGGGACACCCGGCATCGGTGGCGACCCCGGCGTTGCCGCGTCACCGTGAGGACTCGTCCGTCAGCGGTACCAGGGCGGCGGGCGGGCCGACCTCCCGGTCGTCCGCTGCGCCCCACCGGATTCATGGGAGACCGGCTGCCTCACGTCCTGGGATGAGAACGTACGGCAGCCGATCGGCCCGTCCGCTGGCCGCTCCGGTTCGAGCGGTGGCGCGGGACCCCGGCCCGTCGGGCCGCGGTCGTCGTACGGGCTTGGCTGCCCGCGTTGCCGGTAGCCGACTTGCCGCCACTGTATCCACGGCCCTTTTGAGACCCGGTCAAGGTCCGCTCGAGCGGCCGGGCGGCGGAGGTCTGTGCGTACGTCCGGGCCGGTCTTCGCCGCTCACGGTGGCGAACCGCTCGAGATCCGCACGGACCTCGCCGCAGTCCCGCGCGGGGTTTCAGGCCAATCGCCGACGGGCGCCCGCTCCCTCCCCGATGCCTGCCGCCCCGGGTCCGCGCCGCGCCGTCGGAGGATCGCTCAAGAGACGCCGCACCGGCGGCGGAGCCCCGCTGGTGCCCGCGCCCTGCCGGTCTTGCAGCGCTCTATGGTCCGAGGACGCGCGGCCGATCGGAGGGAGAGAGATGGACGGCACACGACCTGCCTTGCGCCTGTTCGTCCTGCACCACGCGGGGGGCTCGCACCTGCTGTACCGCCACTGGCCCGCCGAGCTGCCGGACACGTGGGAGGTGACGCTGCTCGACGCCCCGGGCCACGGCCTCCTCCTCGACCAGCCGCAGATCGCGGACGCCGGCCTCCTCGCCGACCACCTGCTGCGCCTCATCGAGCCCGGGCTGACGGGGAGCCCGTACGCCCTCTTCGGGCACAGCATGGGCGCCCTCCTCACGTACGAGATCACCCGGCGGGCCGTCGACCGGGGCCTGCCGCTGCCGGTGTGGATCGGTGTCTCCGCACGCACCGCACCCCAGATCGCGGGCCCGAAGAACCGGTACCACCAGCTGCCCGACGCCGAGCTGCGCACGCGTCTGAAGCTGCTCGGCGGCACGCCCGACGCGGTGTTCGACGACCCCGACCTCTGGGCCCTGTTCGAACCGGTCATCCGGGCCGACCTGCGCCTGGTGGAGACCTGGAGCCCCGCTCCCGGCGCCGGTCCGCTGCCCGTGGCGCTGTCCGCGTACGCGGGCGGCGAGGACCACTCCGCTTCACCGGCGCGAATGACCGGCTGGGAAGAGCACACCGAGCACTTCCTGGGCCTGCGCGTCTTCGACGGCGGTCATTTCTACTTCCAGGACGATCCCGGGCCGCTGCTGCGGCAGATCGAACGGGACGCGACCGCTGCGCTCACCGCGGCGGGCGCGATGCGCACCTCCTGAACCCTTCGGTGAACCGCCATCGCGTGGCCGCCCGACTCCTGCAACTGACTGAGATGCCAGCGTGTGTGAGGGGATGAGATGGAGTTCCGCCTGCTCGGTCTCGTGGAAGTCCAGGACGAACGGACCGGTCTGCGGATCGTTCCCACAGGTGCCAAGCAGCGTGCGCTGCTGGGGGCACTGGTGGTGAAGGCCGGGCACAACGTCTCCGTACAGCGGCTCATCGACGAGCTGTGGGGCGAGCACCCGCCCGCCAACGCGGAGAACGCACTGCAGCTCCATGTGGCCCGGCTGCGCCGGCTGCTGTCCGGGGTGGAGAGCCGCAGCGTCGAACAGCACGTACAGCACCCGTGGATCGTGACCACCTCGCGCGGCTACACCCTGCAGCTCGCGCCCGTCGAGACGGACGCCGCGCGCTTCCAGCACCTGACCGACGAGGCCCGGCGGATCCTGCCCGGCGACCCGGAGCAGGCCGGTGAGCTGCTGCGCCGGGCGCTGTCGCTGTGGCGCGGCCCGGCTCTGGAGGGCAGCGTGCTCGGCGACATCTGCGCGGGCAAGGCGGCCCAGCTCGAGGAACACCGGCTGACCGCGCTGGAGATGATGTACGACGCGTACCTGCGCACCGGGCGCCACGGCGAGATCACCGGCGAGCTGGTGGAGCTCACCACCGACCATCCCGTGCGGGAGCGGTTCTACGACCTGCTGATGGTCGCCCTGTACCGGTGCGGCCGGCAGGCGGAGGCGCTGCGCGTGTACGAACGGGCGCGCAACCGCCTGGTGCGCGAACTCGGGGTCGAGCCCGGCCCCGCTCTGCGCGGTCTGATGGAGGCGATCCTCCACCACGACCCGGCCCTCGCCGCGGCGGCGGGCCCCCGCCCGGCCGGCCCGGTTCCGGCGGAGCCGGTGGCCGTGGAGCCGGACCTGACGGCCGACGACGCGGTGCTCCCCCTCTGCGAGGAGATAGCCCGTCTGCACCGCCGCATCGAGCGGCTGCAGCAGGAGCAGAACCAGCTGCTGTCCCGCTTCAACGAGCTGACGGCGAGCACCGCGCAGCGGGTGACCGCCGGCGCGGGGCTCGCGTAGGGGCGTCTTGTCGATCAGGGCCCGGGGGTCAGGCCGCCGTCAGCACCTCGCCGAGGGCTTCGGACAGGGCCTCCCGGAAGCTGTCGAGGAACGTGTCCACCTCACGGTCCGACACGTTCAGCGGCGGGGCGAGCCGGATGACGTCCGGCATCACCGCGTTCACCAGGACGCCCTTGTCCTGGGCCGCCTGCTGCACCTGAGCCGCGAACGCTCCGTCGAGCACGACGCCCAGCAGCAGGCCGGCGCCGCGGACCTCGCGCACCAGCGGGTGACCCAGGGTCTCCAGGCCGCGCCGCAGCCGCTCCCCCGTCCAGGTCACGTGGTCGAGGAGGCCCGTCCGCTCGATGGTGTCCAGTACGGCGAGGGCGCCCGCGCACACCACGGGGTTCCCGCTGAAGGTGGAGCCGTGCGCGCCGGGCGTGAGCAGCTCCGCGGCCGCGCCGAAGGCGAGCGTCGCGCCGATGGGCAGACCGCCGCCCAGGCCCTTGGCGAGGGTGACGACGTCCGCCTCGACGCCTTCGGCCTCGGCCGCGAACCAGCGGCCCGTGCGCCCGATGCCGGTCTGGATCTCGTCCAGGACGAGGAGGGTGCCGGTCGCCGCGGTGATCTCGCGGGCGGCCCGCAGGTAGCCGGGCGGAGGCACGACCACGCCGTTCTCCCCCTGCAGGGGTTCCAGCATCACCATGGCCGTGTGCGGGGTGACGGCGGCGCGCAAGGCCTCCACGTCCCCGTACGGCACGTGGCTGACGTCGCCCGGCAGCGGATGGAAGGGCCGCTGCTTGGCGGGCTGGCCGGTGAGGGCCAGGGCCCCCATGGTGCGGCCGTGGAAGCCGCCGACGGCCGACACCATGTGCGTGCGACCGGTGAGCCTGCCGATCTTGAAGGCCGCCTCGTTGGCCTCGGCGCCGGAGTTGGAGAAGTAGACCCGGCCCGGGCGTCCGGCGATCTGCAGCAGGCGCTCGGCGAGGCGCACGGTCGGTTCGGCCATGAACAGGTTCGAGACGTGTCCGAGTGAGGCGACCTGCTCGGACACGGCCCGTACGACCGCGGGGTGCGCGTGGCCGAGCGAGTTGACCGCGATACCGCCGACGAAGTCGAGGTACTCGTTGCCCTCCGCGTCCCAGACCCGCGTGCCCTCGCCCCGGACCAGGGGCAGCAGGGGGGTGCCGAAGTTGTCCATCATGACGCCCTGCCAGCGGCGGGTCAGCGCCGCGTTGCCCGCCCCGGTCAGGTCCGCCGTGTCCGCGCCTTTGCTCATGCCGTCGCTCCCTCGAAGCTCACGTCGTTGTTCACTGCGTACAGGCAGCCCTCATGAGGCGCGGAAGCGCTCATGAGGCGTACTCGCTGTTCTCGTGGACGTACTCGGCGGTGAGGTCGTTGGCCCAGATGACGGCGGAGTCCGTGCCCGCGGCGAGGTCCACCGTGATGCCGACCTCGCGGCCGGTCATGTCCACCAGCGTGCGGTCCTCGCCCACCGATCCGTTCTTGCAGACCCACACGCCGTTGATGGCGACGCCCAGCTGATCGGGCTCGAAGGCGGCGGAGGTGGTGCCGATGGCGGACAGGACGCGGCCCCAGTTGGGGTCCTCGCCGTGGATGGCGCACTTGAGGAGGTTGTTGCGGGCGACGGAGCGGCCCACCTCGACGGCGTCGTCCTCGCTCGCGGCGCCCACGACCTCGATGCGGATCTCCTTGCTGGCGCCCTCGGCGTCCCCGATGAGCTGCCGGGCCAGGTCGGCGCAGACCGTGTGGACGGCCTCGGCGAACTCGGCGTGGTCCGGGGTGACTTCGGAGGACCCGGAGGACAGCAGCAGGACGGTGTCGTTGGTGGACATGCAGCCGTCGGAGTCGACCCGGTCGAAGGTGGAACGGGTGGCGTCCCGCAGCGCCCGGTCCAGGGCTGCGCTGTCCAGATCGGCGTCCGTGGTGAGGACGACGAGCATCGTTGCGAGCCCCGGGGCGAGCATCCCCGCGCCCTTGGCCATGCCGCCGACGGTCCACGCGCCCCGGGTGACGGCGGCCGTCTTGTGCACCGTGTCGGTGGTCATGACGGCGACTGCCGCGTCCTCGCCGCCGGACTCGGAGAGCCGGGTGACGGCGCTCTCGACGCCGGCCAGGATCCGGTCCATGGGCAGCGGCACGCCGATGAGCCCGGTGGAACAGACCGCCACGTCCGCCGCGTCCAGGCCCAGCCGCTCGGCGGCCTTCTCGGCGGTGGCGTACGTGTCCTGGAAGCCCTGCGGCCCGGTGCAGGCGTTGGCGCCGCCGGAGTTGAGCACGACCGCGCGGATCCTGCCGTCCGCGAGGATCTGCCGGGACCACTGGACGGGGGCGGCCTGCACGCGGTTGGACGTGAAGACGCCGGCCGCGGCGCAGCGCGGCCCGGTGTTGACGACGAGAGCCAGGTCCCGGTTGCCGTTCTGCTTGATTCCTGCGGCGATGCCCGCCGCCGTGAAGCCTCGTGCTGCGGTGACGCTCACGGTGCGACTCCGATCGTGGAAAGCCCCAGGCCCTCGGGCAGGCCGAAGGCTGCGTTCATGCTCTGGACGGCACCGCCCGCGGTGCCCTTGGTGAGGTTGTCGATGGCGCTGATCGCGATGATCCGGCCGACGGCCGGGTCGAGGGCCACCTGGATCTGCGCGGCGTTCGACCCGTACACGGCCGCGGTGCTGGGCCACTGCCCCTCGGGCAACAGCCGTACGAACGGTTCGTCGGCCAGCGCCTTCTCGTACGCGGCCCGTACGTCCTGCGCGCCGACCCCGGGCCGCGCCGCGGCGGAGCAGGTGGCGAGGATGCCGCGCGGCATGGGGGCCAGGGTCGGGGTGAAGGAGACGGCGACCCGGTGACCCGCCGCGGCGCTGAGGTACTGCACCATCTCGGGGGTGTGCCGGTGGCCGCCGCCCACGCCGTACGGCCGCATGGAGCCCATGACCTCGCTGCCGAGCAGGTCCGCCCTGGGCGCCTTGCCGGCGCCGGACGTGCCGGACGCCGCGACGACCACGGCCTCGGGTTCGGCCAGTCCCGCCGCGTACGCGGGGAAGAGGGCCAGCAGGACCGAGGTCGGGTAGCAGCCCGGCACCGCGATGCGCCGGGTGCCGGCCAGCGCGGCGCGGGCGCCGGGCAGTTCGGGCAGACCGTAGGGCCAGGTGCCCGCGTGCGGCGTGCCGTAGAACCTCTCCCAGTCGTCCGCGTCCGCGAGGCGGAAGTCCGCGCCGCAGTCGATGACGAGCGTGTCGTCGCCCAGCTGCTCCGCGACGGCGGCGGACTGGCCGTGCGGGAGGGCGAGGAACACCACGTCGTGTCCCTTGAGGACGTCGGCCGTGGTGGGCCGGACCTCCCGATCGGCCAGCGGAGCCAGGTGCGGCTGCAGCGCGCCGAGGCGCTGTCCCGCGCTGGAATGCCCGGTCAGGGCACCGATCTCCACTTCAGGATGGGCCAGGAGCAGGCGTAGGAGCTCGCCCCCCGCATATCCACTTGCCCCCGCCACGGCTGCACGCACTGTCATGAACCCTCCCGATGTGACACACATGTCCTTCGCACGCGATCCGGGCTCCGTCACCCATCGCATTCGCCGTACATACGACAGCCTCGGAATCGAATGCGGCTCGAAGGCACGGCGCACGGCTGCCGGGCCCGCACCACGCCAACGTCTCGCGGTGCGGGCCGGCGTGCTGGTGTCGCCGGGTGTCGCGGTCGGGGAGGGCGCTCTCGTGACCTGCCTCGGCGTGAGCCCTAAGGCGCGGTGCAGTACTCGGCGTTGAGGATGGCGAGGAGGTCGTCCGGTCGCCAGTCACTGTTGTAGTTGAACGTGAGCTGGTGGCCGGCGTCCTCGGTGGTGGCGACCAGCGAGAGCCAGCCCACCGTGCCTCCGTCGCGGTACCAGATGGTGGTGCCGCAGCCCAGCGTCAGCCGCTCGAGGCCGAGGCCGTAGGACGAGAGCGGGAAGTCGGGGTTGACGACGGTCGTCTTCATCTCCGCCAGCTGCTTCGCCGGCAGCAGCTTGCCGCGCATCAGGGCGCTGTAGAACCGGTTCAGATCGGCCGCACTGGAGATGATGTCGAGGTTGCCCCAGGTCTGCGACCCGTTGACCTCGGTGACGTCGTCGATCTTGTCCGGCTGCGTCTGGAAGAAGAGCTTGGAGTAGGCGCGGCCGCTCGGCTGGGGCAGGTTGACGCCGTTGCCGGGGTTGGACGTCGCCGTGAGCCCCAGGGGCTCGATGATGCGCTTGCGCACCTCGTCCTCGTACCGCTTGCCGCCGACCTTCTCGACGATCATCGCGGACAGGACGTCGTTGGTGTTGGAGAACCCGTGCCGGGCTCCGGGCTGGAACGCCGGCGCGTGCGCGAGGGCCACCTCCACGCGCTTCTTGTGCGGCATGGTCTCGTAGCGGTGCTGGAGGTAGCCGTCGCCCAGGACGTACGTCGAGACGTAGTCGGCGTCGGCGAAGTAGTCGGGCAGGCCGCTGGTGTGGTTGAGGAGCTGCCGTACGGTGATCGCGCGGCCGTCGTTGCCGTTGCCCGTCACCACGCCCGGCAGGTGGCGGTCCACGGTGTCGTCGAGGCTGAGCTTCTTCTCGGCCTCCATCTGGAGGAGGACCGTCGCCACGAAGGTGGCGGTGACGTGCCCGACACGGAACCGGTCGTTCTTGCCACGCGGTGCACCCGTGTTCAGGTTGCCCACGCCCGACGCCGACTTCCAGACCCCGTTGGCGTCCCGCGCTTCGACCGTGATGCCGGGGATGCCGGCCGCGACGGCCGCGTCGATCGCACGCTGCGTCGCCTCGTGGCCGGCCACCTTGGGGGCCGTGTCCTCCGCCGCCTGGGCGGGACCCGTGAAGGCGGTGGCCATGAGCGCGAGTGCCGCGATACCGACCACGCCGGCCCCTGGCCTCTTCCGTATCGTCATCGTGATTCCCCGTCCTGAAGGTCGTCTGAATTTCGCTGATGCCGTACTGGTGCGGTCCGTCGGCGAAGTCGAACCACGGCATGAAAATACCTGCCCACTGGTTCTTTTTCGACATTCAGACGGCCGATTTAAGCGCATGCCTGCAACAGGCTCATGAATGGGTCGAAGTCGCAGAATCGGGCGGGAAATCGAGCCGCCGTCGGCAATGAATTCCGGCCGGAATCGGACGTGCGGTCGGGCCGTCCTGTCGACGGGACAGCCGGGCGGCCGTTCGAACGCCGCTCCGGTACCGCTCCAGCCCGCGCCGGGAAGCTTCTCGCCGGTTATGTACACCCTTCTGATGGAGGCATGATGGCACGTCAGGCCGGTCTGACCGCAGGGTCGCATGGCGGCCCGGCAGCCCCTCCCCCGCAACCCCCGGCAAGACAGCCGCGCACTGCGGGGACCGCGCCGCGCCGGGGCCAGGTGCTGACGACCAAGGTGGGCCTGCAGATGCCGACCGGGATGGCCTACGACGAGTGGGAGCGGGCCGGGCGCCAGCTCGCCGGCGTCCTCGACTCGTCCTCCTGGTGGCTGGGCGACTGGCTGAGGTACGGCAAGGACCACTACACCGACCGGTACCAGCGCGGGATCCAGGCCGTCGGCCTCTCGTACCAGACCCTGCGCAACTATGCATGGGTAGCACGGCGCTTCGACTTCACCCGGCGCCGGCCCACCCTGAGCTTCCAGCACCACGCCGAGCTGGCCTCCATGCCCGTCGAGGACCAGGACCGCTGGCTCGACCGCGCCGAGCAGGGGCAGTGGACCACCAAGCAGCTGCGCGGCGCCATCCGAGCCGAGCGCCAGGGCGGGCAGCTGCCCCGCACCCCCACCGAGCCGAGCCGCCGCCTGGAGGTTCCCGGCAGCCGTGTCCAGTGGTGGCACAAGGCCGCGGAGCAGCTCGGCGTCGACTTCGAGCAGTGGGTGATGACCACGCTGGACAGCGCGGCCGCGAGCGCCCTGGACGACCTCGCCGAGCAGACCCGGCCCGTGGCCGTCAGCGCCTGAGTCCCCGGCGCCGAGGCCTTCGGCGCGTCAGGACAGCTGGCTCATCAGGCCGGCGGTCTCGCGCTTGTACGTGCACGCGCTCTGCGCGAACGACTCCTGCACGCGGTCGCGCACCTCGTCCGGCTGCTCCTGGCTGAGCTTGAACATGCCCTCGGCCCCGGTCACCGTGAAGCGGAAGGCACCCACGGCGGGCGCGATCTTGCGGAAGTAGCCGAGCGACTCGGTCATGTCCCAGCCGTTGCCGAACCGCCCCTCGAAGGCGCGCACGGTGGACTCCACCACACCCAGCGTCTCGTCCATCGAGTCGATCTTCTCCACCACGCCCCGGACGTGCACCGCGGTGAAGTTCCAGGTCGGGGCGGCCGGCGTCTTCTGGTACACCGTGGGCGACACGTAGGAGTGCGGACCGGTGAACGTCAGCAGCAGCACGCCGCCCGTCTCCAGCGCCGACCAGTGCGGGTTCGCCCGGTTCATGTGTCCGAGCAGCGTGGCCCCCGGCAGCTCGCCGGACCAGTCGCCGGACGTCTCGGGGTCGAAGATGACCGGGAGGTGCGTGGCGAACGGACCGTTCTCGGGGCTGCCATTGGCCACCGCGAGCGCCAATGGATTACCACGGATCAGGTCCACCATCCACGAACTGTCCGGTTCGCGGTAAGAGCTGGGCACGAACATTCGGATACACCCTTTCAACAATTGGCTCAGGGCATGACCCTGGCTCAGGGCATGACTGATCGCATTACTCCGGACACAGGACACATGGGCCATCGGCCACCGGCCGCGCCGCGCGGAGATCTTGATAATCCGCGCCGACCATATCGCCGTCCCGTCGACAGGACAAAGCCTTCGGATTATCGAGCACCTCGAGAAGCCCTCAAAACAGTCTTCAGGCCGTCTTCAAGTTGCCTTGAGATACCCTCGGGAGCAACACTGCAGAACGGTCTCTCGGGCCACCGGCCGAGTTTTCCAGACGCAAGCGGGAGAAATTTCTATGGGCATAACTGGCAGGCGCAACCAAGAGATCTACGACGTGGTCGGTATCGGGTTCGGCCCGTCCAACATGTCGCTCGCGATCGCCTTGGAGGAGCACGGGGCGAGCGCTCCGCAGCATCCGGTCAAGTCCCATTTCTTCGAGCGACAGCCCTCGTTCGGCTGGCACCGGAACATGCTGCTGCCGTCGACGACCATGCAGATTTCATTCCTCAAGGACCTCGCGACCTTCAGGAATCCGATGTCCCGGTTCAGCTTCATCTCGTATCTGCACGCCTCCAACCGGCTCGTGCAGTTCGTGAACAACCAGGACTTCTTCCCGACCCGGCACGAATTCCACCAGTACCTGGAGTGGGCGGCCGCGGGCCTGCGCGACAAGGTCACCTACGGTGCCGAGGTCACCTCGATCCGGCCCGTCACCGAAGCCGGGTCGTCGACGCCCAACCTCCTCGAGATCGAGGTGCGCAGCGGCGACGGAACCACCAGCGTGGTCACCGCACGCAACGTGACCATCTCGACGGGTCTGGTGCCGCGCCTGCCGGAAGGTGTGACGTCCGACGAGCGGGTGTGGCACAGCTCGGAGTTCCTGAGCAAGTTCAACACCCGGGCCCCGGGCGACCTCAAGAGCGTGATGGTGGTCGGCGCCGGCCAGAGCGCGGCCGAGATCACCCGGTTCCTCTACGACTCGCTGCCGCACGCCCAGGTCTCCGCGGTCATCCCGTCGTACGGCTACTCCGTCGCCGACGACACCCCGTTCGCCAACCAGGTGTTCGACCCCGACGCGGTCGACGAGTACTACTTCGGCACCGAGCGGGCACGGGACGCGTTCTGGCGCTACCACCGCAACACCAACTATTCGGTGGTCGACGCCGACGTCATCCGGGCCCTGTACCAGCGCTCGTACGAGGAGCAGGTGCGCGGCGGCGACCAGCGGCTGCACTTCCGCAACCTCACCCGGGTCGCCGAGGTCGAACGCGTCGGAAGCGGGGCGCGGGTGGTCCTGCACTCGCTGCTCGACGACCGGACGGAGGAGCTGGCGGTCGACGCGATCGTGTTCGCCACCGGCTACGACGGCCTGGACCCGGCCCGCCTGCTCGGTGACTTCGACCAGCACTTCCAGCGCGACGCGGCGGGCAGGCACCGGGTGGAGCGCGACTACCGCCTGGTCACCGCATCGGGACTGACCTGCGGCGTGTATCTCCAGGGCGGCACCGAGCACACCCACGGCATGTCGTCGTCCCTGTTGTCGAACATCGCGGTACGCAGCGGCGAGATCGCCGATTCGATCGTGCTGCGGCGCACCGAGCGGGAGCTGGACCTCAACCACCCCGTGGCGGAGGCGTCCTCGGCCGCCTGAGACGGCACACCCCACGGCGGTTCCGGGCCGTGCCCGGTCAGCTCACGCGGCGTCGGCGACCATCGCGTCCCGCAGGCTCTGCGGCCGCAGGTCGGTCCACTTGTCCTCCACGTACGTGAGGCACTTGTCGCGGCTCTCCTCGCCGAACACGATGCGCCAGCCGGCGGGAACCTCGGTGAACGAGGGCCACAGCGAGTGCTGCTGCTCGTCGTTCACGAGAACGTAGAACCGGCCGTCGGCGTCGTCGAACGGGTTGCTGCTCATCAATCCACTCCAATTCAAGCCGTCCACGATTCACTTTCAAGCAGAAAATGAATCATCATCCATCGGTGGGATGGAGTTGGCGAGACCGCCAAGCCAGATCATGCACCGTTCGGGAACCCCGTGGAGACCTGCGGGACCCATTACCTCGATATCTGCCGTCCACTGTCCTGTTGACAGGACGTGTCCCGAAAGCGGACACATCTATGTGGCAGAATCGGTCGCCTTTTCGCTCGAGTCGACGGGAATCCGCTTCCGTTGGCCCGCGTCCGCGCGCGATGATTGCAGAACGAACAGAGCTCGGGCCGAAATATATTCACCTTCCCAAAAGCCCGCAGCGCAGCCAAGTGTTTTCGTGCCGTTCTCGAGCGCACGTCCACCGGCCCATCGGGGCCCGGCCCCGTGGCCGGGGTCTTCCACAGAAGGAGTCGTGTATGACCGCCAGCATGCACCCGGCCATGGCCAAGGCCCAGTCCGTCGGCGACGCCCTGCCCTGGCTGGCCCGCCACCAGGGCCGTACGGTCGTCATCAAGCTGGGCGGACACGCCATGGTCAACGAGGACCTCACGGCGGCCTTCGCCCGTGACATCGTCTTCCTGCGCTATGCCGGGCTGCGGCCCGTGGTGGTGCACGGAGGAGGCCCCCAGATCGATGCCGAGCTCGCACGGCGGGGCCTGCAACGCGAGTTCAGAGCCGGACTGCGCGTCACCTCGCCGGCCGCGATGGACGTCGTACGGATGGTCCTCGCCGGCCAGGTGCAGCGCGAGCTGGTCGGGCTGATCAACCGCTTCGGCCCGCTCGCCGTCGGCATGACCGGCGAGGACGCGGACACCATCACCGCGGTGCGGCACGTGCCGTGGATCGACGGGGAACCGGTGGACGTCGGCAGGGTGGGCGACGTCACCCGCGTGAACACCGGTGCTCTGGAGAGCCTGCTGGCGGACGGCCGGATCCCGGTGGTTTCGCCGCTCGCGCGCAGCGCCGAGGACGGCCTGGTCTACAACGTCAACGCCGACACCGCGGCGGCGGCGCTCGCGACCGCGCTGCGCGCCGAGGCGCTCGTCATGCTGACGGACGTCGCGGGTCTGTACGCGGGCTGGCCGCACAGCGACGAGGTCATCGAGCGGCTCACGGCCTGCGAGCTGGAGAAGCTCCTGCCGGAGCTGAGCGACGGCATGGTGCCCAAGATGACCGGTTGCCTGAACGCCGTGCGGGGCGGGGTGGGCGCGGCCCGGGTGATCGACGGGCGGGTCCCGCACTCGGTCCTCCTCCAGATGTTCACCGACGAGGGGGTCGGCACGGTGATCGTGCCGGACCCGGACGAGGCGGAGATCCTGCGGTGAGCGATCGAGCGAAGGCGAGGGCGGTGCCCGTGACACGCACACCCGGGGAGCTCACCGTGGTCCCGCCCCCCTCAGGTCCGCCCCGGAGCGGACCGCCCGACGGTCTCGTCCGCCTGCGGTTCGCCGATGCGATCACCCTCGAACGGGCCGGCGCCGCCTTCGGCGCCGGATCGGGCCCGGGCCTCGGCGATGCGTGGAGCGACCCGGAGACGCTCACCCTCCAGATCCCCGCCGACGCCGGTATCGAGACCCTGCGGGCCGTGCTCGCGGTCCTCGACGCGGCGGCGATCACCTCCGAGTCGCTCACCGTGCACACGCACGAACTCGACGACGTCTTCGCCGCGTTCACCAGCCTGTCCTGAGCTCCGGCCGGAACCGTTAACGGCGTTAACGCCGTTAACGCCGCGACCCCTGGAAGGGGCCACCGCCGGTTCGGCGGTGGCCCCTCGACGCCTTATGACGCCGTGTCACGACAGTGGCTCAGGCCAGGTCGTCACGGATCACCCGGCGGTGCGCGATGAGCCACCCGCCGCGGCTGCGGATCAGGACGTCCTCCATGACGCACACGTACAGGACCTTGGAGCCGCCTCCGTCCGGCGTGGCGTACACCAGGGCCGAGCAGCGGGTGTGCAGCGAGCCGTCCGCCCGGGGCTGTACGTCGAGCATGCCGACCCAGTGGCTGAGGGGGCTGCCGGCCCGCCGCTGCGCGGCCGCGCCGGCGCGCTCGTGGCGGGTGAGCCCGGCGCGGGCAGGCACCGGCTCGGGCAGGGAGGGCAGTTCGAGGACGGCGTCCTCGGTGAACGTCTGCGCCCACAGCCCGGTGTCGTGTGCGTCGAGGATCTGCATCTGGAGCGCGTAGAACTGCTGCGCCTCCGCGTACAGGGCGGCGAACTCCTGGCCCTGGAGCGTACGTCCGGCGGTGGCCACCATCTCGACGGTCATGATCCAAGCCTCCAGGGAGTCCGTACTCGGTACGGACAGTCTTTGAGGCTCGGATCGAGCATCCTTCAAAAACTCCTCAAGCACTCCCGCCGGCGGCGGGAGTGCCCGAGGGACCGGTCCGGCGCGGCGCTGTCACCGGGCCCAGGGCAGCACACGGGTGTCCTCGGTGCCGGGCACGCGGACCACGCCGTCTGCGCGCATCACGACGTGGGCCTCGGCCGCCTGCGGGGCGTGGACCTGCCGGAGCACTTCCGGCGGCAGGACGAGGGTCTGGCCGGCGGCGACCTTCTCGGTGCGGCCGCCGCAGGTGACCTCGAGGACGCCGGCGGTCACCGTCCAGACCTGCTCGCGGCTGACGGAGTGCTCGGGGCCGCTCCGGCCGGCCTCCATCGCGACGGTCCAGGTACTGAGTTCCGTACTGCCGCGGCTGGGAGCGGCCAGGCCGGTCATGCGGGCGTTCGGGGACTCGGTGACGTTCTCGGCGGTGGGGGTGATCACGAGCATGGCGGGGTCCTCCTCGGTCTTCTGTGCAGGCTCGTCGGGGGTGGCCCATTCGACGAGCTGGACGACGATTCCGTTCGGGTCGGTCAGCTGGAACAGCCGCTCGCCCCAGGGTTCTTCGCGCAGCGGCATGGTGACCGGGGCTCCGGCCTCGCGCAGGCGCCGCTCCTCGGCTTCGATGCCGGTGACGGTGAGCGCGAAGATCAGGCCGGTGGCGTGCCGGTCGCGCTGTTCGGCCGGGAGCACTTC
Organism: Streptomyces sp. R33; assembly: GCF_041200175.1. Taxonomy (NCBI): domain Bacteria; kingdom Bacillati; phylum Actinomycetota; class Actinomycetes; order Kitasatosporales; family Streptomycetaceae; genus Streptomyces; species Streptomyces sp. R33. Next base: position 98,489 of record NZ_CP165728.1, on the reverse strand, counting down.
GCTGCCGCGTCGCAGCAGCACGATGTCGGCGGCGGCATCCTCGCCGCGGGTCAGGGACGCGAAGCCGTCGGCGGCCATGGCGACCGCATAGCCGAGGTGCGTGCAGAAGAAGTCGCGGGAGGCGGCCACGTCGGCGACGGTGAGGGACAGGGTGGAGGCGGTCACGTTCAAGGGGTCTCCTGCCGGGTCGGCCGCGTCGGGTCCGGGCGCTGCATCACGTGCACGGGTGCTCAGCCGGCGCTGCTCTCGTCGGCGGCCCTCGTGTAGGTGAGGATGAGGTTTCCGCTCTCGAACACGTGGCTGTCCGTGAGGCGGAAGGTGCGCGGCGAGAAACCGGCGCGGAAGAGCGGGATGCCGGCACCGGCCACGACCGGGTACTGCTTGACGATCAGCTCGTCGATCTCGGGGAACAGCTGGCCGGCCAGGTCGGCGCCGCCGCAGAGCCAGATCCCGAGCCCGTCCTCCTGCTTGAGCTTGCGGACCAGGGCGACCGGGTCCTCGGCGGTCACCTCGACGGCCGGGTCCGGGCTGGTGGTGAGCGAACGGGAGAGCACGATCTGCCGCAGGTGGGCGTACGGGCTGGAGAGGCCGGCGGACAGGCCCGGGGCGTAGGTGCCGCGGCCCATGAGCACGGTGTCGAAGCGGGTGTTGGGCACGTCCTCGGCGACACCGAGGGCGGCGCGGCCCGCGGTCGGGAGGGTGTCCGGGTACTCGGCGGCCAGGTGCGGCACGTAGTCCTCGGTGACGTGCGCCATGAGGAAGTCGAAGCTGCCGTCAGGGGCGGCGATGAAGCCGTCGATGGAGGTGCCGACGAAGTAGGTGAGCTTGCGCATCCAGTTCCGTTCACTCGGGATAATTTTGCGATGGACGTAACTTTATGCCGAGCCACTTCCATCGGTCAAGCGTAATTTTGCGATGGATGTAAGATTGCTCCATGGTGACCGAGATGGGGCTCCGCGAGTCCAAGAAGCAGGAGACCAGGCAGCTGATCTCCGACTGCGCGACCAGGCTCTTCATCGAGCAGGGCTTCGAGCAGACCACCATCGCCGAGATCGCCGCCGCGGCGCGCGTGGCCAAGAAGACGGTGACCAACTACTTCGCCCGCAAGGAGGACCTGGCCCTCGACCGGCACGAGGCGTTCACCGAGGGCCTGGCCCGGACCGTCGCCGAACGCGGGCCCGGCGAAGAGCCGCTCACCGCCCTGGGCCGGACGTTCCGCGCCGCCCTGCTGGAACACAGCCCCGTCGTCGGCTTCACCGGCCCCGCCTTCGCCCGCATGGTCGCCGACAGTCCCACGCTCACCGCCCGGCTGCGCGAACTGCACGACCAGCGAGAGGAAGCGCTCGCCGCCGCCCTGGCCGCCGCAGCCCCGGACCACGCCCCGGCCATCGCACCCCGGGCCGCCGCCGCGCTGATCGCCGCAGCGGACCGCCTGCTGTTCCGGCGCATCCAGGAGCTCACCCTGGCCGGCCGCACCGACGACCAGATCGAGGCCACGCTGCTCCCGGAGACCGACCACCTCCGCGCCATGCTCGGCGCTGCACTGGAGGCGGGCCCTGTCACACGCCTGTGACAGTCGACGGACACCGTCGTGAAGGTACCGGCGCAGGATTTTAAGCAGGACAAACCGGACATTCAGCTACATGTCCACCTGCTTCCGAGGGCGCGAGCAGAGATGACCGATCCGATCCGTCGGAAGGAAATCCCATGAGCCTCACCCTCACCGCCCCGCAGACCGAGACCGCCGCCCTGGCCCTCGCCCCGCGCGAGCAGGAGGCACTGGGCCACATCGCCGCCGGCCGCACCTACCTCCAGACGGCCCGCCACATGGGACTGTCCAAGCACACCGTCGACGCCTACCTCCGCCGCATCCGCGCCAAGCTGGGCATCAACAGCACCGCCGAGCTCACCCGACTGGCCATCTCCATGGGGCTGTGACCTCCTGGACGAAGAGCACGAGCGGCTGAACGGAAACGGGAGCGACATGACGGGTGGCGAACGCACCGTCTCCTTGGTCACCGGCGGCAACAGGGGCATCGGACGGGAGGTGTGCCGGCAGCTCGGCGCGCTCGGACACACCGTCCTGCTGACCGCCCGCTCCCTGCCGGCCGCCGAGGAGGCCGCGGCGGAGCTCCGCGCCGAGGGAGGGGACGTCCACCCGGTGGCCCTCGACGTACGGGACCGGGCGAGCGCCGAGCGGGCCGCGCGCGCGACGGGCGAGCGCTTCGGGCGGCTCGACGTCCTGGTCAACAATGCGGCCATCGCGTACGACACCTGGCAGCGCGCCGCGACGGCCGACCTCGACGTGGTCGCGGAGGCCGCCGACACCAACCTGTACGGCCCCTGGCGCACCACGCAGGCGTTCCTCCCGCTGCTGCGGGCCGGCCGCCACGGGCGGATCGTCAATGTCAGCAGCGAAGCCGCGTCCTTGACGAGCATGGGCGGCGGGACCCCCGCCTACACCGCCTCCAAGGCCGCCCTGAACGCCCTCACCCGCATGCTCTCGGCCGAGCTGCGCGGCGACAGGATCCTGGTCAACTCCGTCTGCCCCGGCTGGGTCGCGACCGACATGGGCGGCCCGGGCGGCCGTCCCGTACGGGAGGGGGCGGCGGGGATCGTCTGGGCCGCCACCCTCCCGGACTCCGGACCCACCGGCGGCTTCTTCCGCGACGGCCGTCCGCTGCCCTGGTAGCGGAGGACACGCCCTAAGCCCGCGCGGCCTCGGCCAGCACCGGCCGGACCCGGGTCAGCATCAGCTGCAGGAACCGGTCCGGGCGGCGGAACGACGCGAAGTGGCTCGCGCCCTCGATCAGCGCGAACTCCTTGGCCGGGGCCTCGACCTCGTCGAAGAAGGCCCGGGCGCGCCCGGCCGGGGTGATGACGTCCCGGTCGCCCTGGAAGATGAAGAACGGCAGCTCGAAGCGGGTGCCGTCGGCCCGGTCGTCGAACTCTGCCAGGGCGGGGGTGAGCTGCGCGGAGAACTTCATGCCCGCGAAGTACTGCCCCAGCTCGCGCAGCGAGTGCAGCGGCGAGAACCACAGCGACCCCAGCACGACCCTCTTGAGGGTGTCGAGCGTCAGGGGATCGGAGGCCACGGTCAGCTTGTCGTACGCGGCCCGCTGCTCGGCGGTCACCCGGTGCGGGTCGCTGCCCATCTCCGCGACTGCGGCGGCGTCCTTGTGCCTGCCGGCGGCGCGCAGCCGGGCCAGCAGCGCCTCGTGGACGGAGGGGTCGCGCCCGGCGTCCAGGATGTTCTGGTCGGTGCCGACGTAGGCGGAGTACAGCTCGGGGTGGCTGCGGGCCAGGCGCAGGCCGAAGACGCTGCCGAGCGAGCTCCCGACCAGGACGACCCGCTCGGCGCCGAGCCGCTCGCGAGCGTACCGGGTGACCTCGAGGGCGTCCTCGTACAGCCGGGCGAAGCTCATCTCGCCCTGGCCTGCGGGACCGGAGCGGCCGAAGGTCTTGCCCGCGCCGCGCATGTCCCAGCGCACCACCGTGAAGTGCTCCTCCCAGGACCGGGTGCGGGTGGCGAAGACCGAGTGGGAGGCACCGGGGCCGCCGTGGATCTCGAGCACCACCGGGTTGGCCGTGTCCTCGCCGCGGATCGAGATCCACTGCTCGATGCCGCCGATCCGGACGAAGCGCTGTTCGTCGATGCCGCACGGGCTGTCGATGCGCAGGAGCCGGGCGTTGCCGGCGCGGCGCAGGGCGCGGTGGCCGAGCAGGCCGACGACGGGCGTGGCGAGGAGGGCGGCGGAGGTGGCGAGGACGGTGGCGAGCATGGTGACCCCTCACGGCGAGAACTGTGTATGTAATAAGCGATTTCGTTTATGTTATATACAGTTCCAGGGCGTGCCGTCAACGGGTCCGGTACGCAGCGATCCGAGGAGCGGGGCCGCATGGGCAGGAGCAGGGACGAGAAGCGCGATCCGGCGGTCAGCCTGGCGCTCCTGTGGGGCGAGCAGGAGCAGCCCAAGCGCGGCCCGAAGCCCTCGCTGAGCGTCGGGCGCATCGTGGACACCGCGCTCGCCATCGCCGATACGGAGGGGCTGGACGCGCTGTCCATGCAGGGCGTCGCCGCGCGCCTGGGCGTGACCACCATGGCCCTGTACCGCTACGTCCCCGGCAAGGCCGAACTGCTCGACCTGATGGTCGACGCCGCCTTCGGACCGGCTCCCGCCGTCACCGACGTGCCGGGGGGCTGGCGTCCGCAGCTGGACGCGTGGGCGCGTGCGTGCTGGGAGCAGTACCGGCGCCGGCCGTGGATGGTGGCCGCCACCGGGATGCGCCGGCAGCTCATGGGGCCCCGTCAGCTGGCCTGGCTCGACTCCGCCTTGGCCGCGCTGTCGGGGACGGGACTCCCGTACGCACAGCAGCACGCGGCCTTCCTGCTGGTCATCGGGCACGTCCGCAGCCTGGCGCAGCAGCTCGTCGACGACGACGAGGAAGGCCGCCAGGAGTGGAACCGGCTCACGGCGGACGTGTGGAAACGGCACGGCGACCGGTTCCCGGCACTGACCGCGGCCATCGCCGGCGGAGCCTTCGCCCCCCGCGCGGACGATCCGCTCGAGTTCGGGCTCGAGCGGATCCTGGACGGTGTCGCCGCGCTGATCGGGAACGGTGGGTGAGTACCTACGAGGCCCAGGCGCCCGGCGCCGTGAAGGACGGCCGGGGGTGCAGGGGCAGCTTCTCCACCCGCCCCTCCGCCTGCGGGGCCTGCGGCGGCGGGGCCTGCGCCTCGTGCCGGAGCCGGGAGGCGAGGAGCACGGCCAGCGCCGCGACGTCCTGCGCCGTCGGGTTGCCCTTGGTGATCCGCATCGCCGCCAGTGCCAGGGCGGTCCTGTCGTCGGCGGTCACAGCGGGACGTTCCCGTGCTTGCGGCTCGGCAGCTGGGCGTGCTTGGTGCGCAGCATGTCGAGGGTGGAGATGAGGCGCGTGCGGGTCTCGGCCGGGTCGATGACGTCGTCGACGAGGCCGCGTTCGGCCGCGTAGTACGGGTGCATCAGCTCGGCCTGGTACTCCTTGATCTTCTGCGCGCGCGTGGCCTCGGGATCGTCCGAGGCGTTGATCTCGCGGCGGAAGATGACGCTGGCCGCGCCTTCCGCGCCCATGACGGCGATCTCGTTCGAGGGCCAGGCCAGCGCGACGTCCGCGCCGATGGAGCGGGAGTCCATGACGATGTAGGCCCCGCCGTAGGCCTTGCGCAGGATGAGGCTGATGCGCGGCACGGTGGCGTTGCAGTACGCGTACAGGAGCTTCGCGCCGTGCCGGATGATGCCGTTGTGCTCCTGGTCGACGCCGGGCAGGAAGCCGGGTACGTCGATCAGGGTGACGAGCGGAATGCTGAACGAGTCGCAGAACTGGACGAAGCGGGCCGCCTTCTCGGAGGCGTGGATGTCGAGGACGCCCGCGAGGTGGGCCGGCTGGTTGGCGACGATGCCGACGACCTGGCCGCCGAGGCGGGTCAGGGCGCAGACGACGTTGCGGGCCCACTGGGCGTGGACCTCGAAGTAGTCCCCGTGGTCGGCGATCTCCTCGATGACGTCGCGGATGTCGTACGACTGCGTGGGCTTGCCCGGGACGATGTCGAACAGGCGCTCGCAGCGGCGGTCCACCGGGTCCCCGAGGTCGCCGGCGGGGGCGGATTCGCGGTTGTTGGAGGGCAGCAGGGACAGCAGGTGGCGTACGTCCTCGAGGCAGCTCCGCTCGTCGTCGTAGGCGAACGCGGCCACGCCCGAGGCCCCGACGTGGCGGTCGGCGCCGCCGAGGTCCTCCATCGTGACGGCTTCACCGGTGACGGCCTGGACGACGTCGGAGCCGGTGATGAACATCTGCGAGGTGCCGCGGACCATGAAGACGAAGTCCGTCAGGGCGGGCGAGTACGCGGCGCCGCCCGCGCAGGGCCCGAGGATGACCGAGATCTGCGGGATGACCCCGGAGTTGCGAACGTTGCGCTGGAAGATGCCGCCGTAGCCGGCGAGCGCGGTGACGCCCTCCTGGATGCGGGCGCCGGCGCCGTCGCACAGGCCCACGACGGGGGCCCCGACCCCCTCGGCCAGGTCCATCAGCTTGTGGATCTTCTCGGCGTGGGCCTCGCCCAGCGCGCCGCCGAAGATGCGGAAGTCGTGGGCGTACGCGAAGACCGTACGGCCGTGGACCTTGCCCCAGCCGGTGACGACCCCGTCCGTGTAGGGCTTCTTGTCCTCCAGGCCGAAGCCGGTGGCGCGGTGCCGGCGCAGCTGCTCGACCTCGCTGAACGTACCTTCGTCGAACAGGAGCTCGATGCGCTCGCGGGCGGTCAGCTTGCCCTTGGCGTGCTGGGCGGCGGTGGCCCGTTCGCCGGGGCCGGCCTCGGCCAGCGCGCGGACGGCGTGCAGTTGCGCCGTGCGCTCGCGCAGGGACGCGAAGCGGACGCCGTCCTCGTGGTGACGGGCGGAAGGCGCAGGAGTGGGCCCGTCGTCCGGTGCGAGCACGCTCTCCAGTGGTCTTTCCTCGACGATGCTCATACGGGCCCTTTCGACACAGAGGCACCGGGTCCGGCCGGTGTCGCGTCGTCCAGCATCGACCGCGGTGCTACAGCCCGGCTCGAATTCCGTACGGGGCCGCCCGCGCCGCAGGCCGGGCGGGGGTCCGGACATGCCTGTGCCCCGCCGCCCGGGCGTGGGTGTTCGGGCAGCGGGGCAAGAGGAGCGGCATGCTCCCGGCCGGGGGGTTGACCGGTGGCCGACCGCAGGAACGACTCTCCTCCGCAGAACTCGGACCCGCCTACAGCGCCGGTGTGGCAGCGGTGGTGCCGCTCGCGGTCCGGTGTCAGGCCCGCTCGAGGAGGCCTGCCACCGTCGTCAGGAAGCCCTCGTCGAGCATGGTGGAGACGGCGGTGTCACGCGAGGTGTTCAGGCCGGTGTCGTGGCAGGCGATGCTGACCAGGTAGCGGTCGAGCACCGGATACGTGCCGAACGCCCACTCGCCGCGGGCCGCGGGGGTGCCGTCCGGGGCGAGCAGGCCCGCGTCGCCCCCGCTGCCGGTCGCGAAGCCGAACTCCGAGAAGCCCAGCCGCAGTCCCTGGCCGAGCGCCTTGGTGTAGGCCTCCTTCAGGGTCCACAGCCGCAGCATCGCCGCGGGCTGCTCCGCCTCGGGCAGCGCCGCGAGTTCGGACTGCTCGGCGGCGGTCAGCACCTGGTCCTGCAGGAGCTGCAAGGAGAGCCTGCGGTCGACGGGTTCGGTGTCGATGCCGATCCTGCCGGTGCGGCTGATGCCGACGGCGATCAGGTCGTCGGTGTGGGTCAGGCTGACGTCGATCTGGTCGAAGCCGCGCAGGTACGGACGGCCGCCGATCTTGTACGCGAGGTCCAGGTCGGCGGGGTCGACGCCGAGCGCGGCCGCCGCCGTGTACTTGACCGCCAGCCGGGAGGCGACGAAGCGGTACCGGATCGTCGGGTCGACGGTCTGCCGGTAGCGCAGCCAGTCCCGGCCGAGCAGCGGGCGCAGCGCGGGTTCCGCGAGCGCCGCGGTGAGCCACTCGCCCCAGGTGGTGAACACCGAGGCGTTCCCGCGCAGGGCCATGCCGTCCTCCACCTCCTGCCAGGGACCGGCCGGCCCGGTGACGTGGACCGGGGTCGTGATGCGCTGCGCGTCTTCCGTCATCGGGCTGTCCTTCCCTGGTGCTGGATGTGCTGGACGTACTGGACGGTGAGCAGGGGATGCCGTGGTGCCGTGCCGGGGCGGCTGGGTCACTGCGCGAGTTCCGTCGCGTCGAGGTCGCAGCTGCGGCCCGAGCGGTAGCGGCGCATCAGCTCCTCCAGCACCTGCTCGCGGCAGCCGTCGGGCAGATCGGGCACGGGGATGCCGAGCCGGCCGCCGAGCCGGGAGAGCGCGAGCACCGCCCAGGCGGGGGCGGCCAGGAAGGGATCGCTGCCGTCCTGGCCCTCCCAGGTGCCGAGGACCGAGGCGGCCGCGAGGACCAGGGCGTAGCGGTCGCTGAGCACGCACAGGGCGGGATCGGACAGGGCCGCGGGGGTGCCGTGGGCGGGGATGGCCCGGCAGCGCTCGCGCAGGGCGCGCAGTTCGGTGACGAAGCCCTCGGCGAGGTCGGCCAGGACGGCCAGCTGGCCCCCCACCCCGCGCACCCCGGCCAGCCGCGCGGCGGACTCGACGAGCGATGCGGCGAGGAAGTCGCCGCCGTCGGCGATGCCGAGCAGCCGGTAGTCGAGGGCGGGCAGCGCGGCCCCGGTGCGGAACAGCTCCGGCGGCGGCTCCTCCTCGCGGAACCAGGCGCGTTCGGCGAGCGTGCGCAGCTGGGGGACGATCACGGCCTGGCAGGCGGCGGTGCCCGCGTGCCCGAGGCCGGCCACGGGCAGATCGCGTCCGAGCTTGTCGAGGGCGCCGTACGCGGGGGTGCCGCGCTGGTAGCCGCGGGAGCCGAGGACGGTGGCGAGTTCCTCGAGGTCCTCCCGCAGCAGGTCGGGGACCACGTACTTGACGGCGGCGGCGAGCACATGGGTGCGGTCGGGCAGCAGGCTCAGGGCGCGCAGGGCGACGGTGGCCATGCTGTCGCAGGCGAGCATGTCGGCGAAGACCCCGGCGAGCGGCTTGTGCCAGCGGCGGGCCAGCGGCCGGCTGCGGCCGGTGGTCGCGGCCCGTACGGCGGAGTGCAGCACGGTGTCGACCGCGGCGACGGCCGTCGAGGCGATGACGCACCGGTTGACCTGGTACGTGCGCAGGGCGAGGGCCACCCCTTCGCCGGGGCGGCCGACGAGCGCATCTCCGGGGACGGCGCAGTCGGTGAACTCCAGCCCGGAGAACAGGTTGCCGCGCATGCCGGTGGTGGGGACCCGGGGCAGGTGCTTGATGCCGTGGAGTTCGGCCGGGTCCACGAGCAGCACGGAGTGGCTGTACGGGCTGCGGGCCTGGTCGGTGCGCGCGTAGACGACGTACGCCTGGGCGCGGGCGGCGTTGATGATGACGTCCTTGCGGCCGTTGAGCTCGTAGCCGCCGCCCGGTGCGGCGCCGGCGGTGAACTCGTCGCGCAGGATGTCGTTCGCGTGCGCCATCTCGTGGTGGACGATCGAGGCGCGGCCGCCGCCGAGCAGCAGGTCGGCGGTGAACCGGCGCTGGGCCTCGGTGCCCGCCGCCCAGACCGCGGAGGTGGCGAAGAGCGAGGTGATGCCGAAGCCGAAGCCGAGGGCGAGGTCCCGGCGGAAGACCGGGCGCAGCACCTTGGCCAGGTGGTCGGCGCGGGTGAGCCGGCCACCGTACTCGGCGGGCACGAACTCGGCTCCGAGCCCGGCCTCCGTGAGCAGCTGCTCGGTCGCCTCGGGCGGTTCGCGCCGCTCGTCGGCGGCGAACAGGGCGCCCAGACCGTGCGGGTTGGCGGGGTCGTACGGGTCGCCGAGCTGCGCCTCGAGCCGCGCGGCGCGGCGCAGCGGGGCGATGGGCTCGGCATGTCGGGTGGCGGGGTCCGCGTGGATCTCGGTGGTGGCCATGGTCGCGGGATCAGCTCCTTCGTCGCGGGACTCGCCGTTGCTGGGGGTCCGGGGCTGGTCCGTCCGGGTGCACGGGTGTCGGGGCAGCCCCGAAGGGCTGTCCCGTAATCCCCGGCGGATCAGCGCACGGCGTCAGATGCGGTGCATCGCAAGGCGGAGGGGCGTCCGCATACTGGGCGTATGCGGATGTTCCGACAACGCAGCGAGGCGCCGTAGCTGTCGTCGTGCGCCCGCCGGGGATTACGGGACAGCCCTTAGCCTCACGGGGATCGCTCGACGGTCGCTCGAGCCTTCGTACAGTCGGGCACGGGAGTTGCCGGAAACCGCCGGGAGCGGCGGCTTCCGGCGGCCGGTCTCAGGCCGGCGGCGTGGCCTCGGCGAAGACCCTGGGCCAGGAGATCGGGTGGCCGTGGTCGTGGAGGCGGCCGAGGGAGGCCAGCACGGAGTCCACTTCGCTGCCGAGGGCGGTGCTGCGCGCGTCGGGTCCGCAGGGGTGGGTGCGGGGGAATCCGGCGGCTTCGAGGGTGCTCTGCGCGGCCGCGGGCGAGGGTGTCGCACGGGCCTGGTGCAGGAAGTGTTCGGCGGTGAGGGTCCGCTCACCGGGGCGGGGACCGAGCAGGTCGCCGGTCGTCGCGCAGATCAGGGTGAGGCCGGGCGCGTTGACGCGGCAGCCCTTGGCCACCCGGAGGAACCGCTTCTCGGAGGCGGCGCGGGTCTTGTGGGGTGCGTCGCCGCGGGCGAGCCGTCCGCGGGCGACGACGAGGCGCGCCGCGTCGTCCAGGTCGAGCGCGCCGGCCAGGTAGGCCGCGGAGATCTCGCCCGCCGCGTGTCCCGCCACGGCCCGCGCCTGCATGCCCCAGGACTCCCACACCCGGAACAGGGCGACCTGGTAGGCGAACAGGGCGGGTTCGGCGAACGCGGTGTCCCGGATCAGGGCGGCGTCGACCCCCTCGCGGGGGGCGAACACGACGGCGGCCAGCGGCAGGGGAAGCCAGAGGTCCAGAGCCTCGGCGACCTCGTTCCACGTGGCGGCGAAGGTGCGGAAGGTGCCGTAGAGGTCCCGGCCGAGGCCGGGCAGCAGCGGGCCGTGCGCGGTGAACAGGACGGCCTGGTCCGCGGCCCCGCCCGCAGGTGCACCGGGCGCAGGGCCGGCCCGGTCGGCCGGGCGCGGAGCGGAGGAGGAGCGTCCCACGGCCCTCGGTGGCGCGGCACCCGGTCCTGCGAGCAGGCTGCCCGGGGAGCGCTCATCGGACACCGGGCACCGCCTCCGTGGTCGCGCGGCGGTCCTTCGGGGCAGGGCACTCGTCGGTGTCACCGTGCACGGTCCGCTGGTTGAGGAAGGTCACCATGGTCGCTCTCCTCGGCTCTGCTCGGGGTGTGGGCGGCGGGGTGCCGCTGCCCGGGGGGTGACGACTGCTGTGCACACGGTCCGCGGTGGGGCTCAAGGAATCTTCGAACGCCGCTCGAGAAATCCCGCAGGAACGGCACGGGGCCGACGGACCGGAGCGTGCCACGGCCGCGCGGCCCGACCGGGGCGCCGCTCCGCTCGGTGCGCCGAGTGGCCCTTGGACACGCCCCGGCGTTCAGCCGGGCTGGCCGGCCGCGGCCTCCAGGGTGCGCGCGAGGTCGCGCGCCGAGGCGGAACTCCCGTCCGCCGTGCCCGCGATGGCCACGAGCGGAGGCAGCCAGCCATGGGCGGCGATGCGCTGCGCCACCTCGTACGCGATGCTCCCGCCTCCGGAGAAGCAGCCGAGGAGCAGCGGTTCGCCGGCCGCGAGCGCGGGTCGCACCGCGGCCAGGCAGGCCGCCGTATCGGTCGGCGCAGTGACCGTGGTGAGCGCCTCCGGGCCCGGATAGGCCTGTACGAGGGCGTCGTAGCAGGCGTCGGGCGCGGCGGGCGGCGGTACGAGCAGGATCGTGCCGGCGTCGGGCCGCGCGGCGGCGCGCAGCGTGCGCAGTCCGCCGCCGGGCGGGAGCGGGGCGGCCGCCACGGGCCCGGGCAGCGGCAGGCCGGCCAGGATCTGCAGGACCTCCCCGACGCTGGTCGTGCCGTCGACGAGGACCGGGAACTCGCGCAGCAGCCGCGCGGTGCGGGCGAGCACCGCGGCCGCTTCGGGATCCGCGATCCGGGTCCGGTCGTTGACCGCCGTCAGCACCAGGGCGCCCTCGGCGTCGTGGTACGCGCTGATGGCGATGGGCTGGGGCGTGTGCGGGCCCACGGCCTGCGGGAGGTCCACCCGGACGCCCTCGGCGTCGAGTTCGGCCCACAGCGGGTCCCGGCCGTCCGGGGCGGGCGGCGGGCCCTGCGGGGCCTCGAAGGCGACGATCGAGTCCGTGAGTTCGTCGGGGACGGCCCGTCCGCTCCACTGGTGGACCTGGCCCGCCGAGACCCATTCGTACGCGGCCGCGCCCAGGGCCCGGTCGCGCAGGTCGGCCAGCAGCCGCTCCATCGGGGCCGCGGGGTCCACGTCGACGTGGACGGGCAGCGCATTGCGCAGGGGGGCCGGGATGCTCGCGGCGCCCTCCAGGGCGATACCGCGGCCGGAGACGGCCATGCCGAACGCGACGGGCGCGGGCGCCGGGCCCGATCCGCCGTCCCGGTACAGCAGCAGCGCCCAGGCCGCGTGCAGCGCAGTGCTCTCGGTGGCGCCGAGCCCGGCGGCCCAGTCACGCAGCCGGGCGGCCTCGTACGGCGTGAGCCGCTGGCGCGCGAGCCCGTGGCCCCAGCGGGCCCCTTCGCCGGCGGGAAGCCCGGCCGCGGTCGGGCCGGGCAGGGTGCGGGAGCCCGCCGGGGGCGCGGCGGCGGACCAGAAGTCCCGGGGCGGGGTGAGGTCCTGGTCTCCCAGCCAACGCAGGTGGTCGCGCACATCGGGGCGGCGCTCGCCGCCGGTGGTACGCCCCTCGGCCAGGTAGGCGCGGTAGAAGGCGCGCAGCAGCAGGCGCACGCTCCAGCCGTCGAGCATGGCGTGGTGGTAGGTGAGGACGATGCGGGTCGGCCCGGCGGGGCCGGCCTGTTCGTCCAGGAGCGCGATGCGCAGCAGCCCGGGCCGGTGCAGGTCGAAGGCGCGCAGCCGCTCGCTCACCAGCAGGGAGTGCCAGTCGGCGGATCCGTGGTGGTGGCGGACGAGCTGCGGCGAGGCCTGCCGGTGCACGGCGACGCGCGGGGCGGTCCCGCGGCCGTCCGTGCGGGCGCGGTCGGTGAACGCGGCCCGCAGTACGGGCTCCTGCAGGAACACGGCCTGCCAGGCGGCGTGGAAGCGCCCGGTGTCCAGCGGCCCGTACCAGCGCCAGTGCAGCTGCTCGACGTGCAGGCCGGCGCCGGGCCGGCCGGTCAGGACGTCGAGGAGCACGTCGCGCTGGCGCGCGCTCGCGGGGAGTCCGCCCGCGGGATGCACGGCCGGGCCGTCGAAGGGGCCGGGTGTGGCCTGCCCGTCGGCCTGCTCGGGGGCCGGGCCCTCCCACGCGGTCCGCAGCGCCTTCGCCTGTGCGGGCGGCCGGGCTCCGGGGGCGGTCAGCAGATCGGCCACCGTACCGGCCGGGGAGTGCTGCGGGGGCAGGTGCAGGGTGTGGTGCGTCGCCGTGTGGCGGCGCAGGGTGGGGGTGCCCGCAGGCAGCGCGGTGAGGGCCGCCGCGAGGACGTCCTGATCGAGGGGACCGCGCAGGTCCAGCGCCGGGGCGTAGCCGGGCGCGATGACCACGGTCATGGAGACGCTCATCCACTCCCCCTCGTCTCGGCGGCGCTCGCCGGGCGGCGTCACAGTTCAAAGGGGTCGAGTATGCGTGGCACGCCCACGTTTCGCTGACGCGCCGCTGACACGCCGCCGGAGTCCCGCCGGAGCACCGCGGGCAGGCGGCTACAGCGTGCGGATGGCGGTCTCCGCGTACTGCTTGGCGAGGTGGAGGGTGGCGGTGCTGTTGCGGCCGAGCGCCTCGCGTACGTACGTCCTGGCCTGCGCGAGGTCGGCGCCGGGACCCAGGACCCGCTCGACGGCCTCCTCCCGCAGCAGCACGCTGTGCTGGGAGACGGCGGTGACCCCGGTCTCGTCGGGGATCAGCGACCACTCGCCGGCGTGCGCGGTCATCAGGGCCGGGGTCGCGGTCTGCTTGTAGACGATGCGGCCCGCGTGCGGGAAGCACACCCGTACGGACTCCGTGGTGTGCACCGCTCCGTCGGAGGTCACGGTGTCCATGCTCAGCAGCTGGACGCCGGGCTCGTCCTCGGTGACGGCGACGCGGGAGACGTGGGGGACGCGCTCCGGCCAGTCGGCGACCCCGTAGAGGAACTGGTAGACCAGGTCGGCCGGTCCGTCGATGCGTACGGAGTCCTCGAAGGACAGCAGCAGGCCGTCGAGCCTGGTCCAGCGCTCCGCGGCCTCCTTCAGCTGCGCCAGCTCGGCGCGGCTGTTGGTGTCGGTGGCCTGCTTGGTCCAGTCGACGTCCGCGGGCCGGTCGCCGGCGACCGCGAAGTCGTGGAGCAGCGTCAGCCGCGAACGGTCGGTGCCCCGCGGCTCCACGATCCAGCTGCCGCCCATCGCGACGACGGGGGCGGCGGGGACCTCCTGGCGGAAGTCGATCCGCAGCCGGGGCGCGTCCAGGGTGCGGCGCGAGAGCCAGGACCTGACGCTCCCGTTCGCGGTGACCCACATGTGGAACCGGTCCTGGAAGCCGTCGAAGTCGAGCCGTTCGACGTGGATGCTGGGCGGAATGAACAGCGGCCACTGCGTCGTGTCCGCGATCAGACCGTAGACCACGCCCGCGGGCGCGTTCACGTCCACGGCATAGGACGTCCGGTGCACCTGCTGGACAGACATCGCCACACCCTTCCCTCACGCTTGGGTACAGAGTCTGTCCGCGACCGCCGGAGTCCGACTCGAGAGAGCCTGGAGGCTCAGCTCGCGAGCGCCGACTCCGCGTGCTGCTTGGCGTACGTCATGGTCGCGGTGCTGTTGCGGCCCAGTGCCTGGCGGACGTACCTGCGGGCCGCCGCGAGATCGGCGCCGGCGCCCAGCACCTGGGTGACGGCCTCCTCGCGCAGCACGACGCTGTGCTGCGAGGTGACCGTCGAGCCGTAGGCGCCGCCGGTGACCGTCCACACGCCGGTGTGGGCCGACATCAGCGCCGGGGTGCGGGTCTGCTTGTAGACGATGCGGCCGGCCGCCGGGAAGCACACCCGCACCGATTCGGTGGTGTGCGCGGAGCCGTCGGCGGTGAGCGTGTCCATGGCCATGACCTGGACGCCGGGCAGCTCCGCGGGCTCGGTGAGCTCCAGCCGCGAGACGTGCGGCAGCAGCTCCGGCCACTGCTCGGCCCGCTCCAGGAACGCGTAGACCAGCTCCGGCGGGGCGTCCACGTCGACGCGGTCCTCGAAGGACATGACGAGCTCGTCGAGCTTGCCCCAGCGCTCGCCCAGCTGCGCCAGGTTCGCCAGCTCCGCACGGCTGTTGGTGTCGGTGGCGCGCTCGACCCACTCCACGTCCTGCGCCCGGTCGCCCGCGACCGAGAAGTCGTGCAGCAGTGTCAGCTTCGAGCGCTCGGCGCCCAGCGGCTCGACGATCCAGGTGCCGGTCATCGCCGACAGGGGGGCCGCGGGGATCTCCTGTCGGAACTCGATGCGCCGCGCCGCCGCGTCGAGCACACGGCGCGAGGTCCAGGACTTGACCTGGCCGTTCGCCGTCGCCCACATCCGCAGCCGCTCCTGCACGCCGTCGAACGCGAGGCGTTCCACGTGCACGTTGGGCGGGAAGTACAGCGGCCACTGCACGGCGTCCGCGATCATTCCGTAGACCACGCCCGCGGGGGCGGCCACCTCGGTCTCGTGCACGGTACGGTGCACCCGCTCGGCCGCCATCAGAAGTTCCCCAGTCCGCCGCAGACGTTCAGCGCCTGCGCGGTGACGGACGCGGCGAGGTCCGTGGTCAGGTAGCCGACCATGGCCGCCACCTCCTCCGGGGTCGCGTAGCGCCCCAGCGGGATCTTCGCCTCGAACTGCTCCTGCACGTCCTCGGTCGTGGTGTCCCAGGCCGCCGCGTAGCCGGCCCGGACGCGCTGCGCCATCGGCGTCTCCACGTAGCCGGGGCACACCGCGTTGACCGTGATGCCGGCCGGGGCCAGCTCCTTGCCGAGGGCCTTGGTGAAGCCGACGACGGCGTGCTTCGACGCCGAGTACGGGGCGCCGAGCAGGACGCCCTGCTTGCCCGCCGTGGAGGCGATGTTGATGATCCGGCCGTAGGGGGCCCCGGCCAGGCCGCCGTTCTTGAGCACCTCCCGGGTCAGCAGGAAGACGCTGTTCAGGTTGGTGTCGATGACGTCGTACCAGAGCTCGTCGCTGATGTCGGCGGTCGGACCGCCGCCGCTGCGTCCGGCGTTGTTGACCAGGACGGAGATCGGGCCGAACTCGGCGACGGCGGCGGCCACCAGCTCCGCGATCGCCTCGCGGGAGCGGACGTCGGCGGCCAGACCCGAGACCTCGAGGCCCTCGGCGCGCAGCTCCTCGACGGTCTGCTTGACGGTTTCCGCGGTCCGCGCGCACAGGAACACCCGGTGCCCGCGCCGGCCCAGGTCGCGTACGACCGCCAGGCCGATGCCGCTCGTGCCGCCGGTGACCAGGGCGACCGGCTTCTGCGGCGCCGCCTGCGGCTGCGCTGACGGTGTGGTCGGTGTGTTCAACGTGTCCCCTCCAGTACCCGTGGTGAGGTCTCGACCGTGTCGCGGAGCTCTGGAGACGCGGTGGAAGCGGGGTCGAGGAGCGGTACGGAGGCGCGGGTTGCGTAGGACGCGCCGACGGTCCCCGCCGCCGCCTGCGGTGCGGACACCCGGGGTGCGCGCACCGCTTCGCGGATCACGTCGGGCAGCGCGGCGGGCGCACCCAGCGGTGCGAGGGCCCGCGCGAGCCCGCGCCGGGTCAGCTCCGTGCCGCTCGCGGCGATGTAGCCGTCGGGCCGGATCAGCACCCAGGCGCCCGGCCCGAGGTCCAGCGAGCGCCGCAGCAGCCCGTTCGGGTCGGGCAGCGGGGCGGGACCGCCGCCGAGGCCGTCGCCCGCGGTCCGTACCGAAAGCCACGTGCCGTGTGCTTCCGCCGCGGCCGCCGCGACCCGTCCCGCCTCGCCGGGCTCGTCCTGCGCCGCCCACACCAGGGACCAGCGGGTGTCGCGCAGTTCGGCGCGCAGCGCCTCGGAGCCGGGGTCGTCCGGGTGGCGGCCGGCCGCAGCGGCGGCGCGCGAGCCGGCAGGCACTGCCATGAGCGGGTCGGCCGTGGTCAGTGGGGACTCGGGGTAGGACAGCAGCAGCCCGGACATGCCGCCGAGCACCTTGCGCTGGATGGCCCGGCGCAGCGGCCCGATGTTGCGTACGAAGGTGAAGGCGATCGGCAGCCCCACACCGGCCATGGTGTTCTTGAACTGCACCAGGAAGGTGGCCTTGCGGACGGAGCCCAGCAGCTTCTTGCCGATGGGCACGCGCTCCTGCCCGTAGGTGGCGAGCAGTTCGCGGCCCGCCTGCCCCAGGGCGGCCATGGCGAGCTTCCAGGCGAGGTTGTAGGCCTCCTGGATGCCGGTGTTCATGCCCTGTCCGGAGGCGGGGCTGTGCACGTGGGCGGCGTCGCCCGCCACGAAGCAGCGGCCGTCGTGCATGCGGGGCACCATGCGCTGCTGGAAGGTGAAGACGGAGGTCCAGTCGGGTTCGGCGACCTGCACCGGACGGCCGAGCCCCGTGCTGAGCTTCTCCGAGAACCGCTCCGCGGCCTCGCGCGGGGTCTCCGACCGGCCGGCGGGGGCGGTGTCGAGCAGCCGCCAGTACCCCTCGCGCTGGTACGGGACCATCATCATGGCCTGGCTGCCGGTGTGGGCCCAGTAGATGGTGTCCGGCGGCAGGTCGAGGGAGACGGCCGCGTCGGCCAGCGCCCAGGTCTCGCTGGACTCGCCGAGCAGCGGGAGCCCGAGCTGCTTGCGCACCGTGCTGTGGCCGCCGTCGCAGCCGACCAGCCAGGGCACCTCGTACTCCTCGGTGGAGCCGTCGGCATGCTCGAGGCGGGCGCGTACGGTGTCCCGGTCCTGCTCGAGGGAGGTCAGGCGCACGCCCCATTCGACGCGGACGCCGAGCCGTGCGACGGCCTCGCGGAGCACTTCCTCCGTCTCGGTCTGGCCGATGACGAGGGTGAACGGGAACCGGGTGGGCATCGAGCGGTAGTCCGCCTCGAGCCGGACCAGGCGCCGGCCGCGCGCGAACATCGTGAAGGCCCTGTTCCTGCGGCCGCGGGCGAGCAGCCCGTCCACGAGGCCCATCTGGTCGAACGTCTCGAGCGTCCGCGGGTGGACGGCCACCGCGCGGCTGGTGGGGGCCGGGCCGGGGGCGCCGTCCACGACGCGCACGCGCAGTCCTCGGCGGGCCAGTTCATGGGCGGCGGTCAGGCCCACGGGGCCCGCGCCCACCACGAGCACGCGGGGGGAGCAGGCCGTGGGGGATGTACCGGCGTTGGTCGCCACAGTGGTCGCTCCTCTGGTCGTACGGGATGTGGTGCGCGGGCCGTGCGGGCGGGGCGGTCTCACGCCGCCGTCTCCGCCTCGGCCCGGCTGCGCAGGGTGTGGCGCAGGGTGCGCCGCTCGGGCTTGCCGACGTGGTTGCGCGGCACGGCGTCGATCACTTCGACGCGGCGGATCTGCTCGAACCAGTTCAGGCTCCCGTTGGCGCGCTCCACGACGGAGTCGAGGACGTCCAGGAGGCCGGGGGCGGTCGGGTCGCGCAGCACGATGCCGGTCCAGACGACCGCGCCGTGCAGCGGGTCGGGCCAGCCCGCCGCGATGCACTCGGCGACGCGCGGGTCGGCGCCGACGACCCGTTCGACGGCGGTGGGCGAGACGAGTTCGTTGTCGTACTTGAAGACGTCGCCGAGGCGGTCCACCAGGAACAGTTCGCCGTCCTCGTTGAGGTAGCCGACGTCCCCGGTGGAGAACCAGCCGTTCTCGTCGACCGGCGAGGCCGCGCTGTCGTCGAGGTAGCCGGCCATCAGCTGGGGGCCGCGGACCTGGACCTCGCCGGTGGCGTAGACGTCGAGCGGGGTCCGCGCGGCGACGTGGACGATGCGGCATTCGGTGCCCGGTACGGCGGGGCCCACGGAGCCGCTCTTGGGGTGGTGCGGGTCCTGGCAGTGGGAGAGCGGGGAGAGTTCGGCCAGCCCGTAGCCCTGGATGACGGGCACGCCGAGGCTCTCGCGCAGGGCGCGGGCGGCGCTGGGGGACAGGGCGGTGCCGCCGGAGAGGACGGCGGTGAGGCGGCGCCCGGCCGGGAAGTCGTCGGTGAGCCGCTCGTCCTGGGCCAGCACGTGCAGGCGCGCGGGCAGCCCGTAGTAGTGGGTGGCCTCGGCCTGCGCCGCGACGGCGAGGGAGGCGACCGGGTCGGGGTCGGTGCACAGCACCTGGCAGGCGCCCGCGTAGATCCCGGAGTTGAGGTGCATGGTGTGGTAGAGCGGCAGGTGGTTGAGGGTGACCGAATCGCTGCCGAGGTCGTGCGCGGCGGCGGTCTGGGCCGCGTTCGCCACCAGGTTGCGGTGGGTGAGCCGGACGCCCTTGGGGCGGCCCGTGGTGCCGGTGGTGAACTGGATGCACGCGTCGCCGTCGAGGTCGACGGCCCCGGGCAGGACCGTCCGTTCCGGTGCCGAGTCCAGGGCCGCGGCCAGCGGCAGGGCGTCGCCGGGAACGATCCCGTCGGGCGCGTCCGTCACCACGACGGAGCGCAGGTCCGGCAGCTGGTCGCCCAGTTTGATCAGCAGCTCGGCCGTGGCGACGGGCACGAAGGCCACTTCCACGGCAGCCGTCCGCAGGACGTGGACCAGGCCCGTCTCCTTGATCAGCGGGTTGACCAGCACGACCGTGTTCCCGCTGCGCACCGTCCCGTAGTAGGCGGCGGCGAAGACGGGGTCCAGGACGTTGGCGACGCCGATCCGCGCACCGCGGCGGCCGCACGTGTGCTCCAGGTAGGAGGCGAAGCGGTCGGCCTGGCTGTCCAGTTCGGCGAAGGTCACCGTGGTCTTCGTGCCGGTCCGGGTCGCGGTCAGGATCGCCCGGCCTGCAGGGTCGCGGACCGCCGCCCGGCGCAGCAGGCCGTCCAGCGGGAGTTCCGGGTACACGAATCTCGGCATGATGCTGTCCTCCTGGCTCCCGAAGGGGCGGCCGCGGCTGCGGCGGCACCCCTAGACCCTGTTGGCCCAGCCTGGGCAGGAACGCTTGAGGAGTCTTCGAAGAATGCTCGATCTGCGCCGCAGAAGCTGTCGGGAACCGAAGAACGGAGTCCCGCGATGACCGCGACGATCGCCACCGAGGCGTTCCCCCGCCCGCCCCAGGGGCGGGAGTTCGGCCTGCTGTACGCGGAGGTCCAGCAGTTCTACTCCCGCCAGATGCAGCTCTTCGACTCCTTCGAGGCCGAGCCGTGGGCGCGTACGTTCACCGAGGACGCCGTGTTCGACGTGCCGACGCTGCCGGCGCCGGTGGTCGGCCGCGCGGCCCTCGCCTCGAACGTCCGGCGCAACGCGGAACTCCATGCGACCAGCGGTGAGCGGTTCCGGCACTGGCTCGGCATGCTCGACGTGCAGCCGCAGCCGGACGGCTCGCTGCACACCCGCAGCTATGCCCTGGTGTACCTGACCCCGCGCGGCGGTGAGTCGAAGGTGCACCGGGTGTGCGTGATGGAGGACGTGCTGGTCCACGCGGCCGGCACCTGGCAGGTCTCCCACCGCCTGGTCACCCGCGACGACCTCTAGGGGGTGTCGTCAACGTCCCGTGCTGCCGATCGGGCAGGACGGTGAACAGGTCGGTGCGGACCCCGGCCGGGTCGTGGCCGTGGGCGAACCGCCGCGTGATCCTCGCGCCGAACGGGGTGCGGGTGACGATCCCCGCCGCGCGGGCCCGCAGCAGCGCTGCGGCCGGCGGCCCCCCGCCGAACACCGCCCGGCTCTGCACGACCTGCATCCGGTGCACGGCCGAGGCCGCCGGGGCCTGCCGCTCCTGATAGGCCGCGAGCCGCTGCGCGGTGGGCTCCCCCGCGTGCAGCGCGGCCACGAGTACGGGGTGCAGCGCGGCGGCGTCCTGCAGGGCCAGGTCGATGCCCTGGGCGGCGAGCGGCCCGTGCGTGTGCGCGCTGTCGCCGAGGAGGACGAGCCCGTCGCGCACCCACTCCCGGGCGTGCGAGGCGGACACCTCGAGCACGGTCAGGTCGGCCATGGAGCCGAGCCGGGCGTGCAGCAGGCCGGCGAACTGCGGCAGGATCCCGGCCAGCTCCCGCCGGATGTCCCCGATGCCGCGCCCGGCGGCGCGGGCCCCGCCCTGCGGCAGGGCCCAGACCACGCTGATCCGGTCGGGGTGGGTGTCGTGGACCAGGACGGCGCTGTCCGGCCCGCGGTGCACCCGTACGCGCCCGGTGGCCCGGCGGGGTGCGTGCAGCGAGAACCGCACCACGTCGTGGGCGAACGACGTGCGCCCCGCGTCGATGCCCGCGAGGGCACGGGTCTTGGAGAACCGGCCGTCGGCGCCGACGACCACGGCCGCCCGCACGGTGACCCGCGTCCGGTCGGGGCCGTGCACCACGGCTCCCTCGCAGGGGCTGCCGGGCCGCTTCTCCAGGAGCGCGGCGATCCGGTGCCCCTCGAGAGGGGTGAAGCCGGGCAGCCTGCGGCAGGCGGCCAGGAGTTCCTGCAGCACGTGCGGCTGTGGGAGGGCGAGCAGGTGGTCGTACGGGGCGGGCAGGCGCCCGTAGTCGATGTCGAGCAGCACCTGATCGCGCTCGAGGACCTGGACACCGCGCAGGCTCGCCGCCCCGCGGGCCGCAGCCCCGGCGAGGATGCCGAGCTCGTCCAGGACGCGCTGGCCGCCCGGCTGCAGGAGCTCGCCGTGGAAGTCGCGGCGGAACCCGGTGGAGCGCTCGACGAGTGTCACGCGGATGCCGGAACGCAGCAGCATGAGCGTCAGCGCGAGCCCGGCGGGGCCGGCGCCTATGACGCAGACGTCGGTGTCGAGCTCTTCACCCACCGGCTCAGACCGCGGCCCGGGCTGCCAGCATCTCGTTGACCATGGCGAGGTAGCGGCGCGGGGTGTCCGCGTCGTCGAGGCCCTCCTCGTCGAGCAGGACGTCGTACTCGCGCTCGATGTATCCGGTGGTCTGCAGGACGGCGAGCGAGTCGTAGCCCAGCTCGAACCAGCTCAGGTCCAGGACGTCACCGTCGAGGTCGACGCCCTCGTCCTCGCCCGCGCACTCGCGCAGGATGCGCTTCAGGTCGTCGAGTTGCAGCTGTTCCATGGTCTCCCTCTGTTCTGACGAATGATGTGAGCGGGGGGTGCGGGTCAGGCGCCCGCGGCGCGGACGACGACGGCGGAGTTGAAGCCGCCGTGGCCGCGGGCCAGTACGAGCGCGGTCCGCAGCGGCATCCCCAGAGCGGGGCTGGCCGCTCCGGTGACCAGGTTCAGCGGGCAGTCGTCGGCCGGGATCTCGGTCCCGGTCGTCGGCGGGATCACCTGGTCGCGCAGGGCGAGCAGGGCGGCGGCCACGTCGAGGGCCGCGCCGCCGGCGGCGAGCCGCCCGGTCATCGACTTGGGCGCGGTGACGGGCACCCCGCGCGGGCCGAACAGTGCCGTGATCGCCTCCGCTTCGGCGCGGTCGGCGCTGCGCTCGCCCGCCGCGTCGGCGAAGACGACGTCGACCTCGTCGGGGTGCACGCCCGCATCGGCGAGGGCGAGCTCCGCGGCCGCGCCGAGCCGGGAGGTCCCGTCGGCGTCGAAGGTGGCGGCGTGCCCGGCGATGCTCCCGTAGACGCGGGCGCCGCGCCGGCGGGCCTCCTCGGCGCCCTCGAGGACGAGGAGGGCGCCGCCCTCGCCCGCGACGTGGCCGCTCGCGTCCTGGGAGAACGGCAGGTAGGCGCGGGCCGGGTCCTCCCGGTCGGTGAGCCCCCCGCCGGCCAGGTAGGCGGCCCAGCCCCAGGAGCACAGCGCGGAGTCGAGGCCGCCGGTGACGACGAGCTCGGCGCCCTTGCGGATCTGGCGGCGCGCGTGGGCCATGGCGTCGAGGCCGCCGGCCTGCTCGGACACGATCACTCCGGAGGCTCCGCGCAGGCCGTGCCGGATGGAGATCTGGCCGCTGTTGACGGCGTAGAACCAGGCGAAGGACTGGTACGCCGAGACGTGCTGGCCGCCCTTGCTCCACAGCGCCTGGAGCTCCTGCTGGCCGAAGTCGAAGCCGCCGAAGGAGTTGGCGGTGACCACGCCCGCGGCGTAGTCGGGCAGCTGCGCGGGGTCGGCCCCGGCGTCGTCGAGCGCCTCCTTGGCCGCGGCGAGCGAGAGCCGGGTGACGCGGTCGGTCTGCGGCAGCAGCCGGCTGGAGACGTGGTCGGCGTCGACGAATCCGGGGACCTCCCCGGCCAGCTTCGCCGGATAGCCGCTCGCGTCGAAGCGGCTGACGGGGCGGATGCCCGATTCGCCGCGCAGGACGGCGGACCACCAGGCCTCGGTGCCCAGCCCGTTGGGGGCGGCGACACCGATGCCGGTGACGACGGGCGCCGCGGTGCGGGAGCCCGGGGCGGCGGAAGCGGCCGGGGCGGGGGCGGCGACAGCGGTGTTCATCGGTCCGCCTTCAGGTTCGGGCTGGTCAGGATCATCGCGCTCTGGAACCCCCCGAAGCCGCTGCCGACGGTCAGCACCGCGTCGGTGCGCTGGCTGCGGGCGGTCAGCGGGGTGTAGTCGAGGTCGCAGGCCGGGTCGGGCTCGTGCAGGTTCGCCGTCGGCGGGACCGTGTCGTGCTCGATGGCGAGGGCGCAGGCGGCCACTTCCAGGGCCCCGATCGCGCCGAGCGAGTGCCCGATCATCGACTTGATGGAGCTGACGGGGACCTCGTACGCGCGCTGCCCCAGGCTGAGCTTGAAGGCCTCGGTCTCGTGCTTGTCGTTCTGCTTGGTGCCGGAGCCGTGCGCGTTGATGTAGTCGATGTGTTCGGGCAGCAGCTGCGCCTCGTCGAGCGCGGCCGTGATGGCGGCGGCCATCTCGGCTCCGTCGGGCCGCAGTCCGGTCATGTGGTACGCGTTGCTGCGCGAGGCGAAGCCGGAGATCTCGGCGTAGACGTGCGCGCCGCGGCTGCGGGCGTGCTCGTACTCCTCGATGACGAGGACGGCCGAGCCCTCCCCCAGGACGAACCCGTTGCGGGTGCGGTCGAAGGGCCGGGAGGCGGTCTCCGGCTCGTCGTTGCGCGTGGAGGTGGCGCGGATGGCGTCGAAGCAGGCGGCGGTGATCGGCGTGATGGGTGCCTCGGCCGCGCCGGTGACCATCACGTCGGCGCTGCCCTCGCGGACGAGGTCGACGGCGTGCCCGATCGCGTCGAGACCGGAGGTGCAGCCGGTGGACACCAGCGCCACCGGCCCCTGGGCGCCGACGGTACGGGCCACCTCGGCGGCCATCGAGCTGGGGACGAAGTGGTCGTACAGGTGGGGCACGGCCTTGGTGTGGTCGACGAGCGTACGGCTGCCCTGCTCGCTGACGACCCCGTACTCGGCGTCGAGGCTGGTGGTGCAGCCCAGGGCGCTGCCGAGGGTGACCCCGGTGCGCGTGGCGTCGTACGAGCCGGCCAGGCCGCTGTCGGCGAGGGCCTCGCGGGCGCTGACGACGGCGAACTGGGCGGCGCGGTCCAGGCGCCCGGCCTGCTCGGCGGTGAGCCCGGACTCCTGCGGGTCGAAGTCGGCCTCGGCGGCGATCCGGGAGCGGAAGCCGGAGGCGTCGAAGAGGGTGATGGCGCGGGTGGCCGTACGGCCGTCGGTCAGCAGCGACCAGAATTCCTTGGTGCCCGGGCGGCCCGGGGCCACGACCCCGATGCCCGTGATGACGACTCGTCTCATCGCCCTTCCCCCTGTCCTGTCTGGTCGCGGTGGCCGCGCTGCACGATGCGGGCGGCCCGGCCGAGCATCCGGGGCAGTTCGCCGCCCCGGACGAAGAAGTGGTCGCCGGGCACGGTCCGCTGGATGAACCGTCCGGTGGTCCAGCGGCGCCAGCCCTCGGCGGCCTCGGCGCCGACGAGGGGGTCCTCGTGGCCGGTGACCGCGAGCAGCGGTACGGGCACGGGTCCGGGCGTGGCCGGCCCGATGGCGGCGGCCCGCAGGTTGCGGGCGAGCCGGAGATCGGCGCGGAGCACGGGGAAGACCGACCGGAACCAGATGTCCCCGGGCTGCACGCCGGGCGGCAGTGCGTCGAACCGGTCCAGGACGCGCAGCAGTTCCGCCTCCGGCAGTTCCGCGGAGTCCGCGAAGACGGCCGGGGTGTCCGGCGGCGGGCTGGCCCCGACGGCCAGCAGTGCGGGCATCGGCAGCCCTTGTTCCAGCGCGACGTGGGCGACCGTGAGGGCGACCGTCGCGCCGAGGCTGTGCCCGTAGAGGATGTAGGGGGTGCCGGGCTCGTCCGCGATCTGCTCGAACAGCGGCTTGAGGTCGGCCAGGAGCTCTTCACGGCCGGTCAGCCGGATCTCGCGGCGCCGCTCGTCGCGTCCGGGCAGCAGCCAGGACGTGGTCTTCACCCCGCTCCCGGCGAGCTTGTCCCACCGGTAGAACGAGGACACTCCGGCCCCCGCATGTGCGAAGCAGTGCAGCCGTACGGCCTGCCTGTCGCCCATTGCCACCTCCCAGGAACCGAACCCACGTAGACCTCGACCCTCACCGACCTCGCTGGAGACCGGCTCGAATCGGTGTGCAGGGAGAGAGGGGCGGTGTGGTCCGGCGGGGAGCCGGCGGGCGGCCGCCCGCCCCGGCTCCCCCGGGAGGCGGTCGGCTAGGCGGCGTACAGGTCGAACGTCGATCCGCGGCGCGGGCCCGCCACCACGTCCAGCGCCGGATCCACCGTCAGCATCGCCTGGTGCAGGCGCTGCAGCTGCGGGGACGGCTCCACGCCCAGTTCGTCTATCAGGCGGTTGCGCAGCCTGCGGTAGACGTCCAGGGCCGTGGCCTGGCGGCCGGAGCGGTACAGCGCGACCATGGCCTGCGAGTGCAGGCCCTCGTGCTGCGGATGCCGGGCGATCAGCTCGGTCAGCTCGGCGATGACCTCGACGTGGCGGCCCAGGCGCAGGTCCGCGTCGATGCGCCGCTCGACGGTCACGAGCCGGCTCTCCTCGAGGCGCATGACCTCGATCTCGAGGATCGGCCCCACCCGTACGTCGACCAGCGCCGGACCGTTCCACAGTCCGAGCGCCCTGCGCAGCATGTCGGCCGCGCGCTCGTCGTCCCCCTCCTCGTACGCGTTCTGCCCGCCGGCCACGAGCGTCTCGTAGGCGTGGACGTCGACCGCGTCCGGCGGAATCTGCAGCAAGTAGCCGCCGTGCCGCGTCGCGAGCACGTCCTTGGCGCTGCCCGGGACCCCCGGGCCCATGGCGGTGCCCAGCCTCCTGCGCAGCTGCAGGATGTACGTCTGCAGTGTGGTGAGCGCGCTCTGCGGGAGCTCGGTGCCCCAGATCTCCTCCATGAGGGTCTGTACGGGCATCACCCGCCCCGGATAGAGCGCCAGCAGCGCCAGGATCTGGCGCGGCTTGCCGGCCGTCGGAACAATCGAGCCCCCGTTGACCTCGGCACTCAACGGACCCAGAACCTGAATCTGCACGGTCTCCTCCGTATTTTGTCGAGTTCTCATCGATTTTCAGCCCTCGACTCCGGCACGGTAGTGGGATCCAGTGCCGCGCCCCCGAATTCTCGAGCAGCTGTCGAGCCGCCCTCAGTCCGAGGCGGTTGCAGGTTGAAAACACGGTGGTAGATTCCGCTCAGGGGATTAAAGCCGGCGCCATTTTCCACCGCCGCCGGTCTTCGTGTCTTTCCGCAGATCCCGCGAGATCGCCGGGAGGAGGCACCATGGATTTCGGCGCGGACGGCGCCCGGGACGTACCCGGCGACGCAGGGGTGGACTTCCGCATCCTGGGCCCGGTCGAGGTCTTCGACCGGCGTACGGGGGCGTGCATCGTGCCCTCCGGCTCCAAGCAGCGGGCGCTGCTCGGCGCCCTGGTGGTCCGGGCGGGCCACGTCCTGTCCGCCGACCGGCTCATCCACGAACTGTGGGGCGACCGCCCGCCCGTGAGCGCGGCCAACGCGCTGCAGGCCCATGTGGCCCGGCTGCGCCGGCTGCTGCAGGGCGGGGCTCCGGACGCGGGCGGCCACGAGTGGATCGCAACCCGTTCGATGGGCTACCTGCTGCACCCGGGCCGGGCCACCGCCGACGCCCAGCGCTTCCACCGGCTGTCCGCCGAGGGCCGTGCGGCGCTCGGCTCCGACCCCGTGCACGCGGCCGAACTGCTGCGCGGGGCCCTCGCCCTGTGGCGCGGCCCGGCTCTGGAGGGCAGTACGCAGGGGCCCATCTGCTCGGTGGAGGCGGACCGGCTGGAGGAGCTCCGGCTGACCACGCTGGAGACGCTGTACGACGCGAAGCTGCGCAGCGGGCGCCACGCCGAGATCACCCGGGATCTGGAGCGGCTGACGGCCGGCCACCCCATGCGCGAGCGGCTCTACGACCTCCACATGCTGGCCCTGTACCGGTGCGGCCGGCAGACGGAGGCGCTGGGCGTCTACGAGCGGGCCCGCCGACGGCTGGTGGACGAGCTCGGCGTCGAGCCCGGCCCGGCCCTGCGCGAGCGCATGGAGGCGATCCTGCACCATGCGCCGTCGCTCGCGGTCCCGCAGCCCGCGCCGCTGGTCCCGCTCACCCCGGCCGTTCCGCTCACCCCGCTCACGCCGCTCGCCCCGGCCGCGCCGGCCGCCTCGCCGGACCATGATGCGGCCCTGCTCGAACTCGGCCGCGAGATCGCCCGTCTCGGCGACCGGATCGAGTCGCTCAGCCGGGAGCAGGAGGCACTGATCCGGCGTTTCAACCTGCTGGCCGCCGTTCCGGTGCCGGGCGGGCAGCTCGTCTGACCCGCGCGCGTCCGTACGCGGAACCCCCTGCCGGCGCTCTGCGGCAGGGGGGTTGGTGCGCAGGCCTCAGGCGAGGCACTCCGAGGGGCGACCGTGGTACGCGGTCATCTCCTGGAACAGGGCTCCGACGTCCAGCGGCGACCCCTCGGGCAGGCCCTGTTCCTCGGCGTATCCGCGGTGGAGGTTGGGCAGCAGGCGCTCGCTGTCCAGCAGCTCGGCCCAGGGGCCGAGGTCGGTGGCACGGGCCAGCTCGAGCGGGGTCACGCCGGCCGCGGCGCCCTCCTGGGCGAGGCGCTGGATCCAGCGCAGGTAGGCCTCGTTGGCGTCGAGGAGCTCCGGGCCGCCGACCGGGCCGTGGCCGGGGACGACCGTGGTGGCGCCCAGGGCGCGCAGCCGGTCCAGCGCGCGCAGGGAGCCGGTCACCGACCCCATGACGCAGAACGGCGTGACCCCGTTCATCACGAGGTCACCGGTGAACAGCACGCCCTGGTCGGGCAGCCAGACGATCGTGTCGTCGGTGGTGTGGGCCGCCGGGCCGATGTGCACGAGCTCGGCCCGGATGTCGCCCACGTGGAGCGTCGTACGGTCCCGGAAGGTCAGTTCGGGCGGGGTGACCTCGATGTCGCCCCAGCAGACGTCCGGCCACAGCCCGGCCATGTGCAGCCCTGCCGCCCGGACCATGGCCCGGGTGCGCTCGTGGCCGATGGTCAGGGCTTCGGGGAAGACGAAGTTGCCGTAGGTGTGGTCGCCGTGGAAGTGCGTGTTGACCACGGCGCGCGGCGGCCGCGGTGCCAGGCGCAGCGCGGCCCGGCGCAGCTGCCGGGCCCGGCTCTCGGTGGCGGCGGTGTCGACGAGCGCGCTGTGGCCGCCGTCGGTGAGGATGCCGGCGTTGTTCAGGCACCAGCCGCCCTCGGGCTGGACGTACGCGTGGACGCCCTCGGCCACCTCGATGACGGCGCTCTTGGCGTCCACGGGCCACCTCTTTCTACGAAGATCCGGAATAGGGATTCTCGGTCTCCGCGCCACCGCGCTGCTCGATTTTCCCTCGATTTTCCGTCGGATTCCGGACTCCGGTTCGTTTTTCCGGATCCCTCTCGAACGAACGTCGAGCGGATTTCCGAGGAAATCATTTGCGGCCACCGGATTTTCCACGGCGGGCCGTGCGGACCGTCAGACTCCGGCGGGCTCCGGGAGGACCAGGCGGCGCGGCGCGGCACGCCCCCACGGGAATCCGTGGTGCAGGTGGACGGCCGGCGGCCGCGTGTCGTCGACCTCGACCGCGACCGCCGCCAGCACCTCGGGCACCGGCTCGACCTCGAGGAACCGCCAGCGCGCCGCCGAGTCGTCCTCGGGCGGCCGGAAGGAGAGGACGCCCCGGTCCTCGGCCAGGGTGAACGCGAAGGAGTCGAAGGGCAGGCCGAGTCCCAGCCCGCGGGCCTTGGAGTACGCCTCCTTCAGCGTCCACAGGCGCAGGACGCGCCGGTCGCGCGGCCGCCCGGGCGCCGCCCGGGCGATCCACTCCTGCTCCTCGCGGGAGAACGTGGCGATGATGCTCTCCAGGCCGCGCTCACCGCGGTCGAGCCGCTCGACGTCGACCCCGATGCGCAGGCCCCGGGAGACGCCCAGCAGGTTGTACGCGTTGGCGTGCGAGAGGTTGAAGTCCAGCGTGTCGGCGCCGCGCGGCAGGCCTCCGGCGGGCGTCTGGAGGAACGGCCGCCCGCGCGAGGAGCGCCAGATGATCGCCTCGGCTTCGGGGATGCCGGTCTCCAGAGCCAGCACCCGGCGCACCAGGGCGTGGGCGACGAGGTACTGGCGGCGGTCGCGCTCGAACAGGAAGCGGCTGGCCACCTGCTGCTCGTTCTCGTCGAGCCAGTACGAGGCCAGGGTGGCGGCGATCCCGGGCGCGAGGTCCTCGTTGGGGCAGAACCACAGGTTGACCGGGGCCGGCTCGTTCTCCCCCTGCCCCGCCGCGACGAAAGACAGCGTGGTCATGCCGAACCCTCCTCGCCGCCCAGCCACAGCGGTATGCGCAGGAATGCGGATGCGGGCAGCGGTACGGCCACGGTGGCTGCCCCGTGGGCCGGTTCGAGCGCGGTCCAGTCGACGTCGAGCCCGGACAGCCACAGGCCGCGGAGCTGGTGCAGGTGCCCGGCCTGCCAGAGCGCGGCGAGGTACCCGTCCGTCTCCGGTACGCCGCCCAGCCCCAGCGGGTCGGCGCCGCCGTCCCGCAGATCGGCGCAGGGGGCGCCCTCCCGGACGAACCGCTCCAGGACCCGCACCAGTTCGCGGGTGTCGGCGACGACGGCCGCGAACCGGCAGTCCATGGCGGCCCGGCCGGTGCGCAGGGCGCGGGCGAGCGCCTCGAGCGGGGGCACCGGGCCCGGTCCGCCGAGCAGCTCGGCGAACCGCCGTGCGGTGGCGGCCAGGTGGGCGGGGGTGGGGGCGGACAGCACGAACAGCTCCTCGGCCGCGGGAGCCCGGTCCGGGGCGGATCCGGCGGCGGGGGCCGGCACGTACTCCTCCAGGACCACCTGTGCGTCCGCGCCGCCGGCTCCGCGCACACCGACGCATATCCGGCGGGGCGCGCCGTCCCCGCTCTCCCCGCTGCCCCAGGGCTCCGCCTCGGCGCGGCCGGGGCCGGGTGCCAGGATCCGGTGGCGCAGCTGGAGCACGGCCCGGGTCAGGGCGGCGGCCCCCGTCGCGGGGCCGGCGTCGCCGACGAGGGCGCGTACGGATCCTGCGGTCTCGCGGACGGCGACGGCCGGCGCGTCCACCCCGGCCGCGCGCAGCGCCTCGCGCAGCACCCGCTGCGCGGGGGCGTCCGCCGGGGCCTCGGGCCGCGTACCGCGGTCGGCGCAGGACTCGCGCAGGGCCGCGGCGGCGCGCGCGGCGGCCCCCGTACGGGCGTCGGCTGCCCGGGACCTGCGGCCGGGTCCGGCCGCCGACGGGTCGGGGGCGGTGTGGCCGACCGCGCTGCCGCGGACCACGCAGTGGATGCTGTCCCCGTCGGCCAGGGCCCGGGTCAGGGGCTTGAGCAGCAGCGCGCCGACGCCTTCGCCCGCGCCGGGGCGCCGGCTGGACGGGTGCAGCAGCAGCCGGACCCCGCCGACGAGCGCCGCGGCGCATTCGCCGCGGTGCAGGGCGGCGACGGCGAGATGGAGGGCGACGAGCACGGAGGATTCGGCGGTGTCGACCGACTGGCTGGGGCCGGTGAGGCCGAGCAGGGCGGAAAGCCGGTTGGGCAGGCTCCACTGGCCGCGCGGGGGCAGCGGCCGGGGCCGCTCGGGCGTCCACGTCCGGGCCGCGAGCAGTACGTAGTCACCGCTGCCGACGCCGGTGAACACCCCGACGCTGCGCGGCGTCCCGTCGCGTGCGGTCAGGGCGTCCAGGCGGCCGCCGGTGCAGCCGGCGTCCTCGAGGGCCTCCCAGGCGGTCTCCAGGAACAGCCGCTCCTGGGGGTCGATCAGGGCGGCCTCGTGCGCGTCGATCCCGAAGAACTCCGGGTCGAAGTCCTGCACGCGCTCCAGGTAGTGCCCCCGCTCGTCGCCGGGCCGGCCGGACGGCGGCTCGGAGGCGCTGTCGTGCCCGCCGCGCGCGTGCCGCCAGAAGGAGGCGAGGTCGGGGGCGCCCGGGTAGCGGCCGGCCATCCCGACCACCGCGATCGGCCCGGCTGGCGCGGAATCCGCGCTGCGGCCGGCACCCGGGTGTGCCACGGCCGGGGACGGCTCCTCGGCGTCCTCCTCCGGCCAGGCGTCCGGCAGTGCGAAGACCACGGGCCCCGAACCGTCGGTGGCGCCGGCGCCACCCACGGCGCCGGTCAGCAGAGCGGCCACCTGGGCCCGGTCCAGATGGCCGTTCTTGAACCGGGTCAGGACTTCCTTCTCGTCCATCTGGACGCGCTCCTTCTCAAATGTGAAACAGCTTCAGCCGCGTCGGGCGAGCAGGACGAGTGCCTCGTCCACGGTGAGCCGGTCGTCGCGGATCGCGTCCAGCAGGACGTCGAGATCGCCGCTCGGCAGCGGCCGTACGGCAGGGGCTGCGGCGGTCGTGGGGGCGGGGGCGGCGGACAGCGGCCCGGCGGCCGGGCGGAACGCCGGCTCCGGCGCCTGGGGAACGGGGCTCCCGGGGGCCGCCGGAGCAGGGGCGAAGTCCTGCGCGGCCGCCCCGGTGCGCGCCGCGATGTATGCGGCCATGGCAGCGAGGTTGGGGTGCTCGTAGAGCAGTACCGACCGCTCCTGGAGACCGAAGGTCCGGTTGACGACCGCGATGAACTCCGCGCCCACGATGGAGTCCACACCGAGCACGTTGAACGCTGCGGTGGTGTCGATGTCCCAGGGATCGCAGCACAGGATCCCCGCGAGCTGCTCCCGCAGCACCTCCGCGATCCTGGTCGCCGCAGCCGCTGCCGGCACCTGCCGCTCGAGGCCCGTGGCCGGCGCCGGGACGGCAGCGGCGGGGACGGCAGCCGCGACCGGCGCCGCTGCAGCCATGGCGTGGGCAACGGGAGCGGAGACGGGGGCCGCGGCCGCGCTGCTCGCCGCCCGCGCGACCTCGCGCGCGAAGGACGCCGGCGTCGGGAAGTCGTAGAGGTCGGTCGCCAGCACCCGCAGCCCGTACCGGGCGTTGACCACGGCCACGAACTCCACGACCAGCAGGGAGTCGAGCCCCATGGACTGGAACGTCTGCTCGGGGTCGATCTTCTCCGACTTGACCCGCAGCACGTCGCCGAGCACCCCGATGAGGTCCGTCAGTACGTCCGCAGCATGTTCATTCGTCATCGCAGGCTCCTCCAAGTCGTCGGTGGCACACGGTCACGCGGTGCTGCCCGAGAACACCGGCCGGGTCCGGCGGGCCGGGGGTTCGCCCGGGGCTTCGCCCACGAGGCGGGGCGCGGGATCGGTGCCCGGCATCCCGACGCGGAAGTTCTTCTCCGCGCCCTCGGGCACCAGGCAGGGCAGCAGCAGCGACCACACCCCGGTCACCCGGCGCTGGAGCTCGGCGTACGGCATCCCGGTGCCGGCCAGTGACTCGATCCCGCAGCTCGCCGCGGCGACCAGCGACTCGATGCTCTCCCAGCGGCCCTCGGCGCGCAGTTCACCCGCGTCGCGGGCCTGGCGCAGCAGTCCGCAGACCTCCGCGAGCCAGATCCGGTGGAAGTCGGTGGCGAGCCCGGGCAGTCCCGCGCACTCCTTGGTGATGCGGAAGCTGGCCGGGATCGCCGGCTCCTCGCGCAGGTTGAGCGCGAGCCAGTGCGTCGTGTTGATCAGCGTCTGGAGCGGAGAGAGGCCGGATGCGCGCAGTTCGCGCACCGACTCGTGCAGCAGCTCGCAGCCGCGCCGCTGGACCGCCTCCGCCAGTTCGTCTTTGGAGGCGAAGTGGAAGTACAGCGCCCCCTTGGTCACTCCGGCGAACGCGGCGATCTCTCCGAGCGTCGCGTTCGCATAGCCGTTGCGGTGGAACATCTCGGCCCCCGCATGCACGAGCTTCCTGCGGGTCCGCTCCGACCTGTCCTGCATCGCGCTGCCTCCTCGGCCCATGGTCCGGGCGCGCGTCCGGCCCGGCGAGCCGATCGCGGCCGCGTGCCTCGTATCGCGTAGGGCCATCTCAGCCCACGCGTACGAGTCGCTCGCTGTTCGTGTCCGTGGCCACCGGACTCTCAGGGCTGGCCATCAGGATCGAGCGCTGCAGCCGGCGCAGCGCGGCCGACGGCTCGAGCCCGAGTTCGCGCACCAGGGTGGCGCGCAGCCGCTGGTAGACGTCGAGGGCCTCGCCTCGGCGGCCGGAGCGGTGCAGGGCCAGCATGAACTGGCCGTGCAGGTTCTCGTGGGTGCGGTACCGGCTGGCCAGCACGGTCAGTTCGGCCAGCAGTTCGCGGTGCCGGCCGAGCCGCAGATCGGCCTCGATGCGCTGGTCGAGCGCGCAGAGCCGGGTCTCCTCGAGCCGCCGGGCCTCCATGTCCAGCTGGATCCCGCCGTGCACGTCGGCGAAGGCCGGTCCCGACCACAGGGCGAGCGCCTCGCGCAGCTGCCGGGCCGCTCCCGGGAAGTCGCCCGCGTCCATCGCCCGGTAGCCGATGCCGGCGAGCCGGTCGAACTCGCGGACGTCGCTGGTGCCGCCGCCGCTGTTGAGCAGGTAACCGCCGGGCAGCGTGACGAGCACGTCCTTGGCGGTGCGCCGCTCCGCGCCGCCCGCGGTGCCCTCGGCACCTTCGCCTTCGCCTGCGGCCGCGCCGTGCTCCAGTGCGGTCGCGATGAGGGCCCGCAGCTGCAGTACGTAGGTCTGCAGCGTGGTGCGGGCACTGCGCGGCGGTGTTCCCGCCCACAGTTCCTCGATCAGAGCCGACACCGGAACGACCTGGTCGGCATGAAGTGCCAACAGCGCCAGCACCTGTCGCGGCTTGGGGGCCGTAGGCGTAACGGAGACTCCATGCTCCCGAACCGCCAGTGTGCCCAGTACTTCGATGTCCACGCCGTACTCCCCTGTCCGTGGATGAGCCGACCTCAGTAAAAAACAGGACTGGCGGTTTGTCAATATGAAACCGACCGTGCTGTTTTTATTTCTTAGCCCAGCTAACGAACCCTCAAGCATCGCCTTGACCTGCATAAATACAGGCCAGGCCGCAGGGGGGCCGCCCCATGAGACGCTCCATCTCCCCTCTAGGGCTGACCGAGAGGCGAGTCAAACAAACTCGACGGTCTGGAACATGGGGAAAGCCCCGGTCTTCGTGCGCATGCACGAAGACCGGGGCTCAGGGGCAACTAGAGCGGGCTGGTCCCCTCGGAGTCGAGGTCCGCGAGAAGGGCCGCCGACACGACCGTCGGCAGCAGCAGGCGCCAGAACCGGGTGACGGTGGAGGCCGAAAGCCACTCCGCCTCCCGCACCCCCAGCACCTCGAACCCCACGGTGGCGGCCACGACAGCGCTCACCACGTCCGAAGCAGTGACATCCGGGCGCAACTCACCCTCGGAGTCGGCCTGTCTGAGCGTCTCCGCGACCCAGCGCCGCCACCACTCGCGCAGGTCGACATGCGGCGGGCGGGACATCTCACCGCTCAGCTCGAACCCGGCCCGCAGCACCACGTCCCCGCGCAGCGCAGTCGCCAGCCGATGGGTCACGTCGACCAGGAGCTGCATGCGGCTTGCCCCGAGCGGGAGCCCGGCTTCGGTGACGGCCAGCAGCCGGGCCAGCGCCGCCTCCTCGACCGCGTCGGTCAGCACGGCCTTGCTGGTGAAGTGGTGGTGCAGCGCGCCGTTGCTCACCCCGGCCAGCGTACTGATCGCAGTGAGTGACGCCACCGCGAACCCCTCCCGGTCGAAGATCTCGGCCGCGGACCGGATCAGGGTGTCGCGCGTTCGCACCGCGCGTTCCTGTTTGACCATCAACTACTCCGTCACTGCAAGGGGTTGCCACGCCTACGGAAGGGCAGGCGGCCAGGGAAGCTGCGACGAAGCCGGCCGGGGAGCTGGACTCGCCGGCGCCCCGGGCACCACCGCTCACAGTCACACCAGGCCGCTCCCCACGATGCAGCGAGTCCCACTACCCCAGAGTCTAACAAACCGCTTGCGCGGTTTTAATAGTATTGCGGAGCTGAACGCATCACTACCGGCAGCGGTGCGTTCAAGGCAGGCGTACGCGAACGGGCTGCGCCGACGACATGCCCGACCCGGGGGGCGCATGACACATGGGCGAGGGCTAGGTCTTCATCAAGATCAACAGACGGGTTCCACCACGTGCGGCGGGTCGTGAACCAGGAGGGCAACGGGCTCGACAGCCTGGCTGAGAACAAGCGGGACACCAAGGCCGCGATCAGGCCTCTCCGCCGCCGCCTCAGGGATCTGCGGTAGGTGCCGCGCGTGATGGTTTCCGACCACGCTCCGCCCCTGCGGGGCCGGCCCACCGGCAGGTGACTCCACCCACTCAGCATACGATCCGACTTTAACAAACCGCTGTTGCGGTTTCTGTGCACGGTCCAAGGACGCCCGTCGAATCCACGGGGAGAAGGAGCGGCGAAGGCTCCCTGCCTATCGTCCGGACACAACAGAAAGGCTCCGCGGCCGAGTTCGCCGCGGAGCCTGTGGCTCTGTCCGGTACGCCGTGCCCGGCACCCGCTCAAGCCTGGCGCAGCACCACCGGCAGAGCCGCATAGCTGTTCAGTATGAAGGTGGGCAGCGGCTCCAGGTCTTGTTCCGGGCAGCCGAGGGCCATGTCCGGGTAGCGGTCGAAGAACGCGGCGAGGGCGGTGGTGGCCTCCAGTACGGCAAGCGGGGTGCCCAGGCAGCGGTGCACGCCGTGGCCGAATCCGAAGGTGTCGCGGTCGGTGCGCAGCAGATCGAACTCCGCGGCGTCCGCCCCGTACCGCTCCGGGTCGCGGCCGCCGCCCGCGAAGGAGACGAGGATGGCGTCGCCCTGCCGGATCTTGACCCCGTCCAGGTCGATGTCCTCCACCGCGAAGCGCATGGGCGAGTAGCTCACGGGGGTGTGGACCCGCAGCGTCTCGGCGATCACGTCCTCCCAGCCGGCCCGGCCCTCCCGTACGTGCGCCAGCTGCCCGGGATGGGACAGCAGCGCGCCCAGGGCGTTGGTGATCAGCGCGGACGTGGTGTCCTGGCCCGCCGCGATCAGCAGGAAAAGGGAGCCGAGCAATTCGGCCTCGGTGAGCGCGTCGCCGTTGTCCCGGGCCTCGATCAGCGAGGACGTCAGGTCGTCGCCTGGATCGGCCCGCTTGGCCGCCACGTGCTCGGCCAGCAGCCTGAAGGCCGTCATGCGCGAGGCTTCCATCTCGTCCGCCGAGACCGTCGTGCTGAACACGGTGTGCAGGGCGGCCGCCAGAGCCTCCCGCCCGGCGCCCCGCTCGACTCCGAACAGCTCGCATATCACCTGCAGGGGCAGCAGTTCCGCGAACGCGGAGCGCAGGTCGACGGGCTGGCCAGCCGGCACGGAGTCCAGTCCGTCGAGCAGCTCGGCGGTCAGCTCCTCGACCCGGGGCCGCAGGGCCGCGGACCGCCGCGCCGTGAACGCCCCTGCGACAAGGCGGCGCAGCCGACTGTGCTCCTGGCCGTAGGCGAACAGCATGTTCTCGTTGGCCACCCAGGGATAGAGCGGCCACTCGGGCGTTATTCGCCCGTCGATGAACTCCGGCCAGTGCCGGCGGGCGTCCTTGGAGACCCGCGGGTCGAGCAGCAGGCGCTCGACGTACCGCTGGCCCACCACGGCCCAGGCGCGGACCCCGCCCGGGAGCTCCACCTCGACCGCCGGTGCCTGCTTCCGGAGCATCGCGACCTCACCCGCGATGTCCCGCCCCGCCACGTCCAGCGCGTACGGGCAAGCAGCCATGTCCATCTGTGCACTCCATTCGGTTGGTCGTTGCGTTTGCGTGCGCCATCAGACCCACGCGCGCCGAGGAGAACATCGCGCCCCCTCCCCCGTTCCGTTCGACGGCGCTAGGCCGCCTCGGACGCCGCCTCGGCCTTCGCGTCGCGCAGCCTGACGGCCGCCTCGTACACGCGCTCCGCGCGGTCCGCGGCGAAGTCGAGACGCACCAGCACCCCGGGCATGGCGATCGCGGTCAGCAGCGTCCGCATCAGGTCGGTCACCCGTTCCACCATGTCCGCGTGCCCGGTCATGATCTTCGAGAGAACCTGGACGCCGGTGAAGCTGCCGGTGAACAGCTTGGCGGTGGCCTCGATGTCGACGTGCGGAAGGAGTTCCCCGCACTCCTTCGCACGGGTGAGCAGCGCCGTGTTGTGGTCGTTCCAGCCCTGCATGGGGATGCGGCGGTCCAGGCCGTCGACCGGGGTGCCCTGGTCCACAGTGAGCCGCACGCTCCCCCGTACCAATGGGTCGCCCTTGTGTAGCAGGTGGGCGAGGACCAGTGCCTCGTCCAAGCTCTGCTGCAGGAACAGTTCCGACTCCGGAACCGGCGGCAGGGCTCCCACCTGCCCGGCCAGCACTGCCTGGGCGAGCTCTTCCTTCGAGGTGAAGTGGAAGTAGAGCGCTCCCTTGGTCACCCCGGATTTCTTGAGCACTTCGGAGATCGTCGCGGACTCGTAGCCGACCTCGTCGAACAGCTCTGCCGCCGCGACCAGGATCTTCTGCCGTGTACGAATGGCTCGCTCTTGCCGCGCCATACACCCTCCGCTACCACTCGGGATAGGAACAAACCGCGAGGTTTGCACCCTCCCCGTGCTCACGCGATGTGATCATCACGCTACCGTCCGATATTGCCCCTGGTCAGCATGAGTGCCAACCAAGCCATCCTCGACTATATCTACCTTCGGAGAAAGAAACCAGGGCACCGGTTTTACATGTCAGGTCTTGAAAACAAAACCGGTTAGTTCGTATCTTTGGGCCCTGCGTAACTTGTACTTCGGTTCCTAACGGGGGGGATGGTCCGATGTTGGCACTGACGCGTGAGTATGCGGAGACCTATCGACGCAGCGGGAATGGTGTGGCTGACCGCCTCCCCGCCCCGATCAGCGTTTTGCCTGCTCAGCGGGGCTCGACCAAGCCTCGCCCTAGATCTGCCACCCAAGAGCTGACCCACCTGCTCTTCGACCGCGACGACCGCGAGCGGGTCCACGGGGGCTGGCGGCGACTCCTCGCCGGCAAGGCCTTCTCCTACCTTCCGGAGCTGACTCCGGACGAGCGGACGGCGGTCTCCTACGAGCGTCTGCGTCTGGTCAACAGCGCGGTCGACGATCCGGCCGCGCTGGCGCACGACGCCCGGCTGCTGGCCGGGCTCCACGAGTGGACCGGGTTCGTGGACGGGGGCCTGTGCACCCTGGCGAGCATCCACTACAACCTGTTCATGGGGAGCCTGCTCGACCACGATTTCTACGGACGGGAGCTGTCCGCCTTCACCTCGCTGCAGCGCATCGGGACCTTCCTGTGCACCGAGCTGGCACACGGCAATGATGTCGCCTCACTGCAGACCGTCGCCGTCTTCGACCGGGCGACGGACGGCTTCATCCTGAACACGCCCAATCCGGGTGCACGCAAGTTCATGCCCAACACCAGCCTCATCGGCGGTCCGAAGAGCGCCGTGGTCGCGGCTCGGCTCCTGGTCGACGGCGAGGACCAGGGCATCTTCCTGTTCCTGACCCCGCTGAGCGACCACGCCGGGCACCTGCCCGGGATCACCGTCCGCCAGCTGCCGCACCGCACGGGAACGCCGGTCGACCACTGCCTCACGTCCTTCGACCACGTACGGCTGCCGCGTGAGGCCATGCTGGAGGCCGACCACGGCCGGCTGGACGAGGACGGCACGCTGACCAGCGCGCTGGGAAACCGGCGCAAGCGCTTCCTGCGCTCCGTCAACCGCGTCACCGCGGGCAAGCTCTGCATGAGCGCCGGCACGTTGGGCATGGCACGGGCCGCGCTGGCCATAGCGGTGCGCTATGCGCACCACCGGCACGTCGGCGGCCCGAAGACCGGCCAACGCATCCCGGTGGTCCGCCACCGCAGCCACCACGGCCGGCTGCTGCACTCTCTCGCGAACGCCTACGCCATGACCTTTCTGCACCGGACGGTGATGGACCGCTTCGTCGCACACGAGGAAGCGGAGCGCGAAGAGGTGGAGCGCCTGGTCGCCGTCGCCAAGGGCTGGATCACCTGGCAGGCGCGGGAGATCACGACCGAATCCCGCGAACGGTGTGGCGCGCAGGGCCTGTTCCCGGCGAACAGGATCTCGGACCTGCCCGGGAACATCGAGGGCGGGATCACTGCAGAGGGCGACAACCTGGTGATATGGGTGAAGGCCGCCGCCGAGATGGTCTTCGGGCACCAGGTGGACCCCATCAGCTCGGACACCCGGCCGGCCGCCGAACGCGACCTGACGGACCTGCGCTTCCTGCGCGACCTACTCGCCTCCGTCGAACGGACCTGGCAGGCACGCGCCCGCATCGCACTGCGCCAGGGCCCCTCCGGGGACCCGGTCGGCCGCTGGAACGAGTCCTCCGGCGCCGCGCTGGAGATGGTCTCGGCCCATGCAAGCAGGCTGGCGGCCGATGCTTTCCTGGAGGCGGCGGGGCAGGCGACCGACCCCGCGACCCGCAATCTGCTCATGAACCTGTGCAGGCTGTTCCTGCTCCAGCAGCTGCGCCAGCACACCGGTGACCTGCTCGCAGAGCAGCGGCTGACGGTGCAGCACGTACTCGGTCTGCACCAGACGATCGACGCAGTCCTCGCGGAGCTCGCCCCGCACATGATGACGCTCGTGGACGCCTTCGACCTGCCGGACGAGTACCTCGCCGAGGTCCCCATCGCCAACGCGGGCTACCTCGACCACTACCAGTAGAGCGCCACCTTCTGACCCGGCCGCCGCGAGTCGCGCCGCCGACTCGCCGCTCGCGGCGCACGGTGTCAGTGAAGGGAACGGGACGGCGCTGCCTCACGGGGCGACTGCGCCCGCGTCGGCCCGTAGGACGATCACGAAACGAACCACCCGGTACCGCGCACCTTCCCCGACCGCGTTGTGCAGTTCCCTGCCGTCCAGTGCGAAGACGAGCCCCCGGCCCCGCCGCGGGCGGCACCGTCTGGCCGGTCTACGGCATCAGCCCCCGCATCGCCGACGACATCGGTCCGCCCTCCGAGCGCTCGGTCTTGCGCCCCTTGATGCCCGGCGCCAGCGTCCTGGCGTCCACGGCCTCGGCCGGCGCCCCCCGCGCGTACAGCCCGTCGGGGGCGGTGTCCCGGTCGTGCGGCAGCAGCCAGAACACCCGCCGCCGGAAGGTGCCGGAGGAGCGCGAAGGCTTGGCCTTCGGCCCCAGCAGGGCGTACCCGACCATCCGGCCGTCACGGTGGTACGCGGGCCTGCCGCGCCGGGTCGGCAGCCGGTCCAGGCTCTGGCGGACGTAGTCGAGCCGGCTGATGTCCTCGAGCCAGACGAGGTCCACTTCGTGGACGATCTCGTCTTCTGCGATGAGGGCGCTCATGCTGTCTCCTCGTCCGCGAGCAGGCCGATGCCCGGGTAGTACTTGCGCTGGTTGGACAGGATCATTTCCTTCGGCGAGGCCAGTCCCACCACCTCGCGGACGCGTGCCGCGAAGGCCCGGGAAGAGATCGCAGGGGCCCCCTCATTCTGGCACCAGCCCCTGTAGGCCGCGTACAGCTGCGCTTGCTCCGCCCGCAGATCGGCCTCGAGGCGGCAGGTCTCGCCGATGAAGCGCCCGGTGTGGTCCTCGGTCTCCGCGTACGCCGTGGTCGCGATGCGCACCCGCTCGGGGCCCGTGAGGTCCTTGTCGCCGCCGACGTACCGACGGGCGCCCTCGATGAGCCAGTTGAGGATGCCCGGGCCCTCCTGGGTGACGAGGATGTCCGCCAGGTTGTCTATCTTGCGGTCGTCGGAGACGACCCGCTCGAACGGGATCAGCCGCATCCGCCGCCAGAACGCGAACCCGCCGGTTCCCACTTCGGGCCGGTGGTTGCCCAGCAGCCACATCTTGTGCGTCGGCTCGAAGCTGAAGAAGTCCTGCCGCATCCTGCGCGCCTTGATGCGGTCGCCGCCGGTGAGCAGTTTGACGCGGGCCTCGTCGAAGCGGTCGCCCGGCTTGACCTCGCTGCACACGATCACGCGCCGGCCGTGCAGCTCCGCGAGGTCGGTCGGGTGCCCCTCGTACGGCCGCGACATCAGGAACCCGGGGGGCGCCGCGTCCGCGTAGTCCCCGAGCAGCTTCATCAGGACGTCGAGCAGCACGGACTTGCCGTTCTTGCCGGACCCGAACAGGAACGGCATGACCTGGGCGCCGACGTCTCCGGTGACGGAGTAGCCGAGCAGCAGCTGCAGGAAGTCGATCATCTCCGCGCCCTCCGGCCCCTCGCCGAAGGTGTCCGTCAGGAAGCTGTTCCAGCGCGGCGTGGGCATCGGCTGCGGCGCGGCCGAGGTGGAACGGGAGTGGAAGTCCTTCGTGGGCTCGGCCGGGCGTATGTGTCCGGTGCGCAGGTCCACGACGCCCGCGGGGGTGCACAGCGCGTACGGATCGGCGTCCAGCCGGGCCGCGTTGAGCACCATGCCCGGGGCGGACTTCGCCTGGGTGAGCATGGCGTTCATCCCGCTGGTGCTGAGCGTGCGGCGGCGGTGCTGCTGGAGCGCGGCCGGGGTGTAGAGACCGCGGGGGTCGGCGGTCGCGATGGACTCCGCGAGGTCGCCCGCGGACCACATCACGGTGTCGTCCTCGTCGATCTGCCAGCGCGTGCCGTCCCAGCGGAACCAGCCGATCCCGGGGACGTGCCGGTAGTCGTTGCGGTAGAGCTTGACGAACAGCTTGGCGTTGCCGCGGTCGGTGAGGGTGTCCGGCAGCAGTCCGTCCGCCGTCGCCTCGCCGTCTGCCGCCGGGGCGGGGCCGGCCGCCTCCCGGCCGGCAGAACTCCCCCTGGACTCCGCCGGCTCCCGGGGAGCCGGGACGGGCTGCGCAAGGATCTGGGCGGCGACGGCCTGCACGTCGAAGCCGGACAGCATGCTGTCGTTCTCGACGCTCACACGCGGCCCCGGAGGGTCAGCGGACGTGCCAGTCCCGCGCTGAGCCCGCCACGGATGATGGCGCGGCAGCGGTGCTGCTGCCCGGGGCGGGCCAGCTCGGCCGCATCCTGCAGGGCCCGCAGGACCTCGGCCTCGCCGGCGTGCCCGGCTGCGACCAGTCCGCCGGCCGTGAAGGCGGCGCGGTTCAACTTCTCGGAGAAAGCAGCCCCTTCGGGTACGGCGGCGCAGGCAGCGACCTCGGCGAGCACTCCGGCCAGGACCCGCTCCGGCGCACCGCGTCCCCCGCCCGCCGCGATCACGGCCTGCCGGGCGCGCGGCGGCACAGGACGGGGTCCGTGGGCGGCCGCGGAGGGCAGGTGCCCGGTGCGCTCCAGTTCCCGGGCGAGCCAGGCGGGCAGCGGCGCGGGCACGCGCGTACCGCCCACGGGCCGGTAGACGCCCGCCGGGGTCACGGTCCCCGGAGCCACGATGTACCCGCCGTGCGCCCGTACGTCGACCTGCCAGGCCAGGGCCCGGCCACCGCCCGATCCCGCGGAGCACTGCCACCGGTGGCCTCCGGCGTTGCGGTACCACACGTGCAGGCCCCCGGAGGGCGTGCGCACGCGCAGGGTGGACTCGTCGTCGGCCGGACTGGCTGCGCCCCGCAGCGCCGCCAGCACGCCCAGGGTGTGGAAGCCGTTGGCCAGCCCGGTCAGGTCGACCGTGTCGGCTATCCGGACGCCCGGCAGCAGCCGTTCGCGGTCGGGGAGTTCGCGCGCGTGCGCGTCGATGTCGATGACGACCAGGCCTGCGGGGCCCGTGGCGACCCCGACCCCGAGCTCGGGGCGGGCACCCCACCACTGCTCGATCCGTTCGAAGTCGAGCGTGGCTGCATGGAATCCATGGCACCAGCCACCGGCCCGAAGGCAGTCGCACGCCCCGCGGTTGTGGCCCGGGGCGCGGCACGCGTCGCAGTTGCCCACCGGCGTCTTGCGGCCCGGGGCAAGGGGGTGAACCGGCCACCCCTGACGCGCACACCATCTGGCAGTCGTCAGAGGCTGCGATGCGACCGTTGCAGCTCTGGTGAACTGCCGTGGGTCGCTGCGCGAAACCCGCAGCTCAGCTGCCATTCACTTCCCCCATCAGCGACTGAAGCGACTCAACGCTCAAAATCAGATTAGCGAA
Organism: Streptomyces sp. R33; assembly: GCF_041200175.1. NCBI lineage: Bacteria > Bacillati > Actinomycetota > Actinomycetes > Kitasatosporales > Streptomycetaceae > Streptomyces > Streptomyces sp. R33. Next base: position 55,465 of record NZ_CP165728.1, on the reverse strand, counting down.
ACCCCTGAGGGACGAGAGGCATATGAGCCAGAACAGGTGTACGCGTCCACAGGGAGCCCCAGCGACCGAGCGACTGACGGGTCAGCTACCGAATCTCTTTCAGTCGCTCGCCGAGCAGCTCACAGAACACCAGGTCACAGGCCTGCGCAAGACAGAACAGCGACCGAAGCGACTCAAGTCGCCTATATATGACGCACACGCGCACACACGCGCACGCACGCCAATGTCTCCATATACCTGAGCCTTCAGTCGCTTCAGTCGCTGCCGCATCCAAATCAGCCCTCTGACCTGCACCTTTCCCCAACCGCCCCCAGCGACCCAGCAATCGTTCAGTCGCTCCCGTTCAGTCGCTGCCCCCGCACCCCCCGCTCCCGGGCCGTTCGAGTCCGCCTGGGCCCGGGATCTAGCAGGAAGCAAGCGACACGGGTCAGCGCGTCGTGGCGAGCAGCGACCGGAGCTCCTCCGCGTAGGCCCTGGGGTGCGTGGTGTTCCCGTTGTGCCCGCCCGGGAAGGTCCGTATCTCGGCACCCAGGAGGTCCGCCAGTTCCATGGCGCACCGGTGGTCGAACACCCCGGCCGGGGTCCCGGCGCCGACCGCCGGGATGATCCGGGTCTGCGTGCGGGTCAGTTCGGCCGGGTCGAGGGTGTCCCCGATGACCGCCGAGAGGTCGTGCTCGATGAAGTAGTCGAAGTTGACGCGGCGCTGATCATCGATCGGCTGCGGGGTCAGGCCCGGCTCGGCGTCCTGCCGGGAGGGGTCAATGCCCACCACCCGGGCCATCTCGGCGAACACCCCGCCGAGCCCGCCCGCCCGGTACAGCTCCTGCAGCCCGGCGAGCTCCGCCTCGTGACGGCCCCGCAGCTCCGCGGGCAGCAGCCGCGGGGCCACCGGTTCGTGGGCCACCAGGGTGCCCACCTGCCCCGGATACCGCGCGGCCACATGCAGCCCGATCAGGGCGCCCATGCTGCACCCCAGCATCAGGGCGGGCTCGTCGGTGACCGCCGCCAGCAGCCGGTGCACGTCCTCGGCGTGCTCCGCGAGCGACGTGGTCCGCCCGGGCTCCTCGAGCCGGCTGCGGGAGAGGCCGCGCCGGTCGTACGTCAGGACCCTGAACGCGTCGGCGAGATGGGGGACCATGTCGACCGTGCGGTCCGCATCCCCCTCCCCGCTCTGTGCGATGAGCAGTAGCGGGCCGGATCCCTGGACCCGGTAGTGCAGCGTGGCGCCTGCCACCGCCAGGATCCCCGTGGTGCCGCTGCTGCTGTGAACGGTCTCGGACATGACGACTCCCCCAAGATGTCTGCCGCAACGGCCTTCGTCCGCTGCTCTGCGACCAGCCTAATCCATCGAAACAGATACATCAAGAGAGATGTATCCACCTTGATGTACCTTGCCTCCATGGATGGAATCGAACTGTTCCTGCTGGGCCGCGCCCTGATGAAGCTCGGCGAGGAAGCTCTGCCCGAACCCCCCGGCGGACCGGGCCAGTACGCGGGCAGCACCCGCTCCGTGGTCATCGTCGCCGGGGACATCGCCGCGCACCCCGACACCACCGTCGGCGAGACGGCCCAGCGCACCGGGCTGCCCCAGAGCCAGGTCTCCACCGCCGTCGCCCGCCTGCGCGAGGCCGGTTCGGTGCACACGGCCCCCGATCCCGCCGACCGCCGCCGCACGCTGGTCCGCCCGTCCTCGACCGTCTCCGACCGCGTGGCCGCCGTCCGGGCCGCGGGCTCCTCCAAGGTCGAGGAGGCCCTTGCGAAGGCCCTCGGCAGCACCGAGGCCGCGCGCCTCCCGGCCGTGACCGAGGCCCTGGAGCTCCTGGCCCGCCACCTGGTCCGGGAAGGCCGCTAAGCCCGGCCCGGGCCACGGCCGGGGCCAGCGGCCGTGGCCCTGACCACGGCCCCGCCCTCAGCCCGCCTGCGGGTCGAACTCCCCCGTCAGCAGGAGCTTCTTCTGCGGCTTGCCCATCGCGTTGCGCGGGACCGCCGGCACGAACCGCACCTCGCGCGGCCGCTTGTGCACGGACAGGTTCGCGGCGACGAACTCCGTGAGCTCGGCGCCCGTCACCCCCTCCGCAACGACGAACGCGACGATCCGCTGCCCCAGGTCCGCGTCCGGCACCCCCACCACCGCCGCCTCGCTGACCTTGGGGTGGTCCAGCAGCGCGTTCTCGATCTCCCCGGCGCCGATCCGGTAGCCGCCCGACTTGATCATGTCGATGGAGGCCCGCCCCACGATCCGGTGCACCCCGTCCGCCTCGTCCACGGCCGCGATGTCGCCCGTGCGGAACCAGCCGTCCTCGGTGTACGCGGCCGACGTGGCCTCCGGGCGGCCCAGGTACCCCGCGAACAACGTCGGCCCGGTCAGCTGGAGTTCCCCGATCTCGGCGCCCGGCTCGGCCTCGACCCGGGTCCGGATCCCCGGCAGCGGCGTGCCGACCGTACCGGGCCGGACCTCACCGCCGGCGCGCCCGCTGATGGTGATCAGCGTCTCCGTCATCCCGTACCGCTCCACGGGCCGCAGCCCGGTCAGCCGCTCCAGGTCCCGGAAGACCGGCGCGGGCAGTGCGGCGCTGCCCGAGACCAGCAGCCGGGCCCCGGACAGCGCGGCCGCGGCATCCGGGGCCCCGGCGATACGGGACCACACGGTCGGCACCCCGAAGTACAGGCTCCCGCCCGCCGCCGCATACGCCTCGGGCGTCGGCCGCCCGGTGTGCACGAGGCGGCTGCCGGTGCGCAGGGCCCCGAGCACGCCCAGCACGAGCCCGTGCACGTGGAACAGCGGCAGCCCGTGCACCAACGTGTCCTCGGCGCTCCACTGCCAGGCTCCGGCCAGCGCGTCCAGGTCGGCGGCGAGCGCCGCGCCGGTCAGCACCACGCCCTTGGGCGCGCCCGTCGTGCCGGATGTGTACAGCACCAGCGCCGGGTCCTCCGGCGCGGCGGCGGGCCCGTTCCAGTCGGAGCGCCGGGCGAAGTCCACGTCCACGAGCGCCGCCCCGGAGTCACGCAGGATGTGCTCGCGCTCGGCGGGCCCGGCGTCCGGCGGCAGCGGTACGAACGGCACTCCGGCCAGCAGCCCGCCGACCACGGCGGCGACGGTCTCCAGGGAGGCCGTCGCGGTCACCGCGAAGGCCTTCGCCCCGGCCACGTCGGCGGCCACTGCGCGCGCCGCGCCCAGCAGTTCCTCGTACGAGGCGGTCCGCCCCGCGACGCCGATCGCGTCCTTCCGGTCCCCGTACACCCCGTCCAAAGCGGTCAGCACGGTCACGCCCCCTTGGTGTTCTCATCGCCTGGTCGGCCCCAGGCTACGGCCCGGCTCCGCCCCACCGGGCAAGACCGGGCCGCCTGCACTCGAGCCGGAGTCGAAGCCCGCCGCCGCCCGCCCGCTCGGCAGCACCGTGCCCCCGCACGGGCCCGGAGCCGGAGCCCCGGGCCCGCCCGGTCAGATGACGCCCTGCGCCAGCATTGCGTCCGCGACCCGCTCGAACCCGGCGATGTTCGCGCCGGTGACGTAGTCGCCCGGGGCCCCGTACCGCTCGGCGGTCTCGTACGCGACGGCGTGGATCGAGCGCATGATGTCCGCGAGCTCGTCCTCGACGCGCTGCGCGCTCCAGGCCGCCCGGCCGGCGTTCTGGCTCATCTCGAGGGCGCTGACCGCGACCCCGCCCGCGTTGGCCGCCTTGCCGGGCCCGAACGCGACCCCGGCCTCCTGCAGGATCCGTACGGCCTCGGGAGTGGTCGGCATGTTGGCGCCCTCGGAGACCGCCTTGACCCCGCCCGCGACGAGCGTACGGGCATCCTGCGCGGCCAGTTCGTTCTGCGTGGCGGAGGGGAAGGCGACGTCCGCCGGCACCTCCCAGACCCGCCCGCCGGGCACGAACCGTGCCGAGGAGCCACGGCGCTCCGCGTACTCGCTCACGCGCCCGCGCTCGACCTCCTTGATCTGCTTGAGCAGAGCCAGGTCGATGCCCTTGTCGTCGACGACGTAGCCCTTCGAGTCCGAGCAGGTCAGCGGGTTCGCGCCGAGCTGCTGCAGCTTCTCGATCGTGTACAGCGCGACATTGCCGGAGCCGGAGACCACCGCGGTCAGCCCGTCCAGCGACTCGCCGCGGACCGCCAGCATCTCGGCGGCGAACAGCACGCTGCCGTAGCCGGTCGCCTGCGGCCGGATCGCGGAGCCGCCCCAGCCCCGGCCCTTGCCGGTCAGGACGCCGGCCTCCCAGCGGTTGGTGATGCGCCGGTACTGGCCGAAGAGGTAGCCGATCTCCCGGCCGCCCACACCGATGTCCCCGGCGGGCACGTCGGTGTGCTCGCCGATGTGCCGGTGCAGCTCGGTCATGAAGGACTGGCAGAAGCGCATGACCTCGGCGTCCGACCTGCCGTGCGGGTCGAAGTCGCTGCCGCCCTTGCCGCCGCCGATCCCCAGGCCGGTCAGGGCGTTCTTGAAGATCTGCTCGAAGCCCAGGAACTTCACCACGCCGATGTCCACCGACGGGTGGAAACGCAGGCCTCCCTTGTACGGGCCGAGCGCACTGTTGAACTCGACGCGGTAGCCGCGGTTGACGTGGACGCGGCCCCGGTCGTCCTGCCACGGGACACGGAAGACGATCTGCCGCTCGGGCTCGGTGAGCCGCTCCACCAGGGCGACGGCCGGGTCGGCGTACTCGGGCCGGGCGGCGAAGACGGGTGCCAGGGTCTCGAGGACCTCCCGTACCGCCTGGTGGAACTCGGGCTGCGCGGGGTTGCGGCGCTCGATCTCGGCCCGCAGGTCTTCCAGCCTGTCCTTCGAGTCCTTCACGTGTGTCCCTCCAGGGAGTGCGTGGTGCGTAGACGACGGCAGGTGCATGGTGCCCGCTCAGAGAGTCGTTCCGGGGACGGCTTCCGTTCCCCGGACGTCGGACTTCTCCGTGAATCCCCCGCGACACGCGGCCGCGTGGCCCCTACGATCGGCAGCCTTGACAATTCGATGACCCGTGCATGACCGCGAACAGACCATGCGCAGACCACCAACAGGGGGAAACGGACGTGGACACCGCAGGGCTCGTCTCACTCATCGCCGCGACGATCACGACGGGCCTGATGGCGGGCCTGTTCTTCGCCTTCGACGTCTCGGTGATGCCGGCGCTGGGACCCTCGGACGACCGTACGTTCATCGCGGTCATGCAGCGCATCAACGTCGCCATCATCAACGGCTGGTTCATGACCGGCTTCCTCGGCTCCCTGCTGTTCACGGGCCTCGCGCTGGCCCTGTACCTCGCCTCCGGCGCGGGCGAGGTGGCGCCGCCGCTGATCGGTGCGCTCGTCGCGTACGCCCTCCAGCTCGGGGTCACCGGCAGGGTCAACATCCCGCTCAACAACGCCCTGGACCAGGCCGGCCCCGTCGAGCGCATCGCCGACCCGGCCGCCGTCCGGAACGCCTTCGCGTCGCGCTGGGTGCCGGCCAACCGCTGGCGGACGCTACTGTGCACGATCGCCCTCGGCTGCCTGGCCTGGGCCCTCGTACTGCACGGCCGCCTCTGACGCCTCTGACGCCGCTGCGGCTCAGCGCGCGGTGGCCCGCCCGTACAGCACCAGCGCCCGCGCGAGGGCCGTCAGGGCCGCGGTGCACAGCACGGTGCGGATGATGTTCGTGGTCACCCAGGTCCCCTTGAACTTGTCCACGATCGAGAAGTCGGTCAGCTTCGCCGCGTCGCCCGCGTCGGCGAGCTCGTTGTTCAGCGGGATGTTCACGGTGAAGGTGATCACCAGGACGACGAGGTAGAGGGCGGCCGCCGCCCCCACCCACACCGCGACCCCGCGCCGGCCCTTGCGGAACTCGACGGCCGCCGAGGCGACGGCGGCGAGCAGGGCCACCACGAAGACGGTGCCGAACAGCCCGTTCCCGTCGATGACCGCGTTGAAGTTCTGCATCGCGGTGACGTACGTGCGCTCGTCGCCCCGCGCCAGCCCCGGCATCACCGAGACGTCGAAGGCGAAGAACAGGCCCGCCATCAGGCCCACGAGCACGGTCGAGACCATGAGCAGGAAGGTAGCGGTCCGGTTGCTGCCGCCGGCTGTGTCCGTCTGCACGAGAGGCTCCCATCTGGTCGATCCGGTCGATCCGGTTGTAGTGCCACGGGTTCTGATCTGATCTCGAAATTTCCGGTGCCTGTGCAGGAGACGCCCTCGATAGGGTGCGGCCATGAGCACCTCAGCACTCCGCCTGGAGCCGGTCACCGCAGCCAACTTCGACGCGGTGTGCGCGGTACAGGTACGCCCCGACCAGACCCACCTCGTCTCCCCCGTGGTCAAGTCCCTGGCCGAGGCCTACGTCCACGGGGACACCGCCTGGCCGCGCGCCGTCGTCGACGGCGACGAGGTCGTCGGCTTCGTCATGGCCTTCGTCGACATCGCCTGGGACCCGGAACGGGACCCCGCCGACATCCGCTCGGGCATATGGCGCCTGAACGTCGCCGCCGCACACCAGGCCAAGGGCTACGGCCGCTTCGCGGTCCGGGCGGTCACCGCCGAGCTCCGGCGCCGCGGCGCCGACCGCGCGTACGTCACCTGGGAGCCCGGCCCCGGCACCCCCGAGCCGTTCTACCGGGGCCTCGGCTTCCGCCTCACCGGCGAGTCGAGCGGCGGCCAGACCGTCGGCGTCCTGGACCTGCCGCCCGCCTAGGTCGTCTCCGGCAGGACCACCGTGCGCGGGGGCCCGGTGCCCGCCGGGCCGGCGACCGGGGAGGCGCCCCCCGTACGGAACTCCTGCGGGCTGACCCCGCGGACCCGCTTGAACGCCGTCGACAGCGCGAACGCCGAGCTGTAGCCCACCCGTCGGGCCACCGTCGCCACCGTGGCGTCCGGCTCCCGCAGCAGATCGGCCGCCAGCGCCAGGCGCCACCCCGTCAGGTACGCCATCGGCGGCTCCCCCACCAGGTCGGTGAACCGCCGCGCCAGCGAGGCCCGGGAGACGCCGGCCTTCTGCGCGAGCTCCTCCACCGTCCAGCCGTGGGCCGGGTTCTCCTGCAGCAGCCGCAGCGCCCGCCCGACCACCGGATCGCCCTGCGCCCGGTACCAGCCCGGGGCCCCCGACCCGGGGTCCGCGAGCCACGTACGCAGCACGCCGATCAGCAGCAGGTCCAACAGCCGGTCCAGGACCAGCTCCTGGCCCGGCTCGTCCCGGGAGATCTCCGAGGCGAGCAGCCCGATCAGCGTGGTGTCCGCGGCCGCCGCCGGCCGGACCAGGACCGTCGGCAGCGCACCCAGCAGTCGGCGGCCGATCTCGCTCGGCGCCTGGTAGGTGCCGCTCAGCATCACCGCCGACCCGGCGTCCTGGAACTCCGCGCCCCAGGTCCGCACGCCCAGCGCCATGGTCTCGCTGACGTCCTCGCCCGCCTGCGTGCTGCACCGCTGCTCCGGGTCCACCGAGATCTGCACCGGCGTCCCCGGGGCGTCCGCCAGCGTGTACGGCTCGGGCCCCCGTACGACGGCCACGTCCCCGGGGCCGATCAGCACGGGCGTGCCCCCGTCGGGGAGCAGCCAGCCCGTCCCGTGCACCATCGTGACCACCGACAGCGGCGCCCGGTCCTCGATTCGCACCGACCACGGCGGGTTGAAGACGGACTTGAGGAGGAAAGCGCCCCGGGCCTTGGGGCCTTCGAGGAGGCCGCTCAGCGTGTCCATGGGCCCATCCTCTCCCGGCCGCCTGCCCGGCAACAGGGGCTCAGACGTCCCAGACACCGGTCGCCGCCGCCTCACGGGCGAACTCGGCGAAGTCCTTCGGCTTCCGGCCGAGCACCTCCTCCACCCCGTCCACCAGATGTGCGTTGCGCCCGTCCAGGATCAGCGTGAACAGGTCGGCGAACTCCTGCGGCAGGCCGTGCTCGCGCAGCACCGCACGGTACGCCTCCTGGGAGACGGGGACGTAGGTGATCGTGCGCCCCGTCGCCTTCGACAGCTCGGCGGCGACGTCGGTGAAGCTGATCAGCCGCGGTCCGGACAGCTCGTACGTCCTGCCGACGTGCCGGTCGTCGCTCAGCGCGGCCACCACCACGTCGGCGATGTCGTCGGCGTCGACGAAGGCCTCCACGGCGTCCGCGGTCGGCAACGCGATCTCCCCCGCCAGTACGGGCTCCAGGAAGAAGCTCTCGTCGAAGTTCTGGTTGAACCAGCTGGACCTGACGACCGTCCAGTCGGCCCCGGACGCCTTCAGACTCTCCTCGGCGCGCTGCGCGGCCTCCTCGCCCCGGCCGGACAGCAGGACCAGCCGGCGCGCCCCCGCGGCCACGGCCGCCTGCGAGAACGCGCCGATCTGCTCGGCGGCCCCGGGGAAGGCGAGGTCGGGGTGGTAGGTCACGTACACCCGGTCGACGCCCTCCAGCGCCGGGCCCCAGGTGACGGGGGCGTTCCAGTCGAAGGCGGGGGCTCCGGTACGGGAGCCGATCCGCACCGGGCGGCCCTGGAGCCGGAGCTTCTCGGCGACGCGCCGGCCGGTCTTGCCGTGGCCCCCGATGACGAGGGTGGCGGGGGCGGTGGACTTCGTGTTCTGCGGTGTCTGTGTCATGCCTCCAGTCAAGCCCGCCGCCGCGAGACGGAACATCGCCGAAAAGCTCAGCTCCATACGCGTACGTCCAGCGCCGGCGCTGTTCCTCAGGGCCGCCCGGCGTCCTCGCCGAGGGTGTGCGCGACCAGGGCGTTGGCGTGGCCGTGCCCCAGTCCGTGCTCGGTCTTGAGCCAGGAGACGAGCTCCATGTGCTTGGTCAGCGGGGAGGACCGGATCAGGTCCTTCCATTCCGCGACGGGGCGTCCGTACTTCTTCTCGATCGAAGGGAAGTAGCTGGCGGGGCCCTTCACCGGCTCGCTCATGTCTGCGGTGCTCCTGTCCTACGTGTGCTTCGCTGTCACAGGGGTAGACGCGGGCCGCGCCCGGAACTCATCGCCCGCAGCCGAAAATCTTGGAACGACCACCGGAACAACCATCCGCACGGTCATCCGACATTCGCCCGTATGGCCGATCACGCCACCTCAACTATGGTCGAGATCAACTCATGTGATCACATGGCGGTATGACCCCCACGAGGACGCTCTACCTGCTCTGCTCCGCCGCCCCGCCCGTCTTCGACGTGGCGCACGTCATCGAGGACGCCCAGTCCCGTGGCTGGGACGTCTGTCTCGGCCTCACTCCCACCGCCGCGCACTGGGTCGCGGGAAGCCTCGACGGCCTGGCCGCGCTGACCGGCCACCCCGTGCGCTGGCAGTACAAGCTCCCCGGCGAGCCCGACGTATGGCCGGCCGCCGATGCCCTGCTCTTCGCCCCGGCGACCTTCAACTCCCTCAACTCCTGGGCCCTCGGCCTCACCGACCGCTTCGCCGTCGGCGTCGCCGCCGAGGCGATCGGCAAGGGCATCCCCGTCGTCACCATGCCCTGCACGAACGCCGCCCTCGCCGCGCACCCGCAGTTCGACCAGTCCCTGGCCACCCTGCGCGGCGCCGGCGTCAGCGTCCTGTACGGCGAGGACGGCTTCGTCCCCGGACCGGCCGGCCCCGACGCCCCGGCCCACTTCCCGTGGCCGCGGGCCCTCACCGCCCTGGACGCCGTGACCGCCCCGCACACCTCCTAGGGGCCGGCTACTCCCCCGTCACGCCGTCGATCGCCTCGCGCAGCAGGTCCGCGTGCCCGTTGTGCCGGGCGTACTCCTCGATCATGTGAGCCAGGATGTAGTGCAGCGAGTACGCCTCGTCGCCGTAATGCCCCGTCACATCGAGGGACTCGGCGGCGTCCACGATCGCCCGGGACCGGGCGCAGGTCTCCTCCCAGACCTTGAACGACTCGGCCGGGTCCGCGTCCTCGACGTGGAACTCCGTCCACTCCCCGGCCTCGTTCTGCGGGAAGTAGCCGCGTACGTCCTCGCCGTTCAGGACGTTGCGGAACCAGCCCCGCTCGACCTCCGCCAGATGCCGCACCAGCCCGAGCAGGGACAGCCCGGACGGCGCGACGGCCTTGCGCCGCAACTGCTCGTCCGTCAGCCCCGCGCACTTCATCATCAGGGTGTCCCGCTGCCACTGCAGAACGCTGGTGAGGGTGTCCCGCTCGTCGCCCACCAGCACGGGCCGGGTCCGCTGTTCATCGGTCATCAGGCGATGATCACACCCGTACGGCACGCCGTTCGCGCCATTCCACATGCCGGACCGCAGCTCCCGGACGTCCCCAGCCCCTCCCACCGTTAACGCCGTTAATGCCGCGGGCCGACCGGGCGTGGGCGTTAACGCCGTTAATGCCCGGGGGCTCGACCCGGGCGGGGACCATTAACGGCGTTAACGCCGGACGACCGGCCCGGCGAGGACCGTGACGCCCGACGCCGCCCGGAGGCCCGGACCATTAACGGCGTTAACGCCCCCGGGCACCCGGCCGCCGGACCGTTAACGGCGTTAACGCCCCGGCGCTCAACTCCGGCGCACCGTTAACGGCGTTAACGCCGAAGGCCGACCGCCTCCTTCACCTCCCGCTCCCGCAGCGCCCGTACCATCGGCCCGGTCACCGCGGTCGTCACCAACGCCATCAGCACCAGCGCCGTGAACAGCTCCGCCCCGATCACCCCTAGCCCGAGCCCCACGTTCAACACCACCAGCTCCGTCACCCCCCGGCAGTTCATCAGCGCGCCCAGCGTCACCGCGTCCCGTACCGGCTGCCCCGCCAGCAGCGCCGCCCCGGTCCCCCCGCCCCACTTCCCGGCGACCGCGACGACCAGCACCGCCCCCGCCCACCACCACGCAGCGCCGCCACCCAGCAGCCCCACGTCCGTCTTCAGCCCGCTCCCGACGAAGAACAGCGGCAGCAGCACCGGCACCGCGAACTCCCGCATCCGCTCCGCCGCCTGCTCGACCACCGCCGTCCTCGGTACCACCGCCCCGAACACGAACGCCCCGAACAGCGCGTGCACTCCCATCGCATGCGTGGCGTACGCCGCCAGGCAGACCCCACTGCACAACCCCACGACCCCACCGGCACCGGCACCCGCACCCGTCCCGGACCCCCACCGCCTCACACCCCACCCGAGCACGGGCCGCACCCCCCACCACATCCCCGCGAGGAACACCCCGGCCAGCACCCCCATCCCGACGGTCCCCCACGCGCTCCCGCCGCCGCCCCCTCCCCCCAGCGGATGCGCCATGGCCACCACCAACGCCAGCAGGCACCACGCGACCACGTCCGCCACCGCCGCACACGCCATCGCCAGCGCCCCCACCGGGGTCCCGTACAGCCCCTGGTCCTTCAGGATCCGCGCCAGCACCGGGAACGCGGTCACGCTCATCGCGACGGCCACGAACAGCACGAACTCCGCCCGACCTACGCCCTCCGGCGCGAACGACCCGTACATCGCCAGCGCCAGCAGACTCCCGAGCCCCAGCGGGATCCACACGCTCGCCTGGCTCACCACCACCACGGCCCGCCCGCGCCCCCGCAGCAGCCCTACATCAAGCTCCAGGCCCACCAGGAACATGAACACCAGCAGCCCCAGGTTCCCGAGCACCCCCAGGTACGGAAGGACCTCGCCCGGCAGCAGCCAGCGGCTCCCCGCCGGCCAGAGCCATCCCAGCAGCGACGGACCCAGCAGGATCCCCACCAGGATCTCCCCGACCACGGCCGTCTGCCCGAGCCTGCGCATCACGGCGGCCGCCGCCCCGCACGCGAGAACGACGACGGGTACGGCAATCAGCACGGCTTCGAGCGGATCACGTGACGCTCCCACCGCCACAGGCTTCCGCCGAGACCCCCACCCCGGCAACGAACCGCCCCACACTTCCAGGGGTCGCGGCGTTAACGGCGTTAACGCCGTTAACGGTCCGCCCTCCCAGAAAGTAATAGCGAAAACCACCCCACAACCCCACGAACCATCATCCGCCCCTCATCAAAAAGTACTTGTCGACTGGTTTTCTTTGCCGTCGCCCCACTAGATTGACCTTGCACGAGCCTCCGCCGCAGCGACGACCCCAGCTCGCACCCCGGCAACAGGCACCAACCGCCAGACAACAGCGGGCGGCAAGCGGCAGGGAGAGCAGATGGCAAGGGCCCGCCAGGAACGCGCCGAGATCACCCGGCAGGCGATCCTCGACGGCGCAGCCATCGCCTTCGACCGCTTCGGCTTCGGCGGCGCCAGCCTCAGCGACGTGGTCAAGCACGCCGGCGTCACCAAGGGCGCCCTCTACTTCCACTTCCAGTCCAAGGAAGCCCTCGCCCGCGCCCTGATGGACGAGCAGTTCCAGGTCGCCGCAGGCGTCCCCACCGTCGAGGAACCGGGTCTGCAGACCGTCATCGACCTGACGCACCGGATGGCACACGGACTGCGCGCCAACGTCCGCATCCGCGCCGGCATCCGCCTCGTCATCGAGTTCGGCTCCTTCACCAACCCGGACCCGGCCCCGTACAACGCCTGGATCGACACCGCGCACAGCTGCCTGAAGCCGGCCCAGGAGCGCGACGACATCCTCCCGGCGCTCGACGTGTACGCCCTCTCGACGCTCCTCGTCGGCTCGTTCACCGGAATCCAGGTCACCTCGCACGTCCGCACCGGCCGCGAAGACCTGCACACCCGGGTCGTCGACCTGTGGAACTTCCTGCTCCCGGGGATGGTGCCCGCGCACCGCATCCCCCACTTCGACCCGGCGGGCTCGCCCGCGTGCCGGGCCGAACTCGGTCTGCCCGCCCCGGAGTCCTCCGCGGTTCCGGTCGGCTGACGACGTATCCAGGGCGGCCTCGCACACGCCGTGGCGAACCACGGGGGTGCTCGCTACGGCGTGCGCGAGGCCGCCCTGTCGCGTACCCGGATCCGGCCACGGCACCCCCGGGCACCCACACCTTCACCCACTTCGTTAGCAAAACCCAAGCGTGGCGCCCACATCCGCCCCCGAACGTTAGTAAAGTCCCTCTCATGACTTCGCCCTCGTCTCAGAGCGACCGAGAGAAGGTCGTCTCCAAGCTCCCCCCGTGGCTCCGCCAGGAGTTGAAAATCCGCACCGCGCAGCTGCGGGTGGACATCCAGGACGCCGTCCACCAGGGGATCGCCCACTGGAGCGCTCTCGCCTCCGCCCCCTCCCCCGTCGACACTTCGGGCGCCGAATCGTTCTCCACCTGGCTGCCCGCCGGCCAGTGGGAGTCCTTCCGCGCCGGTTCCAAGGACCGCGGCGTCTCCCTCATCCAGGGTCTGGCCCAAGCGGTCCGCCTCTGGCTGGAGATGAACCCGGCGCCCACGGTCAAGCGGCCCTCCGTCGTACGCCGCATCGTCGTGTGCAACCAGAAGGGCGGCGTCGGCAAGACCGCCATCACCGCCGGCACCGCCGAGGCCCTCGCCGAGGACCCGGAGACCCTCCACCCGGTCCGCATCGCCCGCCAGCTGGCCCGCGCCGCGGCGTCGGACGAGGGCAGGCAGAGCGACCAGCCGCCCCACCCCGAGACGACCCCCCTGGACCTGGAAGACCTCCCGGGCCTCGGCATGCGCGTCCTGCTGGTCGACTTCGACCCCCAGGGCCACCTCACCAAGCAGCTCGGCCAGCAGCCGCTGCCCATCGGCGGCGACAGCCTCACCTGCCACATGGCCGGCGAGGCCAAGGGTCCGCTCGCCGACCTGATCGTCCCCATCCCGGACCAGCGCTTCGGCAACCGCCTCCACCTGCTGCCCGCCTGCACGGACGCCTTCCTCCTCGACGTCCGCCTCTCCACGGTCCGCGCCCGCGAGGCCGCCCTCGAACGCGCCCTGGCGCCCGTCGAATCCGATTACGACGTCATCCTCATCGACTGCCCGCCGAGCCTCGGGCTCAGCATGGACGCCGCCATCTACTACGGGCGCCGCCGCGACACCGAACAGCCGGGCGCCTCGGGCGCGCTGATCGTCGTACAGGCGGAGGACTCGTCGGCCGACGCGTACGACCTCCTCACGTCCCAGATCAACGACCTGCGCGACGACCTCAGCCTCGACATCGACTACCTCGGCCTCGTCGTCAACCTCTACGACGGCCGCCGCGGCTACATCGCGACCTCCTCCCTCCAGGCGTGGATGGACATAAAGGATCCGCGTGTCGTCGCCGTCGTACCGGACCTCAAGGAACAGCGCGAAGCCGTCCGCGTGAAGCAGCCCCTCTTCGTCTACTCGCCCAAGGGCGACCAGGCGATCGCCATGCGCGCCCTCGCTAGGGAGATCTCATGAGCAAGGCCGACAAACTCGGAGTCTCGGCATCCTTCGCGCGGGCCCAGCCCGTCGGCGTCAGCTCGCGCCGCGCGGCGATCGCGGAGGCCACCGGCGCCCCCACCTCCGGGGTGGTCCCGCCGTCCGAGGTCCCCATCGAGGCCCTCGCCCACAACCCGTTCAACCTCCGCGAGGACCTCACGGAACTCGAGGAGCTGGCCCAGTCCCTCGTCTCCCGCGGCCAGCTCCAGCCCCTCGCGGTCGCGACCCGCATGGCCTTCATGGAGGCCCACCCGGGCCAGACCGACGGGCTGGGGCGTGCCCCGTACGTGGTCATCGACGGCAACCGGCGCCTCGCGGCGGCCCAGCTGGCCGGCCTGAAGACCATGCACATCCACGTGAACGACGCCCTGTCCGCCTCCGCGGCGGACATCCTCGAGTCCGCCCTGATCGCCAATGTCCACCGCGTGGACGTGGCCCCGATGGACCAGGCGCGCGCCCTCCAGGAACTCGTCGACGTCCACGGCTCCCAGGCCCAGGTCGCCAAGCGCCTGGGCAAGACGGCGGCCTGGGTCTCACAGCGTCTGACCCTCCTGAACCTCACTCCGAGCCTCCAGGAGAAGGTCGACACGGGCGAGCTCAAGGTCGAACCGGCCCGCCGCATCGGCCGCCTCCCGCAGGAGCACCAGGAGGCGGCGGCGGACGAGACCCTCAACACCGTCACCCCTCCCCGCCAACGCGCCCACCCGGCGCCGACCGTTAACGGCGTTAACGCCGTTAACGCTCCCCCCGCTCCCCCGGCGCCCCCCACTCGCCGGATCACGATCGCGACGGACACCCCGGAAACGATCGCGGACGCCCTGACCGCCCACCTCACCCCGGACGACCTCAAGGCCGTCACCGAGCTCCTGCTGCTGCGACTCTGAACGGGCATCCGAGGCAGCACCCACGACGGGGGCGCTGACGGCATTAACGCCGTTAACGCCCCCACGTGCGTTTCATGTGTGTTCGGTCGTGCGATTCACATAGGCTGCCCTTGGAGGTACCAATGCCCAACGAACAAGAGAGCCTCTTCGCAGCGGTCGACGCCCTGCTCGAAGAAGCCGCCGCCCAGGACCCGCTGCCGCACCCGGACGAGCGCAAGCGCCTGCGCGAAGCCGCGGGCCTGAGCCAGGACCAGATCGCCAAGGCCCTCTCCGTCCGCCGCGAGACGGTCACCTCCTGGGAAACGGGCCGCACGGCCCCCCGCCCTCCCAAACGCGCCGCATACGCCCGCCTCCTGGAGGGCCTCTCCACCCTCCACCCCATTAACGGCGTTAACGCCGAAGCCTCCACCCCTCCGCACCCAGAGGTCCACCAGGACAACGCGGCGCAGCCCCCGGCGCCCGCCATTAACGCCGTTAACGCCACCCCGCCCCCGGCGCCGACCCTTGACGCCGTCCACGCCACCCCGCCCGCGGCATCCACCCTTAACGGCGTTAACACCACCCCGCTCACCGTCGACGTCACCGCCGCCCCGGTGCCGAGCATTAACGCCGTTAACGCCGTCGCCCCGACCGCACCCGTTAACGCCCCCGCCGACGCCGAGCCCCCAGCCGCCCCGGCGAGCCCGGCGACCCCGGCGACCGCCCCGCGCGCCGCAGGCGCCGCGGCCCCCACCCCCCCGGGGTCTGGGGCGGAGCCCCAGTTTCGGGAAGGGGCGGGTCGGGGAACAGCCCCGCAGGGCCCCACCCCGACGCCCCGCACCGTTAACGGCGTTAACGCCGAACCCCAGGAGGCGGCGGCCTCGGCCCCCATCCCGGCGCCCACCGTTAACGGCGTTAACGCCAACCCCCCGGCAGCACCCGCGACCGCACCCGCACCCGCGACGCCCGCCCCCACCGTTAACGCCGTTAACGCCCACCCCCCGGCCACACCCCCCCGTCCCCGCCGCCGCCCCCACCCCACCCCCCTGGAAGGGAACGGCCCCCTCGCCGTCCTCACCGGCACCGGCCAGGCCCACGCCGCCTCCGGCCTCGTCCTCGACCACCCCACCACGGGCGGCCTCCCCGCCCTCCTCACCTGGGCCCTCGGCCCCGACGCCGACCTCCGCTCCCCCCGCCTCCACCGCAACGGCAAGGACGGCGACCCCCTCCTCGTCCTCACCGCCCCCGCGCTCGAGCGACTAGGCCTCCCCCCCACCCTCGAGGACCGCCGCAACCTGCGCCTCCCGGACAACCACCCGGTCATCAAGCAGCTCACCAAGGCCAAGTGGCAGCTGACCCGCCGCGGCTTCGGTCCCTGGCCCCGCATCTACCGCCCCGCCACCCCCTCCACCGGCCGCCAGTGCGTCCAGCTCGCGATCCTCCCGTGGGGCGCCCTCGACCCCCGCGCCTGGGGCGAGGACACCCCCGGCCTCCCCGCCCCGGAACTCGCGGAGCTCCTCACCACCTTCGCCTCCCGCGTCCTCACCCCCCGCGGCTCCACCGCCGTCACGGGCCTCGAACTCATGACGGCGCTGCGCCCGCCCACCCGTGCCGCGAGGGACGAAGCGACCAACACCTGGGTCTCGGCCCCGGTCCCCGGCTCGCTCACCCGCCCCGTCGACCCGGCCCCCCCGGAGGCCCCCGACGAGCACCCGGTGGTCGCCGCCCTCTACCCCCGCTCCCACCAGCGCACCCCGGCCGAGGTCCTCGACGAGGAGGCATACGACTGGATCCGCGACCCGGAGCTCCTCACCGACGCCGAGTGCACCCG
This sequence comes from Streptomyces sp. R33, assembly GCF_041200175.1. NCBI lineage: Bacteria > Bacillati > Actinomycetota > Actinomycetes > Kitasatosporales > Streptomycetaceae > Streptomyces > Streptomyces sp. R33. Next base: position 38,570 of record NZ_CP165728.1, on the reverse strand, counting down.
CACCCACGCCGTCGGCATCGACGTGAACATGGCCTTCGCCGCGGCGGCCAACCGGCTCCCCGTCGGCCTCGGCCCCGCCACCCACCGCACCGCCCCCCGCTTCGACCCGAAGCTGCCCGGCTGCTGGCTGGCGGACCTCTCCTCCATCGCCCTCGACCCCCGCCTCCCCAGCCCCTTCACCCCGCACGGCCGCCCCCCCACCGGCCCCGCCTGGTACGCGACCCCGACCCTCGCCTACGCCCAGGAGCTCGGCCACGACGTCCACCCGTCCGAGGCCTGGCTCCGCCTCGACCACGGCCCGTACCTCGACGCCTGGTACACCCGCCTCCGCGACGCGTACATGGCCACGATGGCGGACCTCGGCATCACCTCGACGCTCCCCGAGCCCGAGTTCCTCACGGCGATGGCAGAGCTGCAGCAGCACGCCCACCCGGTCCTGAAGCCGGTCCTCTCCGCCATCAAGTCCACCGTCAAGGGCGGCATCGGCAAGCTCCGCGAACGCCCCCAGGGCGCCGGCTACCGCCCGGGCGAGCCCTGGCCCGCCCTCGAACGCCCCACCTGGCGCCCCGACATCCGCGCCGCCGTCATCTCCACGGCCCGCGTCAACATGCACCGCAAGATGAACAAGCTCGCCACGGCCGCCGGCCAGTACCCCATCGCCGTCCTCTCCGACTGCGCGGTGTACCTCTCCGACGGTCCCAGCCCGCTCGACTTCCTCCCCCGCACCCCCGAAGGCAAGCCCCTGCCCGGCGGCTTCCGCCTCGGCGTCAGCCCTGGCATGGTCAAGCACGAGGGCACCCAGCCCCTCCTCTGGGCCGTGCAGATGCTCGACGAGAACCACAACCCCGCGCGCCACATCAAGGGCCACGACGCGGCAGCCGACGGAGAGTAGTCCCCCATGACCCAGATCGACGACAGCCTGACCCGCGCGGACGAACTGCACTTCACCCGCCCCGTCCCCAAGTCGGCGGGCGCCCAGATGCGCTTCCTCGTCAAGCAGCTCAAGTCCACCCGGGAGACAGCCCGCCTGCTCGGCATCTCGCAGCGCACGGTCGAGCGTTACGTCAAGGACCAGATCAATCACCCCAAGCCGGCCCTCGCAGCCCGCCTCGAGTCCGAGGTACGCCGCCGCTGGCAGCCCCTGGTCCGCAAGCGCGCCCGCGACAGGGCCGCCTCCACCACCGGCCTGGTCATCGAGACCCGCGCCCGCTTCGGCTTCACCGCCGCCCCCGGCACCACCGACGACGGCCGCATGCGCCGTATCACCCAGCACCTGCCCCCGGAGTACGCGGCCCGCCTCTTCAGCGCCCAGGCAGCCGGCGCCGCCGAGTCCCGGCTCCAGCAGATCGCGGCCGAAGCCCTCCAGGAGATGTACTTCAAGGACAACGGTTCCCGCGCCCAGGGCCTCCTGGTCGAGTTCACCGACATCGACTACGTCGACTTCGCCTTCTGAAACGCCGGCCCGAGGGACCGAAGGGACCAGAGGGACTGAATTTCGCCATTACCCGAAGCGCTTTCCAGCCATCACGCCCGAAAGAAACCGGCCAGAACCGGACTAAACCGGGAGGAACCGAAGGGTCTGAAGGGACCGGAGGGACTGAATCCGGCAACTGCCGGCATCAGACGAAAGTCGGCATCAGGCAACCGTCGGCGTGGACAGCCCTCGCTGCGACCGCACGGTCTTCCGGCCGACCTGCCGGGGTTCGATCGTCCGGGGATCCACGGCCTCGCCCGGCGCGCCCTCGCGGTACAGGCCCTCGGGCTCGGCGTCCCGGTCGTGCGGCAGCAGGTAGAAGACGCGCCGCTTCTGCAGGCCGCTGTCGGGGTCCGCTTCCGCGGTGTCGCCGAGCTCGGTGAAACCGATCATGCGCCCATCGCGGTGGTAGCGCGGCTTCCCCCGGCGCCGGGGGGTCTTGTCCAGGGCCTGGCGCACGTAATCGAGCTCTTCAGGGTCCTCCAGCCACACCACTTTGTCCTCGTGGGCGAGATCGCTTGAAGTCAGTAGCGAGCTCATGGCCTGGATCCTTCCTCGTTCACGTAGGCCCTTCCGGGCCCCTGGTTCCGCCACGCCGCGAGCGGCGCCGAAGCCGGTATCCGGCAGGCCCCTGCGGACCGCCGCCGGCTGGTGGATCTGTTCATCGTCCTTGTCCATCGTAGGCGTGCCCGCCCCCGGGCGGCGGCACACGTCGGCCTTTCACGGCGCGCTTGCCCTGTTCGCCTCGCGCGGGGTCTGCGCTTCGTCGGCCAGGAGCGCCAGGCCGGGGTAGAACTTCTGCCCGTTCGAGCGGAGCATCTCATTGGGCGAGGCGACGCCGACCTCGGCTCGGATACGTGTGGCGAACGCGCGGGTCGTGGCGGGACGCAGGCCCTCGCCGTCGAGACACCAGGCACTGTACGCGCGGTACAGCGCTCCCTGCTCCACCTTCAGATCACGCGGATCGGGCAGCTCCACCCCGGTGGTGCAGCACTCGGCCAGGAACCGCCCGATGTGGTCCTCGGTGGTGGCGTACGCCTGCGTGGCGGTACGGACCACGCTCGGCCCGGTCAGGGCCGGCTTGGTGGCGAGATAGGCCTTGGCCCCCTGGATCATCCAGTGGAGGATGCCCGGGCCCTCCTCCTGTACGAGTGCCTCCGCCAGGTTGTCGATCTTCCTGTGGTCGGGGACGACCTTCTCGAAGGGGATCAGCCGGATCCGGCGCCAGAAGGCATGGCCGCCCGTGCCGACCTCCGGGCGGTGGTTGCCCAGGAGCCACAGCTTGTGCGTCGGCTCGAAGCTGAAGAAGTCCTGCCGCATCCGCCGCGCCTTGAGCCGGTCGCCGCCGGTCAGCAGTTTGACCCGCGCCTCGTCGAACTTGTCGTGCGGCTTGAGCTCGCTGCAGACGAACAGGCGCCGGCCGTGCAGTTCCGTCAGCTCGGTCGAGTGCTCGTTGAACTTGCCGCGCTCCATCAGGAACCCCGGCGGGGCCACGTCCGCGTAGTCCCCGAGGATCTTGATGACGACGTCGAGGAGCGCCGACTTGCCGTTGGCGCCGACGCCGTAGAGGAAGGGCAGCACCTGGCCGCCCACGTCACCGGTGATGGAGTAGCCGAGCAGGAGATGAAGAAAGTTGATCATCTCCTTGCCCTTTTCGTCATCTCCGAACGTTTGGTTCAGGAAGGCGTGGAACCGGGGCGTGGGCATGGCCTCGGGGGCCAGGTAGGTGGCGCGCGAGTGCAGGTCCCTGGTCGGGTCCGGCTTGTGCAGGTCACCGGTGCGCAGGTCGACGACACCCGCGGGAGTGCACAGCGCGTACTTGTCGCCGTCCAGGACGTCCGGGTCCAGGGCGAGTTCGGGGGAGGCCTTGGCCTGCGTGAGCATCGCCTTCACGCCCGAGGTGGACATGGCGCGCTTGCGGTGCTGCGACAGCTCCCGGTCGGTGAAGACACCCCGGGGGTCGTGGGTGGGCAGCTCCTCCGCCATGTCACCGGCGGCCCAGATCGCGGCCTTCTCCCCGCCGGTGCGCTTCCACCGGAACTCGTCCCACACGTACCAGCCCAGTCCCTCCACGTGCCGGAAGCGGTTGTGGTGGAGGTGGGCGAACAGCTTCGCGTTGCCGCGGTCGCTGAGGTTCTGCAGCAGACCCGTCGTGACGAAATCGGCGCCGCCGCCCCCGGCCGCCGGGGCCGCGCTCTGCTGGGCGGGCAGCCGCCTGCCGCGCGCGGCAGCAGGGACGTCGGTGTTCTCGGTGGTGAACGCAGCAAGCTGTTCCGCCGCTGCCTGGGCGTTGAACCCCGTGCTTCCGGCGCTGCTCATGGGCGTTCCTCGGGATGGATCGGTCGGTCGCTTCCAGCACGCAGCCCCGCTTCGACGATGAGGACGTTGCGGCGCGTCTGGTGGGGTCGTGCGTGGTCCGCGGCCTCGAGGAGCAGCCGACGGCATTCCCCGGCGGCGAGGTGGCCCCCCGCGGCCAGTCCACCGGCAGTGAAGGCCGCCCGGTTGAGCTTCTCGCTGAAGGCCGTTCCGGCCGGACTGGCCCCGCAGGCCCGTACCTCCTCCAGGAGCCCCGCGAGAGCCCGCTGCCCGACCTGCAGGGGCCCTCGGCCCCGCGGACCCCGCACGGGGCCCACAGGGGCCGCTACGGGCTCCACAGCGGCCGTGTCGACACCGTGGCCGGTCCGTACGAGTTCGGCGGTCAGCCACAGCGGCAGGGCCGCGGGCAGCCGCGCGCCGGGCAGCGCCTCGTACACGCCGGCGGCCGTGCGCGTGGTGGGCGCCACGATGTAGCCTCCGACGGCTCGTACGTCGACCTGCCAGGCCAGCGCGACCTTCGAGCTCGATCCGCTGGAACACCGCATGCGGGGGCCGCCCTTGGGCACCCGGTACCAGATGTGCATCCCTCCGGAAGGCGTACGGACCCGCAGGGTCGCCGTGTCCTCGCAGGGGTTGGGCCGGGACCGGTACGCGGCCAGCAGCGCCAGGGTGTCGTAGCCGCTGCCGAGTCCGGTCAGGTCGACCCGCTCGTCGATGGGGATACCGGGCAGCAACCGGTCCCTGGCGGGCACGGAGGCGGCATGCGCATCGACATCGATGACCACGAGCCCGGCAGGCCCGCAGGAGACCCCGATCCCGAAGTCGGGCTCGGCCGCCCACCATTCCCGCAGCGTGGGGAGGTCCGTGGTGGCCGCATGGAACCCGTGGCACCAACGTCCCCGGGAACGGCAAGTGCAGTCCTGCGCGGAATGCAGACCGCCCCGGCAGTCGGGGCAGTTCGGAGCGGGCGTCTTGGTCCCCGGGGCCAGGGGATGGACCGGATACCCGCGCAGGGCCATCCAGGTCGCCACGTCCAGTGCCGTCCCGCCACTCACGCCCTGGGGCAGGTTCTGGGAATAGACGGGCACTGGCTCTTCCTTGACGCGCGTTCAGGGACGGTTCTTCCTGTCCCGAGCTGCTCCCCGAGGTGCTCGTCCGACCTGCACATCAGGGACCAGAGGGACTGAAGATTCACTATCGCGGAGCGTACCGCAGACATCGCGCGGGCTCCGCCCGATAGAACCGATGTATTGAGAGTTCAGTCCCTTCAGTCCCTCAGTCCCTGAAGTTCTACCCCAGTTCGTCCGTAAAAGTTCCCCGATCAACCCCGGTGAACACCCGGGCGTGTCGCAGCACGAACCCCCGTCGGCAAGCGCCGCTCCACCCCTCCTCCACCAGGACCCGAGGGTCCCTCGGTACGCCGGTCCTCCCCCCTCGGAAACCGACCGGGGTCCCGAGGCCCCACCCCGGCACCAGCGCTCACAGGTACTGAACGGTCCCTGCCCTCGTTCAGTCCCTCTGATTTCAGTCCCTCGACAAACATGCAGGTCAGAGGCTTGGGCTCAGGATCTCAGGGACTGAAGGGACTCAGAATCACCACTTCCAGCCTTTACGTGCGTGTGTGTATGCGCGAGCGCGAGAAAGAGCAGGTAGAGGTACCCATGTTCATATCTGGCTCATAACTAGAAAGTTGAGTCCCTTCGGTCCCTGTTGCAGCGAGGCCGAGCCCCTGACCTGCAGGTTTATGCAGTGACTGAAGGGACAGGGACCGAAGGGTCCGAACCGGCCTTCAGCCCCTGGCGGGGCGGGAGTACCGAGGGAGGGGCCGGGCCCGGCACTGGACGCCCTGAGGGACCGAACCCCGATCCGGCCCCACATGCGGCTCGCAGCCCCTGGGACCCCCACCCGTGCCGTCGCCCGGACACGACCCTCCTCGATGGCCGGGCGCCTCTCCCGCTCCACCGCAGGCACCATCTCCCCCCGACGGGCGCCCGCACCAGAGCGCTCGTGCGCACCGGCTCCGGATGACTGGCGTACGAACCCCCGGAGGCCGGGCTTTCACCCTCCGGACCCTCTTGGGCGTTGGCGACCCTCACCCTGCGCTCGCCAAGGAGGTCGGGCCCCGCGGCATCACGGTCGACACGGTCTCCCGGACGGCCGTGGCCGCCACGCGGGGAACACCGCTACGAGCCACTTCGTTGCCATGGGGCCCACCGCTCCCGACCGAACCCAGGGGTACCGTGCCGACCTCGTCCACCCCCACCGTCCCCTCCCTCCCGCCCCTCGTCACTCAGGCCGAGCGCCTGATCGAGCTGGGGGTGCACCGGCTCGCGGGGATGCCCGCCGACGAACTGCGTGCCTTCGCGGCGGAAGCCGAAGGCCGATCCGGCGAGGCCTTGCTCGCAGTGCACCCGGACCGCGCCCCCGCCTCCGTCCTCGCACCCCTGCTCCGCCGCGACGGCAAGCCCGGCTTCGTCGTCACCGACATGCCCGACGTCGACCGCTTCGCGCCGGCCGACGGCATCGAGCCACCCGGTGAGCCGCTCTACCTCCTCACCGGCCTCGATCGCGGCGACCACATGGCCAACCGGAGCCCCGAGGAGGCCCTGCCCGCCCTCACGGAGCAGGACCGCACCCCGCTGCTGCTCACCGAGGGCATCCACTGGGTGCTCCAGCAACCGGCAGCCCTGGAACGCAACCACTGCTTCATGACCATCGGGTCCCGGCTGCGCAAGGCGAACGGCGCCCTGGACGCCCGTACCCCGGCGATCTGGATCAGCAACGGCACGGGCCGGGACGGCCGCGAGCGGCGCAACGCTCCGAAGGTCGGCTGGTGCTGGTGGGGCAACCGCCACACCTGGCTGGGCTTCGCCTCCGCCACGGCCCGCGAGGCATAAGGGGGAGGGCCGGGTACACCGGGGCCGTGTCAGCTGCGGCTGGCGTCGATGACGCAGAACCGGTTGCCGTCGGGGTCGGCGAGCACGACGAAGTCGGGGTCCTCCGGGTACAGCTCCCACTCCACCCGCTGGGCACCCAAGGACACCAGCCGGTCCACCTCGGTGGCCTGCTCGGCGGCGTCGTCCGCGTACAGGTCCAGGTGGACCCGCGGATGCTCCTGGACCGGCGTCCCACTCAGCCCGAGGGCCAGTTGGACCCCGGCCCCCGCTGCCGGCATCAACACCACCCAGTGCTCTTCGATCTCCCCGCGCGGCAGATACCCAAGAGCCTCCGTCCAGAAAGCGGCCGCACGCGGCACGTCCGAGACACCCAGCACCACAGATCGGATCGTCAGCACGGACCCATCCTGCCGGTCGCTCCGCGCGGTCGGGGCCCCCGGACTTCCTGAACATCTCGAAGAGGGCGGCTGCGCGACCGGCAACCCTCCGCCGGCGGGACTTCGCAGGGCAGGCCGCGCAGTTCGACCCGGACCAGCCCAGCGGCATCGGACCCAGTCGTGCCGAGTCCGAGGCCCTGCAGGCGAAGCAGTACTGCGGGAGTCCTTCAGGACGTGCCGTGCACGAGTGAGGGCGGCGTACGCCGACGTGGTGTCGGGGTACGCCGCCCTCGGGGTGGACGGGAGCGGCTGCGGGAAGCAGTCCGCGCGCTCACGTCGCCTACTTGGGGTCGCGCTTGAACTGTGCCGTCGACCAGCGGTAGCCGAGTGCGATGAGGGCGATGGACCAGCCGAGGGCGAGCCAGCCGTTGTTGCCGATCTCGGTGCCGAGCAGCAGCCCGCGCAGGGTTTCGATGGCCGGGGTGAAGGGCTGGTACTCGGCGATGGGCTGGAACCAGCCCGGCATCGAGTCGATCGGGGTGAACGCGCTGGAGATGAGCGGCAGCAGGATCAGCGGCATGGCGCTGTTGCTGGCCGCTTCGGCGTTCGGGCTGGCCATGCCCATTCCGACCGCGATCCAGGTGAGCGCCAGGGCGTAGAGGGCGATGAGGCCGAAGGCCGCCAGCCACTCCAGGACGGAGGCGTCGGTGGAGCGGAAGCCGATGGCCACGCCGACGAGGCCGACGAGGACCACGCTGGCGATCGACTGCAGGACGCTGCCGACGACGTGCCCGATGAGTACGGAGCTGCGGTGGATCGCCATGGTGCGGAAGCGGGCGATGATGCCTTCGGACATGTCGGTGGAGACGGATACCGCGGCGCCGACGACGGTGCTGCCGATGGTCATGAGCAGGATGCCGGGGACGATGTAGGCGATGTACTCGTCGCGGCCGCCGCCGCCGATCCCGCCGCTCATCGCGCCGCCGAAGATGTAGACGAAGAGCAGCAGCAGCATGACCGGGGTCATCAGCAGGTTCAGCGTCAGGGACGGGTAGCGGCGCGCGTGCAGGAGGTTGCGGCGCAGCATGGTGGACGAGTCGCGCAGGGCGAGGGAGAGGGAGCTCATCGGACGGCCTCCTTGGCCTCGTTGGTCTGGCTGGGCACGGTGGCGCCGGTGAGAGCGAAGAACACGTCGTCGAGGTCGGGGGTGTGCACGGTGAGCTCGTCCGCCTCGACACCGGCGGAGTCCAGCCGGTCGAGGACGGAGCGCAGGTCGCGCTGGCTGCCGTCGCTGGCAATCTGCAGCGCCAGCGCCTCGTCGTCCCGGGCGACCTCGCCCAGCACGGCGGCGGCGGCCTGGTAAGCGGCCGGGTCGGAGAACCTCAGCCGGACGTGTCCGCCGGGGATGAGCCGCTTGAGTTCTTCGGCGGTGCCTTCGGCGGCGATTTTGCCGTTGTTGAGGACGGCGATGCGGTCGGCGAGCTGGTCGGCTTCCTCGAGGTACTGGGTGGTGAGGAAGACGGTGACGCCGCCGGTGACGAGTTCGCGGATGATCTGCCACATGTTGTGGCGGGAGCGCGGGTCGAGGCCGGTGGTGGGCTCGTCGAGGAAGATGATCCGCGGGTTGCCGACCAGGGTCATGGCGATGTCGAGGCGTCGCTTCATGCCGCCGGAGTAGCTGGCGGCGGGCTTCTTGGCGGCTTCCACCAGGTCGAACCGCTCCAGCAGTTCGGCGGTCACCCGCTGTCCCTCGCTCTTGGACAGGTGGTGCAGGTCGGCCATGAGGAGCATGTTCTCCTCACCGGTGATCAGCCCGTCGACCGCGGAGAACTGCCCGGTGACACCGATCGCCGCCCGCACCGCCTGCGGATCGGCCGCCAGATCGTGGCCGGCCACGCGGATCTCACCGGCGTCGGCACTGATGAGAGTGGAGAGGATCTTGACGGCGGTGGTCTTCCCGGCGCCGTTCGGCCCGAGCAGAGAGAAGATCGTCCCCTCCGGAACGCTCAGGTCGATGCCGTCGAGAACGCTCTTGTCGCCATAGGACTTGCGCAGCCCGTTCGCCGCGATGGCCAGGTTGGTCATGGTGAGGTGCTCCCTTTAGAGGCTGCGGGCGGTGATGTTGCCGTACGAGGTGCTGGCGTGGATGTTCAGGCCGGGGGTGCCACCGGCGTTCTGGAGCGAGTTGTGCACACGGCCGTAGGTGGTGCCGGCGTCCAGGGAGGCGGAGACGCCGCGGGCGGCGACGACCGTGATCTCGCCGGCCTCGGTGCGCAGCGTGACCGTGCCGCGGACCGCCTCGGCGATGTGGAGGTCGCCCTTCTGGGTGCTGATCTGCGCGTCCCCGCCCAGGCGGCCGAGCGAGACGTCGCCGGCCATCAGGGTGAGGCGGGCGCTCGCGGCCTCGTCGATCTTGACCGTGGCCTGCGCGCCCTCGAAGGTGACGTCGCCGAGGCGCCCGACGCCGCGGAGTTCGGCGCTGGCCGTCTTCGCCTCGACGTGGGAGCCGGCGGGCAGCTGGACGGTGATCTCCACCGACCCGGAAGAGCCGAGGATCCGGTTCTTGGCCGGTGCGGCCTCGATGCGCAGGACACCGCCGTCGTAGGTGGCGGTGGTCTCCTCGGCGGCCTTCACGTCGCGGCTCTTGGAGGCGTCGGCGGGCAGGATCTCGACGGTGGTGTTGTCGCGGTCGGCGGCGATGAACCGGATGTGCCCGGCGGGGATGTCGAGGACGGTGGAGATCGGGGCGGGGGTGTCGAACTTCTGCATGGTTCTCTCCTGTTTTACGTAGCGCGCTCTCTCGGCCCGCTGTTTCTGATGATGGAAAAGCTACGTTGCATTCACGTATCTGGCAACAGGCTCGTTGCGCAAAATTGCCATCAGTGCAGGTAGAGGCCAAGAATTCATTGCAATGAGTTGAAATCTAATGCAACGTACCCCACCCCACACGTTGCAATGGATTGCGGGTGAAGGCTATACTGAGGCTCTGGAGACGCCCTTGAGCCACGACAGACCGCGAAGGAGCCCGCGATGCCGGGAGGCAGACTCACCCAGCAGGAACGCCAGCAGATCGCGCTGGGCCTGGCCGACGGCCTCGCTTACGCGGAGATCGCCCGGCGTCTGGACCGTCCGACGTCGACGGTCACGCGTGAGGTGATGCGCAACGGCGGCCCGGCCGGTTACCGCGCGGATCTGGCGCACCGGGCCACCGAACACCGCGCGCACCGCCGCAGGCAGGCCGCGCCCCGCGACCCGAAGGCGCCCGTGCAGACCCACGGCCGCGATGCCGAGGCAGTGCGCGAGTACGAGGAGACGTTCACCACCGTCCTCATGCAGGCGGGCACGCCCAAGATGATGGCCCGGGTGCTGGCCTGCCTCTACATCACCGACGCGGGCAGCCTCACCGCGTCCGAACTCGTCGAGCGCCTCCAGGTCAGCCCGGCGTCCATCTCCAAGGCGATCGCGTTCCTCGAGGGCCAGGGCCTGGTCCGCCGCGAACGCGACGAACGCCGCCGCGAGCGCTACGTCGTCGACAACGACGTCTGGTACCAGTCCATGATGGCCAGCGCCCGCGGCACCGCCCAGCTCGCCGAGACCGCACGGCAGGGCGTCGGCATCCTCGGCCCCGGCACCCTGGCCGCCACCCGCCTCGAGAACATCGCCCGCTTCGTCGACTTCGTCTCCGAGAGCATCGCCCGCGCCGCGGAACAGGCCCGCGACGTCCTCTACACGAAACCCGAAGCACCCTCGGACAGCACCGCCTGAACCACGGTCAGCGCCGGTGACGCGACAGCGCTAGAGCGGCCGGCGCGCGTGGGGCAGGGCAGCGGTGGTGCGGGACGGCCGGCCGAGTCGTACCGGGACTCCGGGGGAGTACAGGACGCTGACCGGGGCCTGCCGTGGTGCCGGGAGGCCGGCCGCATCGAGCAGGTTCTCGTCGCACGCGAGGAGTTCCGCTCGGTACAGCGGCCAGCGCGGGTGGTCGTTGGGCAGGTACGCCGCTCCGCCGAAGAAGGCGTTGTGCATGCCCCACCGGGCGGTGAGGAAGTGCTCCAGCTCGGTGGGCTCCGCGATCCGCTCGCCCCTGGCCACCGTGATGCGGCTGTGGGCCCCGCGCGGGCCGGGCCAGCGGCGGGAACTGGCGTAGTGGACCGTGTCGCCGTCGGTGCGGACGCTCATCCGGGACCACAGGTAGGGCAGCCGGAAGCCGAGCCGCCCCATCACGACCGGGATCAGCCGTGACGCATCCATCGACCGGAACACGACACCGCGCCGTCCCTGCGCGTCGACCGAGTACAGGCGCACGTTGGTCTCGGGGAACGAGCCGAAGTACGGCACTCCGGGCAGCCGGAGCCACCCGACCCGGTGCATCCGGAAGGCCACGAGGCCGACGTAACTGACCCCGTCGTGCGTATCGGGCACGGTTCCGCTCGGCAGCAGCGGCTCCACGACGCCGGGGTCGACGGCCCAGTGGATGAAGGCGAGATCGAGCCACTCCTGGGTGAGGAGCGGGTCGTGTATGCGGGCGGGGGCATCGGGCGTCACGGACGAGGCTGGCTGCACGGCCCAAGCATGTCAGTGGTCCGTACCCGCTCCTCGGTCAGTCCTGCTCCGCGCTGGACAGGGCTTCGGTGATGACGCGGGTGGCGAAGTCGCGGTCGTCGGTGAGCCGGTTGATGTGCTCCGCGAGCAGCAGGGCCGTGGCTTCCAGGGCGTTCATCTCGTCCCCGGTCCAGTCTCCGTACTGCTTGCGCCACAGGTTGGGGCTCAGGCCGGTGCCGGCCGCGATGATCAGGCCGGCCATGGTGGGGATGACTTCCGGGCGGATGCTCTTGGGCATCATGCGCATCGAGGCCACGAAGCCGGGCACCACGTACTCGATGACGTCCCGGTCGTGGTCCTCGTAGGCCATCCGCAGCCACTGCATGAACATGTATATGAGCGTGCACGCGCCGTCCACCAGTTCATCGGCTTCCTCGGGGCCCAGCGAGGCGGTGAACGAGTCGATCAACTGCCGCTGCTGCGGGTCGGTCCCGGCCTTGCCGTCGTAGACGGTCTTGAGCCGAGAGTCGATCAGCATGAGTGCTGCGCCCACGTTGCCGGCGGGAGCGTACTGGGAGTCGCAGGGCGATGGCACAGGATTCCTCCTCGGGTGACCGTGAGCTACGCGACGTGTCCGTACAGTAGCCCGCGGGTGAGAGGGCGGTCTGCCGAATCCCGACGGGAGCCTCGCCCCCAGCCGGCCAGGCGCTCCACCAGCAGGAAGGCGCCCACAGGCCCTGCCCGAAAACCCGGCTCTGCCTGTCAGGGCGCTATGCCCCAATTGCACGGATACTCTGGGAAGCGTGATCGAGTCTGGACGGCCGCGGCTCCGTCGGCGCTACGGCCCCGGGAGGCTTGTGCGGCTGTCGCCGGTCATTCTGACCGTCGTGATCGCCAGCCTGGCCTACGCCACTCCGCCGGAAATGGCCTTCAGCCGCCTCCTGCCCGCCGCGCCGGCCCTGGCCGCCGCCATGTGGCCGGTCCTCCCCACCGTCCTGCTCGGGACGGTCTGCCTCTTTCTGATGATCGGCCTCAGCTTCGTCTTCCCCGATCTGGGAACGTGGTGGACGTGCGCCGGGATCATCGCGGTCACCGTGGCCGCCGCGTACGGAAGCCATGTCCGGCTCCAGCGGGAGCGCACCCTCTTCCAGGTACGGCTCGTCGCCGACGCGGCGCAACAGGTGGTGCTGAGCCCCATGCCGCGCCGCCTCGGGAACGTCGAGATCGAGTCGCTGTACGTCGCGGCCGCGGCGGAGGCCCGCATCGGTGGGGACTTCTACGAGGTCGTCGACACGCCGTTCGGGGTCAGGCTGCTCATCGGTGACGTACGGGGCAAGGGCCTGCCTGCAGTGGGGGCGGCCGCAGCGATCGTCAACGCCTTCCGGGAGGCGGCCTACGGCGAGCCCGACATGGTCGACGTCGCGCGCAGGCTGGACGCCAGCAGCACCCGCTACAACGCCGCCTTTCCCCCCGACGAGCCGATGGAGCGCTTCGCCACGGCCCTTCTCGCCGAGATCCCGCACGGCGGCAGACGTATCGACATCCTCAACTGCGGACACCCCCCGCCGCTGCTCCTGAACCGCAGGAATCTCCGTGTCCTCGAGCCCGCCACCCCCTCGCCACTGCTCAGCCTCGCGGAGCTGATCGGCGATCACTACAACGTCGACACCTTCGACTTCGCCCCCGGCGACCTGCTGCTGCTCTACACCGACGGGATCGCCGAGACCCGCGCCCGCGACGGAGAGTTCTTCCCGCTGGCGGCATGGATGCACCGACAGCCCCCCACCCCGCCCCGCGAACTGCTCACGGCCCTCCACCGCGACCTCATCCGCTACAGCAGAGGACGCCTCGACGACGACATCGCCGCCCTCGCCGTACGCCTGTCCGAGCCCTGAGGCCGCACCCTGGCTCACCCCCTGGAGTTCCGTACGCTCGGCACGCTCAAGCCGCGCAGCCGGGGGCTCCGGCGCGGCGATGAGTCTGCGGGCACCCGCAGGTCTATCTCTTGACGGAGACAACCGACTCATCGGGAGCAAGCCATGGGCCTCATCCACATCGAGCTGTTCGCGACCCTCGACCTCGTCGGGCAGGCGCCCGGCGGCCCCGACGAGGACCCGGCCGGGTTCCCGTTCGGCGGCTGGCAGGCGCCCCTGCTGGACGAGGTCGCCGGGGCACAGGTCGGTGCCGCGTACGAAGGCACGGACGCCCTCCTGCTCGGCCGGCGGACGTACGACATCTTCGCCGCCTACTGGCCTCACCAGGAGGGCGGCGAGGACAACGAGATCGCCACGCTCTTCAACCGCGTCCCCAAGTACGTGGCCTCTCGCGGCCGACCCGACCTCTCGTGGGCCGGGTCCACGCAACTCGGCCCGGACCTGGCCGCCGCGGTGCGCGAGATCCGTGACCGCCACGAGCACGTGAAGGTCGTCGGGAGCCTGAACCTCGTGCAGAGCCTCCTGCGCGAGAAGCTCTTCGACCGTCTCGACCTCTGGGTGCACCCGATCATGCTGGGCGTCGGGAAGAAGGTGTTCGACGAAGGCACGGTGCCCACCAACGTCACGCTCCTCGCACCCCCGGCGGCCGGCCCGAAGGGCACCGTGTACCTCCGCTACGGACTCGCCGACGGCACGCCCGCGACGGGCGACATGAGCGCACCCGATCGCGGTGTCGGAAGCAACGACTGAGGCCGCCCCGCACCCCGGAGCAAGGCTGCCACTACCGCGCGGGGGAGGCCCGGCGGGCGGTAGGCGCCGAGCCCGAGCAGCCCGAGCCCTGCCCCGGCGGTGAAGGCCGCCACCGTGGCGGCGGAGGTGGCCAACCCGGCGAGGACCCCACCGGCACGAGGCGGGCGGTGAGTGCCCAGCCGCGCTGTCCGCACGCGGCGAAGTGCCGGGCGAGCAGCAGGAACGCGGCGTACAGCGCGAGGTAGCCGACCGATGCAGCTGCGACGCCTGATCACCCCCAACGCCGACGTCACGGGGCTTCGAACGAGGACTGGCCGGGGCTGGGCCGCGGGGCTGGCAGAACACGCCGGCCGCTGGTGGCCATCCCGTCCACGGACGGCCCTGACGTCCACACCACCCGCCTCCGCCATGACGAGCCGCCTTCCCCCAACCGGCCACCACCCGAGGAAGGTTAGAGGGTGTCACGCAACCTATTGCCTCTCACTCCACTTGGGTTATAGCCTCTAACGGACGCTTAGCACTCTGCCGATCGGTAACGCCCATCCACCGAACACCGAAGGGGAACCCCATGCCCGGCATCCACCGCCCCCACCTCCACGCCCTGTTCACCCTCCCGCTCGCCATCGGCATCCTCGCCGCCGCCGCGTTACCCGCCGGCGCAGCCGTCTCTCGCAGCCATCACACTGCCAAGTCCCTCACCTGCCGCGGCGCCGGAGTCGACCCCGCCGCCCGCGTCCGCCACCGGGCCGAGTTCCTCATCAACGCCCCGCTGCGCACGGTCTGGAAACTGCAGACCGACGTCGAGCGCTGGCCGTCCTGGCAGACCCCCGTGACGACCGTGGAACGCCTCGACCACGGTCCCCTCCACCAGGGTTCGACCTTCCGGTGGACAATGCCGCTACCCGCCAACCCGACTCCGGCCACCAGCCTGGAGATCACCTCGACCGTCGAACAGCTCAGGCAGCACTCCTGCATCCGCTGGACGGGCCCCGCGACCGGCGAGGGACTGCACATCGACGGCGTCCACGTGTGGAACTTCACCCAGACCCCCGGCGGCGTCAGGGTCAGCACCGAGGAGACCCACACCGGCCCCCAGGTCGACGCAGACGTCCCCACGGCAACCGCCATGCTCCGCCAGGGACTCGAAGCATGGCTGGGCGACCTCAAGGCCACCGCCGAGGCCCGCACCCACCACCGCCCGAACTGACCCGTATGTGCAGGGACCTCGCCGTCACGCATATATCGGCGGGCCGATATGTCCTCGCGGACATGACGAAACGATCACTCGCCGTCGGCACCCTCTACGGCGCACTGCAGCGGCTGGAACGGTCCGGGTGGTGGGTCGCAGCCGACCACGAGGAGATCGTGGACGGCCGGGCACGTCGCTGTCACCGCCTCACCGAGGACGGCGACGGAACCGTGACACCCTCGACGACGAGACCAGCACTCCTCAGCTCGCCGCGCCCAGTCCGACCGGCGGCGTGGGATCAGTCGGGTGACCGAGGGACCGCGCACGGGCCTCAGCCCCTCTCCTCGGGCGGCGTGGACCGCGATGCACGACGCCCCTGCCACCACACGGTCACGGCGGCGAAGCCACCGGCGGCCACGAAGAAGCCCACCTTCACCGCAACCTTGCCGGACAGCCACGCCGCGCCAACGCCCAGGTTCAGGCCCAGCCACCAAAAGGTCGCACACACACCACCTGCAGCGAGCAAGCCCGCCATGACACCCGTTGCAGCCCGCAGCCATCGGCGTCCGCCGGTACCGTCCCCCGTGTCACTGGTCATGCGGACCACGCTAGGGATCCGTGGCGCGGTCCTCGTCCGCAAGGAGGATGATCGCTCGCGCAACTTTCGTCGCGGAAAGCCCCCGAGGCGCGAGCCGAAAGTCTCTGCGGGCATGTCAGGACGCCGAGGCCGGCCCGGCCCATTTCGATCTTGCCACCCAGCCGTACTCATCACAGAAGCGCGGTCACCGCCACATACAACGAGCGCCATCAACAGGCCGGGGGACTGGGTTACGGTCCTTTCCCGTGAACCGAACCGATCGTCTGTACGCCCTGGTGGAAGAACTGCGAGCGGCCTCCCCCCGGCCGCGCACCGCACGCTGGCTGGCGGGCCGGTTCGAGGTCAGTACCCGGACCATCGAGCGCGACCTCGCCGCCCTGCAGCAGGCAGGAGTCCCCGTCTACGCCGAGACCGGCCGCACCGGAGGCTACGTGCTCGCCAAGGACCAGACCCTCCCGCCGCTGACGATCACCTCGGCGGAGGCGACTGCGCTCGCGGTGGCCCTGCACGCCCTGGCCGGCACCCCCTTCGCCCGGGACGCCCGGTCCGCCCTGCAGAAAGTCCTCGCCGTCATGCCGCAGCGCGAGCGACACGGCGCGGACGAACTGGCCGGCCGGGTCCGACTCGCCGCACCCGCCCGGCAACCCGCCGCCGTGCCCCAAGCCCTGCGCGAGGCGCTCTCGATGCGCCGGGTCCTGCGCCTGTCCTATTCCGACGCGCAGGGCGCCGCCACCGACCGCTGCGTGGAACCCCACGGCTTCCTCGGCGGCGACCACTGGTACCTCATCGGCTGGTGCCGGCTGCGCTCCGCGGTCCGCGGCTTCCGGCTGGACCGCATCCGGCACGTCGAGACACTGGCCGAGACGGTCCCGCCGCGCGTGCTCGACCTCGCCGAGCTCGACACGCTGGGTTGGGAGTTCATCGGCCTCGACGAACTCGTAAAGACCGACAGGGGGTTGTCGCCCGAGGCGTAGAGGCTGGTGCCCGACCGACAACAGGAAGGCACTTCCCCATGACCCGCATGACCACCACTACCGCTCCGACCAGCACCTCGACCGGAACGGCCCCACTGACCCGCGCACAGGGCACCGCACTGCTGGACGGATGGACACAGCTCTGGAACGGCGACCTCGCCCTCGCCGAGGCACTCATCGCGCCTGACTTCCGGCTCCGATTCGCCAACACGGTCCCCGGCACCGGCCCCGACGCCACACTCGACCGCCCGGACCTGACCGCGTTCATCGGCTCCCACCGAGAGGAACGCCCAGGGCTCACGTACGCGGTCGACGGTCCGCCGGTGGTCGACGGCGCCCGTGCGGAAGTGGCCGCCCGCTGGACCGCCACGTACACCGACGGCTCGGGCGATCGCGTCACCAAGAGCGGCATCGACCTGCTGGCGATCGCCGACGACCGCATCGCGGCCGTCTGGTCGCTGACCGGAGACCGCCGCTTCGCGCCGTGACGTCTCAGTAGTTGCGCCCCGTCTACGGGGAACCAGGAACCAGCGCCGGGCGGGCTGAAGCCGCCCGGCACACACCCCTGCCCGCTTCTCCAACCTGCTCACCGGGCAGACCAGCCTGCCGGCCTCGCTGACTCTGCCGTCGTAGTCGACGAGCATCATCAACACCGGCTGGGCCGGCCAGTGGTACGGAGTCTCCTGATGCGCAACGCCCCCTCTCGCCTACGGGCGGGAGGGGGCGCTTTCGTGCGTCCGGGGATCAGTCCAGCGGGAGCGACTGGTGCGCGGCCACGATCGCGTCGATACGGCGGGCAAGGTCGAAGTCTGCCGCGGTGATCTGGTTCCCGGCATCGTGTGTGGTGATCGACGCGCGCAGGTGGTCAATGCGCAGGTCGAGGTCCGCGTGATGATGAATGCGCCGGGACCGGTCAGCGATGGTGACGATGGCGGCGACGGCCGCGTGGTAGCGGATCTCGTACGTACGGGTGATCTTGTCGCCGTCCTGCTCCCACCCCGGCAGCTTCGCCAGGTGCTCGGCGATCTGCTCGTGCGTCATCGGCTGCGGTACGCCCATGTCAGCTCCCCTCGGTGACGGGCGCCAGGATCTCGGAGAGGTCCCGGCCTACCGGGGCATCCTGCCACGGACGCATGGCCCGCTTCAGGGTGGCCAGTTCACGGGCCATACGCACCGACCGGGTCTCCACTGCGATCTCCGCGGCGGCCCGTCCGATCTCCAATGCCTGGTCCGGCTGGCGGGCGGCGGCCGCCGCGGTGGCGTGCCGGGCCAGGTACACACCGCGGTCCCGGCGCGCGGTCGTCGGCACCGCGTCCAAGACCTGTGACCACAGGGAGGCGGCCTCCCGGCCGAGTCCGAGCCGGCCGTAGCAGGTGGCCCGTTGAACCTCCAGATAGCCCGGGGTGCGGCGGCAGGCGTTGCCCCAGGGCAGGTCATCGTCGACTCGGTGGATAAGGCTGCCGGCCGTGTCGATGAGCCGGTCGACGGCGGCCCGGTCGCCGGTGAGGCTGGCGCCGTGGGCCTGCTGCTGCATGGCCATGATCCGGACCTTCGGGACGAGGGCGTTGCTGTCGTCGAGGGCGGCCTCGCACAGGTCGATGACGCCGGGGCCGTCGCCGAGGTCAGTTCGGACCTGGGCTTGGTTGACGAGGGAGTAGCCGATGAGGTGGGGATCGCGCGACCGTACCGCTATCTCCTGCGTCACCCCCCGCCAGAACGCTGCCGCGCCGAGGTCGCCGGCGTCCTGGTACAGCCATCCGACGAGCGCCGCGTAGGCGGCACCGACCCGGAGGAGACCACGTCGGGTTTCACCGCGTGCGGAGCGTACCAGCTTGTCGATAAGTCGGTACTGCTCCGACACGGTACCGATCAAATCGTGTGGGCCGAGGAACATGTCGGCCCGGTAGTGGCCTTCCAACTGCGACTGGAAGTAGTCGATCAGCGCGGGGTCCACATGCTGTGGTGCGACGGGCCCGGCAACGAGTGCCGCGGCCGTGATGGAGATGAAGGTACGGCGTTCCACCTGGTCCTCATGCTGCCTCTCGGGTCGGATCCATCCGGCGGGCGCCGTGAATCCAAGGTCTTCGGGCCACCGGCCGAGCGCGTCGTGCAGTACCTGTGAGGTCTCCTCGGGCGGCCAGCCGCGGCCGTCCGCCCGCCCTTCCCACCGCCGCCAGGTGCGGGGCGCGACGGTGAAGTGCGGGTCTCCCAGCAGCGCTTGCCCGTGGGCGGTGAGCTCCGCCGCGGCCTGGTCCATGGTTCGCCAGCCGGCCCGAAGCCGGGCGGCTCGGAGCGCGTCGTTGCGGGGGCTCATGGCCCCAGTGTGAGGTGTCATCTCGTCAGTCCCCGGCCGTGGCCGCGACGTGGCCACGCATGGCCACGCGATGGCCTATCTGCCCATCAGAGTGCTCGACCATCATCCTCTCGTGGCCGCCACTTCCGCAGGCAACCAGCCACCTCATTACCCGCTGACGACGGTAGGGAGCCTCTGGCATGAGCCAGCCCCAGGACGACGATGACGACGTGAACCCTCTGGTCGCTCGCGCTCTCGCCGAGTACATGAAGCGCCCGCCGGCGGAGGATGTGGCCCGGCTTGTCGACATGCTCCTGACCCGCGGGCAGGAACTGCACGACCGCGTGGCCGAGCTCCCTGAACAGGACCTTCCGGTCGGGGCCGGTGACGTCCTGTCCTCGTGGGGGTACTTCTCCCAGGCCGGTCCCATTGGCTCGAGCCCCAACTCGAACTGGAACCACTGCCGCGCTCTGGCCCGCATCGTTCAGCGCCTGATCCCCATCGCGCGGGACTACACGACGGCGAGCGCTCCGTGATGGCCGGCGGCCTGGTGCGGTACCGCGGGATGGGCGTCCTGTGACCGAGTTCGGCCGCCAGGTCGCATACGTGCTGATCGTCGTCGGCCTGCTCGCCGTGATCATCGTCGGCACCCACTGACCCCCGCCCCGGCTCCCCGCTGGCCCCCCCCGCGGGCACCTGGGGCGGGTCCACCTCCTTGACCGAGAGGAAGCTCGACATGGCAACTCCCACCCTGGCCGCCACGGCCCGGCACCTCCTGACCGATGAAGGATTCACCCGCGTGGTGCACCTCGTGATGCGCGACAACGACGGCATCGACGAGCCGCTCGCCGTCCGGATCGTCGACGAAGCCCTCAAATTCACGGCGGCGGCCGGACAGTCCACGGGGCGGCACCTGCGCCCCTCCAAGCTCGTCGACATGGGGTGGCACGCGCTCATCCTCCACACAGCCATGTACCGCGAGCTGTGCACTGCGGTTGGCCGATTCGTCGACCACCGGCCGGAGGGCCCGGAGACACTGCGCCGCGACGCCGACACCCTGGATCTCACGATGGACGCGATCCGGGAGGCCGGGTACGAGCCGGACGCGTACCTGTGGGGGCCGCTCGCCGATACCGAGATTCACGCCGGGGACTGCATGCACTCCGAGTGCACGGAGGGCGGGTCTAGCTGCGCTGCCCCGCCGACGCTCGCCTGACCCGCTTCCGCTCCCCTACAGTCGACTGCGTTCCGCGTGGAAGGAGTTGCGGTGAGCGAAGATGAGGCACGGCGCGGGGTGTGGGTCGATACCCGGTACCACGAGATGATGGCCGGCTGGGGCCGATCCCGGGTTGTACGCCGACCGAGCGGGCGGCCGCGGCGGGTCTGCCCGCACGGGGCCGGAGTGACCGTCATGGTGGACCCAGAGACGCGTACCCCTCGGAACGTCGAGTGCGGGGAGTGCTACCCCGCCTGAATGTTGAATCGCGACACCGCCCCGGCCGGCGCCGTCCGGCCGGGGCTACTCCCTGACCAGGTCCGCGAGGGGCACCCCGGCGGCGCGCGCAATCCGCAGCCACACGCCGAGCTGGGCATCGCTGGTGCCAGCCTCCAGCCGTACGACCGTTTTCCGGTCGACGCCGGCGAGCTCGGCCAGCTTCTGCTGTGACAGTCCCGCCGCGATACGGGCCTCGCGTAGGCGTGCACCAATCGCCCGTCGGCGGGTATGAGTCCAGGCGGGCGGTGGATCGGCCCGCGGAGCGGGTACCTGAGCGCTGCGCGCTCAGAAGAGAACCGCCTCGCTGCGCTCGACGGGGCTCGGCTTCGCCGAGCCAGAGCCGGCCCTCCGGACCGGAGACCTGCGCTTCGCTCCGGACAAAGTTCGCAGTGCTGACCAGACTGGCCGCCATCGGAGCGAAGCGGTGTGATCCCGACCAGGTTCTTGCGTACGGGCGGGAGGCCGTCAGCCTGGCCCGAGCCTCAGCATCCGGGTACGTCGCCCGTAGACTCCAAGCTCTGTGCGACGAGTTCGGTCCCTTGAGCCGCGACCACCGCGTAGCGGAGCTGGGGGCGGAGATCGCCACGCTGAGCACGCCGTGACGAGAGGGGTAGGCATGTCGCAGACCGAAGGTGCACGACTGTTCCGGGAAACCTGGATCGCGGGAGTGCACCAGCACTTCCCCGGGGAGCCGAAGGCCGGCTACGTGACCCCGTGGGAAGCCACCCCGCAGTGGGAGCGCGAGGCCGCTGGCTCCGTCTACGACCAGGTCCGGCAGTTCATCGAGATCAGCGGTGGCCACACCTCGAGGCTGTCCCGCGAGCAGAAGAGCCGGTTCGTCGCGACATGCTGGACGGCCCAGATGTTCAAGCACTTCGAGGACCCGAAGCCGGGCTACGTGGCCGACTGGCCTGACCTCCCGTCCTGGCAGCAAGAGACTGACGCCGACGTCTTCGAAGCGATCGAGAAGGCGTGCAGCTGACCGCCGCTGAACGTGGGTCGGGGAAGAGCGGCTACTAATCGACCTATGCGCGCACGCCCCCGAGTCCGATGTGGACCGGAGGCGCGCCAGCGGCGGGGAGTGACCCAGAGGCGGGGGAACGTGCAGGTCATGCACGGCGAAGACGCTGCTCGCAGCACTCTCTTGAATACCCTCGTGGCGCGAGTCACCGTGGGTTCAGATCCCACACCCACCGCCACAGGCCAGACAACGAGCTGATCACCAGGGGTGTCCCGACCAGGAGCACCCCTTCGTCATGGGCCCTGTCTCACCCTGACCCGCCCGTGTGCCGCTTTGGATCATGGGGTGTGCACCAGGCGTGGACCACGACCGCTCCCACCCCCGCGCGGCCGATCGCCCGGTGACCGGTGACCGGTGACCGACGACTGGTGACCGACGACTGGTGACGTGACCGGTGACGTGCCCGTTGCCCGGTGACCGGTCATGGCTTGACTGGCCCCTGGAGGCGGCGCGACCGGTGACTAATCCGGTGAGCTACGTAATTGGTGAGTGACCGACCATCACCTCACCGGCACGCCGAAACTGGAGCCCACTCGACGCGAGCGGCCGGCCTAGGGCGAGGCGCGGCATGCGTAGTGCTCGGCTGTTTCCGCCGTGACCGGTCCAGTAGCCACACGCGTTTGACCTGTGGTTTGACCGATGACCGATGGTCAGGAGGGCCGGTGACCGATGACCGATCCGACCTCCATCGGTCATCGGTCATGACGAGCGTGTCTGAAAGATCGTGTAAGTCCGTGATGTGACAGCCTGGCCCGGGGCTCGGCCTCGGGCCTGTGGGCCAGGCGGATCGGACGAGTCATGGCAGACAAAGACGAAGCGGCCGCGTCCGTGGCCGGCGACAAGACGGTCGACGAGGTGGTCGAGCGGCTGCTCGACAAAGCTGACTCCTCGGGAGCGGCCCTGCTCGGCGAGGGCGGGCTCCTGACGGAGATCACCAAGGCTGTTCTGGAGCGGGCTCTGGAAGCCGAGATGAGTGAACACCTCGGCTACGAACGCGGAGATTCCGCAGGTCACGGCTCTGGAAACTCCCGGAACGGGACGTCGCCCAAGACGGTCCTGACCGATGCCGGCGCCGTCACTTTGGCGGTGCCCAGAGACCGCAACGGTGAGTTCGAGCCGCGTCTGGTCCCGAAGAACGCCCGCCGGCTGGCGGGATTCAACGACCGGATCCTCTCGCTCTACGCGCGCGGGATGAGCGTGCGCGACATCCGCTCCCACCTCGCCCAGATCTACGGAGTCGAGGTCAGCCCAGACCTGATCAGCAAGGTCACCGACGCCGTGATCGACGAGCTCGTGACCTGGCAGAACCGGCCCCTCGACGCGGTCTGGCCGATCATCTACATCGACGCATTGTGGGTGAAGATCCGTTCTGGCTCGGTGACATCGAAGCCGGTCTACCTGGCCGTCGGCGTCGACATGGACGGCCGCAAAGACGTCCTCGGCTTGTGGGTTGGAGCCGAGGGTGAAGGCGCGACCACGTGGATGGCGGTGCTGTCGGAACTGCGGAACCGGGGTATCGAGGACGTGTGCATCGTCGTCTGCGATGGTCTGAAGGGCCTGCCCGACGCCGTCACCGCGACCTGGCCCAAGGCCACGGTCCAGACGTGCGTGATTCACCTGACCAGGGCCTCGCTCAGACTGTCGTCCGTGCGGGACCACCCGAAGCTGGTGCCGGCTCTGAGAGCGATCTACACAGCGCCGACCGAGACGGCCGCCGAACAGGCCCTTGACGCGTTCGAGGCCTCTGACCTGGGCGAACGCTACCCGGCGATCGTGCGGACCTGGCGGTCGGCCTGGCCGGAGTTCACTCCCTACCTGGCGTTCCCACCGGCCATAAGGACGGTGGTCTACTCCACGAACATGGTCGAATCGATCAACTCGCGGCTCCGCAAAGCCACCCGCAACCGCGGCCATTTCCCCTCGGAACAGGCAGCGTTGAAGGTCCTCTACCTCGCAGTCCGCGAGCAGATCAACCCCAAAGCGCGCGATGCCAACCACGTCGCCCCACACTGGAAGGAAGCGCTGAACCAGTTCTCACTCTTCTTCGAGGACCGGCTCAGCATCCAATGACACCAACCGACTTACACAAGATCGCTGACACGCCCGTCATGACCGATCTTCCGAAGTCACCAGCCCTCTTACACCGCTGCATGCCCGGTGACTGGCAGCGTGCTCACCGGTCGCGGAAGCGGGCACGGCCGTGCCAGGGGCGGTGAGTTATCCGGGGACCCCGTTGCTCCCCGTTCGTCGGGGCAACGGCCGTTTGCCGGTCAGTGCCAGCTGATCGCTCCTAGGCTGATGGCTGACTTGGTGATGGTGATGAGGGGGGTCTGTTCGCTGGAAGATGCTGCCTCGTGACCAGTCGCTGGGCGTACGGGTGATCTGGCGGTGGAACTGGCACTGGGGCGCGTGGTCTTGTGTGGCGCCCAAAGCAGTACTTACAGACACTCTCCCCAACAGGCCTGTGTCGCTGGCGTGCAAGGGAATCGGCGGATGACTCCTGGAGCGTTGCCCGCGGCCCGGGCGGGCGTGCGCCACGGGGGGTAAACGTGGGGGGAGAGATGGGGGGGAAACAAAGGGGGAGAGATAGCGGGAAACAAGGGGGGAAGCGGTTTCTGTGGTCTGGCTGCATCGTGCCTGGTCAGGCCCCGAAATGCAGTCGGTGACTAGCCGGACTTATAGGTAGGAGGGGGTAGGGGGAGAGAGGAGCGGGTGGGGGAGGGAGCGGGTTGCAGGAGACGTGGGGGGCTGGGGGAGGGGACGGAGGAGAGGTGGGGAAGGGAAGGAAACGGAGCGGAGTAGAGGAGGGGGAGATCGAGCGGAGGGAGGGGAAGCGGGGAAGTGGGGTGTGTCTCTATGTCCTTCGTCAAGGACGTGGTGCCGGGTTTGAGACTGTTTGGGGTGGTCATGCGGCGAGGGTGACGGTGGAGGTTCGGGACTCGTAGAAGGTGCCGTCGCGGAGCATGGCGAACAGGACGCTGATGCGTTGGCGGGCGAGCCGCAGGAGTGTCTGGGTGTGGGTTTTGCCGCGGGCGCGTTGGCGGTCGTGGTAGGTGCGGGAGGCCGGGTCGGCGTTCATGCAGGCGAAGGCGGAGAGGAACATGGCCCGTTTGAGCTGCCGGTTTCCGCCGCGGGGTGCGTGTTCGCCGTGGATCGAGGTGCCCGACGACTTGGTGGTGGGGGCGAGTCCCGCGTAGGAGGCGAGGTGGGCGGCGCTGGGAAAGCCGGTGCCGTCGCCGACGGTGACCAGCAGGACGGCGGCGGTCCTGACTCCGACTCCGGGCATCGAGGTCAGGACCGGGTGAAGAGGGTGGGCCTCCAGCAGGGTGCTGATCTGGGCTTCCAGGGCCCGGCGCTGGTCGTGGACCGCGGCGAGCGAGGCGGCCAGGGACGGGATCACGATGTCGAGGGTGCCCGTGCCGGGAACGATGACGGTCTGCTCGTCGAAAGCGTCGAAGACCTCGTCGATCAGCCTCTGTGCCATCCGCGGGGCCTTGGGCCGGATGAGTTCGACGAGTCTGCGGCGGCCGGCCTTGCGCAGTGCGGCCGGGGATCCGTATCGCTCGAGGAGCCAGGTGACGGCGGGGTGGTCCAGTCGCGGGCCGAGCACGCGCTCCAGCGACGGGTGGAACTGGGTGAGCAGGCCGCGTATCCGGTTGGAGGTGCGGGTGGCTTCTGCGGCGAGCCTGATCGAAGCCGGTCAGCACCGTGAGCTCGGCGGTGATCTCGTCGGTCAGCTCCAGCGAACGTAGGGTGTGGGGCATGGTGCCGGCGGCGTCGGCGATGACCGCGGCGTCCTTCGCGTCGGTTTTCGCCTCTCCCGGGTAGAGGTCGGCGATCCGTCGCATGGCCAGTCCGGGCAGGTAGGCGACCTGGCAGCCGGCGTCCCGGGCCGCGGTCAGGGGCAGAGCACCGATCGAGGCCGGCTGGTCCACGATCACCAGCACGGTGCCGAACTTCGCGGTCAGCTTGTCGAAGACGGCCCGCAGTTTCGGTTCGCTGTTGGGCATCGGCTTGTCGAAGACCTTCTTGCCCGCCGGCGTCAGCCCGTGGCCGTGGTGAGCTGTCTTGCCGACGTCCATACCCAGGAAGACGCCCACATCGCCGGTGTCTTCAGGCACAACGGCCCGCAGAGTCCATACCGACCTGTTGCGGGAAACAGACACCACCCGATACGGCATGACCTGCAGAACCATGCCTCCACCGAGAATCACAAACAACAGGTAAAATATGCGAGAGAACCCTGGGCACCGGTCCGACGACGAGCACCAGGAGCACGGCGACGCCGTCCTCGAGTACGCGGTTGCTCGCCGCGGAACGCCTCGACGTCGAGCACCAGGACGTCGCCGACGAGTCGGCCGTGCGAATGCTGCGGGGCCGGCGCACTCTCGGCACCGGCCCCGCAGGCGGAGCAAGTTAGTGGATAAGACACGCTTACCGGCCCGTCGCCCCGTTGGTGGGGCGGGTCTTTGGTGCGGCGGGTTCAGGGGGCGGGACGGCAGAGTTCGAGGCCGGGCGTCATGTCGCGGCCCATCAAAGGACGTCTACGCGGAGCTCTCCTGGTCCTCCGGCCCGCCGACCATCGAACTCCTCGCCGCGCACAGGTGGGGTTGCGCGGCTAACCCCTGCGTTCCGCACTGTGCTGTCTGCCCCTCACCGGAATGCGCAGACTGCACCCCCCGGAGAGGTGGGCAGCGCCATGTCCGTGGACCATCCGCGGACACCTATCGGGAGGGAACCTCATGTCCACCGCTACCGACCCGCAGCCCCAGACCCCGCAGCAGCAGCCCCCGCGGCCGCCGCAGCCGGCCACGGACCCGCTCCTGACGCTGTGCCTGGTCATCGTCGGCGTCCTGGTCCTCGCAACGGCCGGCTACATGTGCCTCGCCCACCCGTCGCTCACCGGGCCGATTGCGACGGTGGCGACGGTGGCCGGGGCTCTGGCCGCGGCGGTCGGCGTCGCGTTCGCCGTCCGTCGGCGCTGACCGTGGCCCGGCAACGGGCCTGCTCGTGAACGACAAACGCCCCGCCCGGACTCCGGGCGGGGCGTGCGTGTTTGCAGGTCAGGGCCTGTCCTCGGCGTCGAGGATGTCGAGTGCGCGCGGGACGCCGTCCCCGCTGCTCCAACTGGGGTGCGGGAAGGCGGGAGGGGCTTCTTCCGTCCACGCGCCGGCGCCGGGTACGGCTGCAGGGTCCTTGCCGGCGGCGAGCGCGTCGAGCTGGGCGGTGATGGCGTCGAGGTTGAGGAGGCCGGCGGCGTAGGCCTCGAGGAACAGGCCGACGGCGTGGGAGATCGAGACCTCGTCCTGACCAGCGCGTTTCTTGCCCGCCTCCCACACGGTGCCGGCCACGTTCACCGTGCGGACGACCTTCTCGTCGGTGAGTGTCCGGTCGGTGGGCCTGCCGGTACCGGCGGGATAGACCTTGGGGACCTGGCGGGGTGCGGTGGCCATGCGGGCGTCGCCTCTCGTCTCGGGCGCGGACCGTATCAGGCCCGCGCCCCCACCCTACCCCTTAACTTATATAACTTCTCGGTTTTGACGTCCTTCGGAAATGCGGGGCGAGGTCGGGTGGCCAGGGTCGGTGCCAGGGTGGCGACGCCCCCACCCCTGTCGAGGTGTCCGGCGAGGGCGAACGCTGGGCGAACAAACTTGTATAACTTCTCGGTTTTTTGGGGACTGGCCGCAGGAGCGGGGGCGCGGCCAAGGCCTCGGCCTCGGCGGCAGCGTGCTCGCACGCGTCCGCCAGGAGGGCGGCGCGGTGGGCGAGTTCCGCCGCGCGGCGGGCGGGGAGGGCCGCGCCGGCCTCGGCGGCGTCGCTCGCCTCCCACCCGATGCGCATCCACAGCTCCTGGGCCACCGCGCCGCGGCGCAGGGCGGTCCGGGCGAGGTCCCGGATCCGGGGGAGGACCGGCGCGGCCCACCCGGGGGTGGTGGTCTCGGGGGTGTCGGTCCACCGGACGGCCGGCCCCTCAAGCGAGGCTCGCGCGGCCTGAACGGCCCGTCCGGCGCGCACGGCACGCAACGCGTGTCCGTCCGCTACGTCTTTCCACTCGGCGACGGTCCGACCGTGGTGACGGTCCCGGACCGTCACGGGCGCGATGCCGACCGAGTACCGGGCCGCGGGTACCGGGTCGGGACGGTGGGCGGCGGCCTCGGTCGTCGCAGCCACGGCGGCCGGAGCGTCGGGCACGGATTCCTCTTCCGCGCGCACCGATTCCTCCGCGGCGTGGTCCGCGGCTGCGGCCGCAACCATGGCGTGCGCGGTGTGCAGCCGCTCCAAAGCCTCGCGCATCGCGGTCTCTCCGCCGTAGCGCTGCGCGGAGACGTGCAGGGCCTGCGCGGTCGCCAGCTGGCCGCGCGCGGCCTCCAGCCGCACCTCGGCCTGCTGCACCCGGTCAACCGGCCCCGTGATGGCCCACGCGTGGACGGGGGCCGCGGCGTGGCCGGTGGTGTGCAGCCACGCGACGTACGCCGCGGCGAAGTCGTCACCCGTCCAGTTCTTCTCCGCCCACCCCTCGAACGCGTGCGAGATCGTACGGCCCTCCCGCTCGCGCGCCTCCGCCCACTCCTCGGCACCGCGCAGCACCCGGTGCCGGCGGTTGTCCTCGATGCAGTCCGCGGCGTACTGCCGCTCCTCGGCATCCATGGCGAGCACGGGCAGCGCACTGACCGGGACTCCGGCGCGCTCCGCGGCGTGTTCGGCGCACATGAGCCGACCGTTCCGACGGGTGCCCACGAGGTACAGGCGGACCCCGTACGCGTCACAGAAGCCGTTGAAGCCGTCCGCCACCGGGACGCAGCAGTCGCCGACGTCGACAGGTTCCGGCATCCCCGGGATGACCGCCGTACGGACCGCGGCGGGGATCACGTCCGCCAGCGTGAGTACGACCTGACCCTCGACCGGTTCCACCCGGAGGCTGTACTGGCCACCGGTGTCACCGTCCTCCCCCCAACCAGAGAGATCACCGTTCCGGGTCACCTGAGAGCCCCAACCGAACCGCGCATCGAACCGGTCCGGGCAGTACGCGTGCTCGATGCACACCCGCGGGTTGTGGACCTCCTCCGGGTCCTCACACCCGCACTCGCCGTACTCGAAAGGCCCCGTGACCTGGGACTCTTCCACCAGGGCCGTCACGGTCTTGAGCTGCATGTCCGCCAGCTTTGCCCCGTCCTGCACGCCCCGGGACTCCTTGGCCGTGTACCGGAAGCCCTTGGGCCCGCGCTCCCACAGCAGGAGCAGGGACACCTCCCCCTCGGTCGTGTACGCCTCCAGCCCCACCACCCACCCGTCCGCGGTGGGGCCCTTCAAGCCGGCCGCGCCGAACACGGCAGACGTCTGCCAGCCGTTTTCTTCTGCCTTGCGGATCAGTCGCTCCGCACTGCTGGGGAGGACCGCTGTCACACCGGGGGTCAGAGCAGACATCTCGCACCCTTTCGAGGGGGGATCGGGCGGCCGACTGGCCATAAGACAACCCCTAGAGCTGAAGTTATATAACTTCCAGTTCGTGACGGCCGCGCCACCCGAAAGGGGTAAGAGAAGTCTTGGAATGGATGCCAACACCCGTCCTGGATGCCGGGTGCGGTGTCGCATGCTCCTCAGCGGGGTACGGGCGGACGAGCTATGCGGCCCCGAGGCAGGCTGCCTCGGGGCCTTCCCGTCAATGGACGAGACCGCCTGCCTTGGCGATCGCTAGGAAGAACGTGCCACTGGTGATGAAGGCACCGAACGCTACTCCTACGACGCCAGGGACGGCGACGTGCAGGCACAGCATCAACAACGCGGCGCTAACACCGCAAAGAGCTGCCATAATCACTGCACCAAAGATGACCCACCACTTGTATGGGTATGTTCCTGAGCTCATTTTCCGATCCCCTTAGTTAATAACCTCCCTTCTGGAGGACGGGGGAGACCTGGTCCGAGTGCTCAATATTCGGTTATCGATATTTGGTTATCGACAGGTCTCCGAAACAAGGTTGGGTGGGTGGCGCAACACTCCAGGACTGGGAGTGCGGTTGGTTGATGGCCACCCAGTAATCAAGGGGGTCCTCGTGCCATTTTGTCCTTTGGAAATGACAGGCGGGAGCAGTACTGGCGGCACTGCTCCCGTTCAACTTATCGGCCAACTGCGCTGCCCACCAGCTGAACTGACGAGACGCCAGTGGATCGATCCCCGACCCTCGGGGGTGATGTTCTGAGGGCAGCCAAGGTTGGGTGCAACCCGTGCCGATATGTAGTGCGTGGGCCATGCCCGGCGCCCGGTGTCCCCGGGGGCAGTACCGTCGGCCGATCCAAGCAGACAGCCTGCCCAGCCTGGTGACGAGAGGTCAGTGGGAGGCTGTATTCGCGCCTGTGCCGAGCTAGCGGCTGGGGGGAGCGGGGGGTGCCGCCGCGGGCCCCTCGGCCGCCGGATGCGGAGCTGCGGTCGGTTCGACGGCGAGACTGCCCCTGCGGTCGGTTGTGGTCTGTGCTGGGGGAGTTGCGGGGCGACGGCGCGACGTTCGATCATGCGCCCAGTGTCTTGCCCAACAGGGCACCTTCGGCCACTTACGACTCAACCCTGCTCCGCAGAAAACGTTTCGAGAAAGGGCATAAAATCCATGGGGAACCTAGGGGCCTATGAGGCCTTCACGACCGCGGCCAAAAAGGCAGGCGGGGTTGAAAAACTTGTCAAGCAAATCGAAGAAGCTGCCGCTAAGAATGCATTCCCTAAGGCATTTGCAATAGGGGCACTCAGTACGGTAGCCGTAGGCGGCCTCTGGAAGGTGGGAGTGGATCGCTATCGGAATGCCAAAAATAATCGCGAAGAACTCGCCGAAGAGGCGAAGCGGCAGCTGAAGTCTTTGAGTGAGGAATCTACAAAAAGCGACAACGTAGATTAGAGGCGGTTTTGTCGCCGGTCAGTGAAACTGGGCAGTCGTCAAGGCTCTGACCTGGGGTTGTGCAGTTTGAGTGAGCGGGTTTGGTGATGGGTCGGCTCACTGAATCTGCGCAGCATCGGGGTTCGTTGGTATTCTGACTTGCGGTGTTCGTCGGCCTGACCGCCGCTGCGCAGTTTGGTTGAGGAGCGCGCAGTTTCACTGAGCGTCGCTTACGGCGGTGGCTACTGTCGTCGCAGGGGGGAGTGCGACGCCGCGTGTGAGTGTCACTCGGGGGCCGCAGATGCTGTCACTAGTGGTTTGACGTGATCGTTGCTGGTGGGGGATGTTCTGGTCGCTGATGGTGACATGTTGATGCGGTCTGCGGGGTGTCATCGACGTGAGTTGCTGCTGGACAGCGACGTGCGGTGTCTATGGCCTCGCGGGGGCGTCAGGCTATGTATCCGGCGATGAGGACGAGGGATCCGCCGAGGCCGGCGAGGATGAAGGAGAGCTGGACGTGGCGGTGCTTTTGCGAGGCGATTTCGGCTTGGTACCGATACAGCCGGGAGGTGTCGGTTTCAGCGTCTTCCCCGGGCGCTAGCCGAAACATCGGATGCACGAAATCGTCGGCGTCGTCCACCGCATCCACTGCCACGTCGACCCCAGCCACCCCCAAGCTGTACGCGCACCGCGAGCCCTGGAGGGGGCCGGTGAGCCGAACATCCTTAGGCGCATCACAGTCCGCATGCGGGACGTAACCGAGTGATTACATAATTCTGGAAACGATCAGACATTTGCGCCATCACCGGGGGCTACCGGCTCAGGGGCGGGATGCCCGTACACGTTGAGAACTGATCACCTGGGCTGCCTGGACGCCGTCTTGGTCCGCCCGGAGCTGGTGGCCGAGGTCAGCGCGGACCGGGCCGTCGACCGGGGCGGCTTTTTCCGCCCCCCGCTGCGCTTCAAGCGGCTGCGCTTGGACGTGACGGCGGAGGACGTTCCCCGGTTCGGTGAGGGGCCGACTGTGGCGGCCGGCTGAGCCTGCCGACCGGACTCGGGCTGCAAATTTGGTGAATGGGCCGCCTCTACTATTCGCCTGGGGCCCCTCGATGGCTGCTCCGCGTTGTGAGTGGGATGGACAGCGTCGTCGCGCCCGCCGTCCGGCCGTCCTGGTGGCAGCGGGTGGCCCGTCTCGCCGCCCGTCTGCCGGTTTCGGCCCGGGGCGCGACTTCTCTCCATGGAGGGGACAGGCCTGTCCATCGCGAGGAGACCGGGGTTTCGGCCGTCCCCGGTGGTGTCAAGTCCCGACATCCCGGGGCATGACCCCGCCGGGGTGGTTCCGGCCTACTGGAACCGAGGCGAGGGGCGCCACGTGGGCGCCTCTTCACTACCAGCGGGAGAAAAACCATGGCTCGCAGGATCCGGAAGAACTCCGTCCGTCTGGGTGTCGCGGCCATCGTGGCGGCGGCGGTCACGGGAGGCGTCGTTGTCCCCGCCACGACGGCGATGGCGGCTCCGACGACCGAGGTGACCACCGCGTCGTTCGAAGTAGACCCTTATGCCCCTCCGCGGAATTACGGGCCGGATAAGGCCCCGCCGAACCCTTACGAGGCCCCCCCGACCTGGGGGACGGGGATCTCTCTGGAGGAGTCTGATAAGCCGGTGGAGGAGCCGGAGAAGGCCCCGCCGAATGAGGAGCCGGAGGGCCCCCCGGTGTCGACCTGGGGGACGGGGACCACTCCGGAGGAGTCTGATAAGCCGGTGGAGGAGCCGGAGAAGGTCCCGCCGAATGAGGAGCCGGAGGGCCCCCCGGTGTCGACCTGGGGGACGGGGACCACTCCGGCGGAGTCTGATAAGCCGGAGGAGGCCCCGGCTGAGTCTGATAAGCCGGTGGAGGAGCCGGAGAAGGCCCCGCCGAATGAGGAGCCGGAGGGCCTCCCGGCGGAGTGATGAGCCGCTTGTTGCGGCTGCGGGCCCAGGAACGGCTTGTGCGGGGGCATGTGCGTCTTGTGGGGGAGTGTGTCTGGGGGTGTCGGAGCGGACGGTGTAGCGGTGGCTCGCGCAGGCCGAGGCCGAGCCCCGCTTGGCGGCCCGTCCAGGGCAGCGACCGGTGGACCGGTTCCGCCGGCGGACGCCGGCCGTGCGGAGTGGTCGCGTGCGGTGGTGAAGGCCGCCGACCCCGAGGTGGTCCGCGCGGGCCCTCGGGGCCCGGTCGGGGCGGGGTGGGCGGCGGTTCACGGAGGCTCTGGGCGTGCCGCTGCCGCGTTGTCGGCCGTGGGTGACCGCCTGGGCCGTCGGCCGCCTCGTCCGGGCCGGTCTTCTGGTCTGCCTGGGCGGTGAGGTCGAGTTTCCCGACGTCCACCTGGACCAGGTGGACGCCCTGGCCCGCCGCCGGGCTCTGCCCGGCTCGACCGCACGTCTCTCTAGCTGGCCGTTCACGCGTGGTCAGGGGGTGGGGGTGCAGCGGAGGCAGGTCCATGGATCTGCCTCAGAGCCGTCTGGGTTCAGGCCGTAGGGCCACCATGGCCAGTCGGACAGGAGATTGCCTCGGTCCGCTGCCTGTCGGTAGAGGTCCTTGGCTCGGTCTGCCTTGCCGAGGTGTTCCTGAAGGTTGGCCAAGGCGACAATGGCGAAGATGCTGCCGAGCTGTATGGCCTTCTCGTAGTTGTCCGCAGCGGCTTGGTAGTCCCCGGCTTCCTGGCGCCACGTCCCCAGTGTGATGAGTAACTCGGCGTGGCCATGCCCGTGGACGAGGGTATCGATCAACGCTTGCGCCCCCTCGTTGTCGCCGGCGCGCTTCAGAAGCGACGACGCCTCGATCCGGTCGTAGGGGTCGTAGGTGTTGGCCGTCAACCGGTAGGAGGCGCATGCGCCGACCTGGTCTCCTGCCTCTTGTCTGAGTGTGCCAGCGGCGAGCCATGCCTTGCTGTATCCGAGCTCGCCCGCCTTTCGGTACAGGGATTCTGCGCGTGCAAGGTCACCATTTTCGGCGTGCCTGGCCGCCAGCTGGGCCAGAAGGCGGGCGTCTTCGGATTCGGAGGCTTGCTGGTCCAGAGCTTCAGCGGCAGCCGTGTCTCCGGCCGCCCGGCGGATGGCGGATAGATCGAGTAGGGCGCTGTCGTAGCCTGCGTCGAGGGCCTCTTGCATGGCGGCTTCTGCGCCTGCTCGATCGCTGGCTTCCAGGCGGATCTGCATCAGGCTGCGAGCGGCGTGAAAGTCGCCGGCTTCGGCTGCTGTTCGATAGAGGGCTTCGGCTGCGCTTCGGTCGCCGGCTTCCAAGCGCCGCTGTGCCAGCCCGCGCAGTGCCGTTGTATTGCCGGTTTCAGCCGCCTGCCGGTAGAACGCTTCCGCGGCCTCGAAGTTTTGGCGCTCTTCACACCACCATGCCAGTTGGATCATGGCGTCGTCGCTTCCGGCTTCAGCCGCGAGGTGGAGAATGTGGTGCTCCCACTGTTTTCGTGCTCGGTTGCCAGCACTGACTGCGACATTCCTGAGGGCGCCGTGCTGGCTGAGGTGGCTGGCGGCGGCGTCCCAGAACGAGTCGGGTGGACATTGGTCCCCCCTAGTTGTTCGGCCGTGTTGTTCGAGGTAGTCAGCGAGCCGGAACACCGGCCCTGCCGACGGGCCAAGCGAGGCAGGAGTGGAGTGCGGGGTTCCTGGTGGGCGTCGCACCGGCCGGGCCGTGGCGCGGCGGAGGGGTGCTTGCCGCCCGTGGACGGGTCGGGCCAGTTCTGCAAATGCTGCTTCGGCCCAGTCGTCGGTGAGCTGGTCGTACTCAGTGTCGGTGAGGTAGTCGGGGGCTGCGTCGGTGAGGAAGGCTTGCGGCAGGTGAATCCCGACGTCGAGGCGGCGGGCGTCCATCGCTGCCTCGAGCAGGGCCCGGGCAGCAGGACTGCCATGTTGATAGGCCTTCAACAGCTGCGAGGCGCCGGCCAGATCCTGTGTGATCCGACCGTCCTGCCAGGCCCGGGTGAGCGCGTCGGCCAGCAGCCAGTCACCCGCATCGGCCAGGTCGTGAGCGGCACGCAATGCTTCGGAGTCGAAACAGTCCGGCATAGCGACGGTCTGCCCGGCCAGCAGTTCCCTTACGCGGCTGTGCGGATCCGGCCCACCGACAGGGGGCAGCGCTGTGTACTGACGCTCATAGTCGGGCCACAGGGTTCCCAAGATCAGGACCGGCCCCCGTTCTGGGGCGGTGAGCAGAGAGTGGAGGGCAGAGGCGATCTCCTCGCCTAGGTCCGGGTCGCCGAGATAGTGCTGGGCCTCGTTCAGCCACACCACCGTACGCGGACCCACTCGGCGGAGATCCTTCAAAGCGGCTGAAGCCCGAGTCGGGTCGAAGGGGTGCCACAAGCGCCAGTCTTGCCCAGCCAGCGGCTGCACAGCTTCCCAGCACGCCCTGGTCTTGCCCGTTGAGGAATCCCCCACCAGCACGACCAACCGGCTCCGCCCAGCGCCAACCTCCTGGACTACCGAGGCCAGCACCCGGTCGTGCGCCCTGCAGACGTAGCCGGGCAGCACCCGCTGTCCGGTGGCTGTGCCAGCGGGACGCACTTCGAGGGCGTGGGGCTCCCACTCGCCGATCAGCTGGCCCAGCCTTTCACCTTCTGCGACGCCAACGGCCTCCCCGACCGCAGTTCGCCTCAGGGCAAGCAGCTCATCGTTCGGCAGCTTTAGCGCCTTGCCCAACGCCGTGAGCGTGTTGGAGGAGGGTGCGGGTTCCGCGTAGTTGAACGCCGCGTGCACGGTGGTTCGGCCGAGCCCCGCCCGCCGGGCCAGTTCGCTCATACCCAGCCCAGCACAGGCCCGTCCGTCGGATAGCCGGTTCCGCAGCTCGTCCAGCGCGGCCTTCCGCACACCACTGTTCTCGCCCACCGGTCCCCCTGACGTGTTCACCGGTGTTCATTCTCCTCCGGTGAACCATGGCGAACACCAACTTCGAGACCGTCGGTCGCATAAGCCCAAACGACCAACGGAGCCCGTCATGACCGACCTCGTCCTTTTCCTTCTCACCACCGCGATCATCATCGTTCTCGCCCTACTCGTCGGGGCTGGTGCAGCCAAGCTTGCCCGCCTGGACGGCGCCACCTACCCCGCCGCCCTCAAGCACGCCGCCGCTGCTTTTGCTGCCGTCCTCACCATCGCGTCCACTGTCACCGCTGCCCTATCCTCTCTGCGATCGTGAGGGCCCGTGCCGACATGGCGTGCGTGAGTGAGGCTCGGTGCCCAGGTTGTTCTGGGGGCAGTACCATCGGGCCGCCTCCTTCCTTTGGTGGTAAATGAGAACGCTTTGACCTGCGGTTTTGTGGTCGTGTCCGGGCAGGTAGGGGCGGTGGGTTGCGGTTGTTCGACCATGTCCAGACGTGATCGTTTTCCATTCTCTATCTGCAAGTCATTTTGATGCACCGCTACGGTGTGGCCTTACCGAAGTGACTGAGGGGCAGTAACTTTCAGGGGCTGGTTCGGCGGCCGTGCTCGGCGCCGGAAATCGCTGGCCCGCACTGCTTGCCTGTCGGCCGGGCCGACGGCTGAGGCTGGATGTGATGGTGAGTGGAGCGCTGATGGTTCGCCATGGACGGGAGCGGCTGGTTCGTACCCGTGAGCAGCTTGCCCAAGAGATGGGCATGGCGATGGGTACGTTCCGGAACAAGCGGCCGTAGGCGGCCGAGGACTTCCCCGCGCCCGTCAGCTCCGACGGCGCCCGGGTCTTGTTGTGGGACGGGGAGCAGACGGCCGCCTACCTTGCCGGCGCCAGGCTCCCCTGATGATCTGCTGGACCGGCAGGAAGCTGCAGCCGAGCTACGCGTGAGCCCTCGGTCCTGGGACAGCTACAAGACTGATCCGCGGATGGAGCCGCACGCTGTAACCGTCTGCGGCGTGGAGCACTGGCCGCGCAGCGCCGTTCACGCCTTCCATGAAGGTCGGCCCGGCAAGCAGGCTGCGACGGGCAGGCCGAAGGGGAGAGGCCGGATACGGTGCCGCGCGGCGAGCTGCGCACGCGGGTCGCCGCGCTCCTCGAGGCCGATCCGGCCGTCGATGAGCCAGGTCATCGAAGCGCGCAGGTGGAGGCTGGCAAGGTACCTGTCAGGGTTCTTGTCGTAGAGGGCGGCGAACTCGAGCGGTGAGGTCAGGTGCGGGTGAACTACGGCGGGGTTCCAGTGCCCTTGATCTATGGCTGAGATGTTGTTCCCACCCAGCCGTCCTCCCGAGATGCGTCGGAATTGCCGCAGTGGGATTCTGTTGGAAGGGGTGGAGTGCCCCTCGCTACGACGCGGGCTCGTATGTCAGGGGTCCATTATTCGCGAGGTCCGAAGATGAAACTTGAACGTCTAGTAGCGGCCATGGTACTGCTGGCCCCTATCCCATTCCTGGGCGCAGCGGATCCTGCTGCGGCAGCTCAAGTTCATACCGTCGCCATTCAAGGATCTTTACGTGTGGAGGACTACGGTGGCACATTTGGTGGCGGGCACGAGGTGACTAAAAATTTCTTTGAAAGCATCAGACTTACACATGAGCACCCGACTGGGAGTATTTCGAAGGAGACGTGTGCAGGGGATGAGGCCAGGGGTGAGCTTCTAGTTAATTTTGATCTCCGCGGCGAGGAAATTGTCACGGTCGTAAGACTAAGATTGTACGAAGGAACGAACTGCTTCAGTAGAGACCTCGACGCTGAAGACTATCGTTTCCTGCGGATCGACGAGTCTGAATCGCGTGAGGTTCATGCTTACGGGAGGAATTATGAACCCGAGTCCTACGATAGGGTTTGGGCGGATTTCAGTGTGTCTCAAAACACCGGACCACCGCCCGAGCCTTCACACGTGCTCGCCAACAGGATATCGATAGGCCGGGTTGAAATAACGTGGGTCGATGAGGCCAGGCTTGAAACTGGCTACGAGATCCGATTTAACAGCATCGGAGGCGCGATCAAGAGTTTGCCGCCGAATACCACTAAATACATCTTCTCGATCCCCGGTCCCACGGGGCCGAAGCAATGCATTCAGGTCCGGGCGGTTGGCGCGCAGGGGCCATCAGAGTGGACTCCCGTAGGCCCCTTTGTGGAGTGTGGGTGACGGGGCAGCGGACCCCGGCTTTCGAACGCAAGGCCTCACCGGATTGTCAAAGCCCCAGACTAGATGATCTGACTCAAGGATTCTTCTCGCGGGAACGGGTGGAGTGATCGCCCTGGCGCACACGGCTCGGACCTACCGGCTCTCCAGGCGCGGCCAGGTGACAGATCGCCTGGTTAAGGCTCTTGAGCGGCTCGGGTCGGACCAGGAGTATGTGCGGCTTGGTGGGGTACTGGCGTTGGAGCA
Organism: Streptomyces sp. R33; assembly: GCF_041200175.1. Lineage (NCBI taxonomy): Bacteria > Bacillati > Actinomycetota > Actinomycetes > Kitasatosporales > Streptomycetaceae > Streptomyces > Streptomyces sp. R33. Next base: position 536 of record NZ_CP165728.1, on the reverse strand, counting down.
AGTTGTTCAGGACGCACTGGACCAGGCACAACACATTACGCAGATTCTGCACGCTTTCGTTCGGCGCCACGACCCCGAGCTATGGTCCTGGATGCGGAGCCGGAAGGATCCTGGCGGGGGAGCGAAGCGGAGCCGCCCAACGGGCCGAAGGCCCGAACCCCGTGAAACGGGGTCACCCAGGCCGCGGAGCCGGAAGGACCCGGGTGGGGGAGCGAAGCGGACCCACTCCAACGGGCCGGAGGCCCGGACCCCGTGAAACGGGGTACCTGAGCTCGCAGAGCGAGCCGTTAGGGGGAGAGCGAAGCGAAGCCCCCGAACTTTGTCCGGAGCGAAGCGCAGGACTCCGGCCCGGAGGGCCGGCTCTGGCTCGGCGAAGCCGAGCCCCTCTGAGCGTAGCGAGGAGGTTCGTTGGCGCAGCGCGTAGCGCTGCGGAACCCGGAGCGAAGCGGAGGGTCCTCCCGCCGAAGGCGGGACGGCCGAGCGAAGCGAGGCCGTTCTCTCCTCAGCGCGCAGCGCTGAGGAACCCGCTCCGCGGG